>NZ_JAOTQU010000016.1:0-166602 GCF_025685765.1 Pseudomonas sp. PDM13 | reverse complement strand
CCTCGATCACCACACCGCCACAACTGGTCTTGTCGCCTCGGCGGATGAAATAGCCGGTTGCCATATCGATTCCCTTTCCGTTGTCGTTCCGTTGAACCAGGGTGCGAAGTGCACTTCTGGTAGCGAACGGCGTCGCCAGCCGAGTAATCCAGGAGGGCAAGACGCCGTGGCTTCCAAGGTTCGGAATGCTGAAATCGAAAAGAAATCGGAAATGTCTGAACGTGAACGCGCAGTGTCTGCAAATGCCGGGTAGTCCAAGGACTGAGGGGCAAGAAGTGAGTTCAGAACGGCATCGAGCACAGCGATACCCATCAGCGACGCCAGTATGGGGTCGCTGAACGCCGTCCCTCCCCTACGGGGCTGGGAGATGGGGTGGCGACCGTAGGAGTGAGCTCTGCTCGCGAATGGCGTTGCACGGTCCCATAGGTTGAGCTGAGGCACGAAGCCCAACGTTGCGGGGTTGGAGATCGCTGCGTTGGGCCTCGCTGCGCTCGGCGCCAACCTACGGTCTGTAGCCCGGACTTCAGTCCGGGGATGCCGGAGGCTTCGTTCCCGGGCTGAAGCCCGGGCTACCGTCTCGTCACCGACCGGCCCGAAGAGCACCCTCGCCGAGGGGCCTCTGGAACCCAAATATTTCCCTTACATGAAAGATGAAAAAATCTTTCATGTAAGGAATTGCGCGCCGACGAAAATCGCAGTAATTTGCTCACCACACCCTTGAGGAGGAAGGCAGATGCCTCGCAAGACCACGACGGACAAAGTAGGCAAGAAGGCCGCCGGAAGCACCGGGAAGTCTTCGGCCGACTACGTCCGGGATATGCGCAACCGGCTCCGCGAAGCGGGACTGGTGAAACGTGAGTTCTGGATCCTTCCCGAGAACGTGAACGCCCTGAAGGGCATCGAGAGAGCATTACGGCAGCCCTACCTGGGCGACCGAGTCAAACTGGAGGACTACATGACCGAGAACAGCAACTGGACCCTCAACTCGCTGCACAACGCCCTGGCCGAGCTGGCCCTGGTGACGTCTGGCGAGATCCTGCTGAGCGTCGTCGACGGCGAGCAGGCCGGGCTCAGGCTGACCATGACCGAGTACGGCGACCTGCCGATCTACCTGGCAGTCGAGGGTGACCACATCATGGTGGACGTAACCCTGGTGCCGCTCGAACTGGTGGAAGACGTAAACGCGTTCAACGCACTGGTGCTGCGTACCCGCGACCTGTTCCCGCTGTCCTCGGTGGGCGTCGAGATCATCGACGGCCAGGAGGTGTACTCCATGTTCGGTGCCCTCAGCTCCGCGTCCTCGCTCACCGTGATCGTCCAGGAAATCTACACCCTGGCGGAAAACGTGATCCGCGCCGTCGAAGCCTTCGAAGACCACTTCAAGGCTTGACCGAATCCATTCAAGGAGAAGTTTTCATGAGTATCTGGAAGAAGATCATCACCGCCGTCCGTGGCGGCGCCTCCGAAGTCGGCGAAGCCATCGTCGACGCCAACGCCATCCGCATCCTCGAACAGGAAATGCGTGATGCCGACCGCGCCGTGCTGCAGGCCAAGAACGGGCTGGTGGACATCAAGGCCAAGCAGAAGCTGTCGCAGCAACGCCTGGAAAGCCTCAACGCCGATGTCGCCAACTGGGAAGCCAAGGCCACCGCCGCCCTCAACAAGGGCGAGGAAAGCCTGGCCCTGGAGTGCGCCAGCCGCATCGCCGAGATCGAGGCGCAGCGCGACCAGGAACGCAGCCAGGCCGAGCAGTTCGGCAAGCAGGCCGACCTGCTGCACGCCCAGGTCAACAAAGCCGAAGGCCAGCTCAAGAGCCTGAAGCAGCAAATCGAAATGGCCAAGGCCCGCGAAGTGGTGCAGAAGGCCCGCGTCGCCACCGCCGAAGCCACCGGTGGCGCCAACGGCAAGGTCGAGTCCGCCCTGGACAGCCTCAACCGCCTGCGCCAGCGCCAGGACGAGCAGGATGCCCGCCTGGCCGCCGCCGAAGAGCTCCAGGCCTCCGCCAACGGCGGCGACCTCGAGCGTCGCCTGCAGGAAGCCGGCATCGGTGCCCAGAGCGGCAGCGCAGCCGACGTGCTGGCCCGTTTGAAAGCCAAGCAGACCCCGGACGGATCGCAGTAGAATCCGCGCCCGGCAGGCGGCCCCCGGTCGCCTGCCCACCTCTTTACCCGCAAATGGAGTTCGGGAAACGCAGATGGAAACCGGCAAGCGACTCAGGGTCATCCTGGCACTGGCGGCGATCATGGCCGTGGTCCAGGTGATCAACGCCCTCACCGCCAACAGCCTGGTCCATCACGGCATCCTCCCGCGTACCCTTAGCGGGCTCCAGGGGCTGATCTTCGCGCCCTTCCTGCACGGCTCCTTCGGCCACCTGCTGAGCAACCTGCCGCCCTTCATCATCCTCAGCTGGCTGGTGTCCACCGAGGGGCTCAGCCGTTATATCCGCGTTGCGCTGCTGATCAGCATCCTCGGCGGCGGCATGGTCTGGCTGTTCGCCCGCTACAGCCTGCACATCGGCGCCAGCGGCCTGATCTTCGGGCTCTGGACCTACCTGCTGGCCCGCGCCTGGTACCAACGCAGCTTCGCCAGCCTGCTGGTCGCCCTGGTGGCGCTCGCCGGCTACAGCGGCTTGATCTTCGGCTTCATTCCCACCCCGGGAATCTCGGTGGAATCCCATATCGCCGGTGCCATCGCCGGCTGCATCGTCGCCTGGCTGATGCATTCGAAGACGCTGCTCGACACCGCCACCTGAACCGTCCCCCGCCATCCCCTGAACCACTCGAGAAAGGATCAATGGAGCTGATTCCATGTCGCTGATCTTGCTGTTGCGGTACCACACGTCTGCCTTTTTCCAGCGCTTCGGCTGGGCCGGCATCGGCTCGTTGCTGGCCGTCCACTACCTGGCGTCCTACCTGCTGCTGGCGCTGGCCGGGGAGCAGCACCTGCTGCAAGGGCAGGACTTCACCTATTTCTACTTCACCACCGCGACGACCGTGGGCTATGGCGATCTCTCCCCCAAGAGCGCCTTCGGCAAACTCGTCACGGCACTGTGGATCATGCTGGGCGGCATCGCCCTGCTCACTGCGGTCATCGGCAAGGCATCGGCTTCGGTCGGCGAACTCTGGAGAAAGAACATGAAAGGCCTGGGCGACTACTCCAACCTCAAGGGCCACACCGTCCTCATCGGCTGGGAAGGCGAAGCCAGCGAGCGCATCGTCGAACTGCTGTACCAGGACGAAGCCACGCGGGACGACAGCCTGGTGATCTGCGACGCGCTGATCGAGGAAAACCCCATGCCGGGGCGCGCCTCCTTCGTCCGTGGTGATTCACTGGACAACCCGGTGCTGCTGCGCCGGGCCGGCATCGAGCGCGCGGAACGCGTCCTCGTGCACACCCGCTCCGACAGCCTGACCCTGGCCATCGTCCTCACCATCAAGGCGATCGGCACCCGCGCCCATGTGGTCGCGCACTTCAACGATTCCGAGCGCGCCGCCCTCGCCCGCCGCTACGCCCCCGAGCTGGAATGCACCTCCAACATGGCCATCGAGATGCTGGTGCGCGCCTCCCAGGACCCGGGCTCCAGCGCCGTGGTCACCGAGCTGCTGTGCGTCGGCGACGGTGCCACGCAATTCCGCCACGTGCTGCCCCAGGGCTTCGCCGGCACCTGCGGCGAGCTGTACATCCGCCTGCGCCAGGACCACGATGCCACCCTCATCGGCTATCGCGCCTCGGGCTCCGCCCGCTTCGAGATCAACCCGCCCAACGGGATGGAGATCCACGGCGGGGAAATCTTCTACATCGCCAGCGAACGCCTGGAGGAGAACGCACTATGAGCAAGCTCAAGCGCTGGCTGGGCCTGGAACCACCGCTGCCCTCGGCCGACGCGCGCCGCCACCCCAGTGACAGCCGCCCCCTGGGGCTGGCGGCAGGCCGCATGCTTTGCCTGGACCGTTCGCTGGCGACGCTGCTCGAAGGCCAGTCCCACGTCACCCTCCCCGGCGACGAGAAGATCTGGGCCGTGGGCACCATCGAGCTCGGCCAGTCCACGCGGATCAAGCGCTACTACCTGGACGACGAGGACTACTTCCTCCAGGTGATCATGAACGGCCCGCAGGACAGCGATATCGAGGCGGTGATCCTGTTCGGCTACCACCAGGTCACCCCCATCGCCAGCCGTGAGGAGCTGCTGCGCCTGGCCGGGCCCAACGCGCGCATCGGCATGCAGGTCTACGAGCTGGAGGGCGAGGAATACGGCCGCCAGTGGGGCAGCGAGGATGGCCAGACCGAACTGGTGCCCTTGCACGAATACGTCGTCAGCCCAGACGCCAGCTACGGCGTCGAGCATCAAAGCATGCTCTACGCCCGCGAGATCGGCTTGCTCAACCGGAGGGAGTTCCTGCTCTTCTCGGTGGAGGAAGACGAAGAAGGTGCCATCGCCCTGACCACCGCCGTGGGCGTGACACTGCAGATCACCGACATCCAAGTTCTCTGACCAAGGAAGATCCACCATGCTCGACGCGCTCCGCATGTCGCTCAACTCCACCGCCGTCATCGGCTTCGTCATCTACATCCTGGTCGCGGCGGCGCTGTTCGCCCTGTTCCAGTTCATCTACACCCGCGTCACCCCGCACCGCGAGTTCGCCCTGATCCGCGAAGGCAACAGCGCGGCCGCCATCGCCCTGGCGGGTTCGCTGATCGGCTTCGCCCTGCCGGCCAGCAACATCATCACCTACAGCGTCAGCGTCCTCGATTTCGTGGTCTGGGTGGTGATCGCCGCCATCGTCCAGCTGCTGGCGTTCTTCGTCACCAGCCTGGTGCTCAAGGACCTGCCCGGCCGCATCGCCCGTGGCGAACATGCCGCCGCCATCTACTCCGGCGCCGTGGCCATCAGCATCGGCCTGCTCAACTCCGCCTGCATGACCCCTTCGACCTGATCACCGGCAGCGCAAGGAGACCTTTATGAGAAAGCGCAATTCCATCCAACTGGTGCTCGCCGGCACCCTGCCGCTGGCCTTGGCGGGGTGCAACGACCCGCAGGACACCATGCAGATCACCGCGACCAAGACGTTCAAGAACGTACAGGCCTGCGTCGCCGACAAGTTCCCCGTCGACGTCTGCTCGGACGCGTACATGACCGCCATGGCCGACCACAAGCAGATCGCCCCGACCTATGACAGCCAGGCCGCCTGCGACGCCGACTTCGTGCCCGACTACTGCCAGCCCACCTCCAACGGCAAGTTCATGCCGCGCCTGGCCGGCTTCGAGCTGTCGATGACCAACGAGGTGTCCCGCAGCACCTACGAGCAGGCCGAGCAGCAGGTGGTGCACAGCACCGGCCACAGCGACAACGGCCTGGTCACCGGCATCCTCATCGGCCAGATGCTGGGCAACGGCGGCAGCCACTACTACTCCCAGCCGATCTACCGCTACCGCGATGCCCGGGGTAGCTACAGCACCTCCACGCTGTCCCGGCAGATCGAACAGGGCAAGACCTTCAGCCGCTCCAACCAGGCCCGCAACAGCCCGACCTCGACCTACACCCAGCAGACCCTGGGCAAGAGCCTGAGCAGCAAGTCGAGCACCAGCGGCTCGGCGGTGGCCTCCACCATCTCCCGCGGCGGTTTCGGCTCCCAGGCCAACGCCCGCGGCGGCTGGGGTGGCAAGACCGGCGGTTTTGGCTTCGGAGGCTGAAGAACCCGCATGAAGAAGATCAGCATCGAAGAACGTCCGGGCTGGCAGGCACAGGTCGAGCGTGAAGGCTTCCTGTTCCACACCATCGACGGCGAACGCTACTGGGACGAGCGCGGCTACTACCTTTTCACCCGCGAGCAGGTGACCCGTGACATCGAGCAACCCACCCGCGAGCTGCACGAGATGTGCCTCGACGTGGTCGAGCGCGTGGTGGCGAGCGAGGAGCTGCTCACCGGCCTGGCGATACCGCCGGCGTTCTTCGATCTGATCCGCACCTCCTGGCGGGAGGGGCACCCGCACCTCTACGGCCGCATGGACTTCAGCTACGACGGCACGGGCCCGGCCAAGCTGCTGGAGATCAACGCCGACACGCCCACCTCCCTGCTCGAATGCGCCTCGGTGCAGTTGCTCTGGCTGGAAGACCAGATACGCCGTGGCGTGCTGCCCGCCGAGGCCGACCAGTTCAACACCCTGGCCGAGGACCTGATCCGCGCATTCGGCACCTTCGGCAAGGAGATCCCTTTCCACTTCTCCGCCATCTCCGGCTCGGTGGAAGACCGGGGCACCACCGACTTCCTCGCGCAGATGGCGCGCCTGGCCGGCATCGACGCGCGGCACATCGACATCGAGGACATCGGCCTCACCGGCGACGGGCGTTTCGTCGACCTGCAGGGGCAGTGGATTCCCCGCCTGTTCAAGCTGCACGCCTGGGAGCACATCTTCAGCGAGGCCTTCGGCAAGGCCGTGCCGGGGTGCGACACCCAATTCGTCGAGCCGGCCTGGAAGTCCATCATCAGCAACAAGGGCATCCTGCCGCTGCTGTGGAAATTCAACGAAGGCCACCCCAACCTGCTGCCCTCGCGGGTGGACGCCGACCCGCGCGCGCCAGTACCCAAGGGCTGGGTGCGCAAACCCTTCTTCTCCCGCGAAGGCGCCAACATCGAGATCCGCACCCCGCAGGACGAAGTGGTGTTGCAGGACGGCCCCTACACCGATGCCCCCTACATCCTCCAGCAGTTCTCCCCCCTGCCCCGCTTCAGCGACAGCTACACCCTGATCGGCTCCTGGATCGTGGGCGACACCGCCTCGGGCATGGGCATCCGCGAAGACGACAGCCTGATCACCAAGGACACCAGCCGCTTCCTGCCCCATGTGGTGATGGATTGAGATGAGGCTGGCGCGCTCCTTCGTAGGATGGCGTAGAGCGAAGCGAAACCCATCAGCGACGGCGGCAGCGTGGGTCGGGGTGGCGCCCGTAGGAGCGAGCTCTGCTCGCGAATGGCGTCGGCACCATCCCGTAGGTTGGGCTGAGGCACGAAGCCCAACGTTGCGAGATTGGACGTCGCTGCGTTGGGCCTCGCTACGCTCGGTGCCAACCTACGGAGCTGTCCCGGCAGCTTCGGCTGCTGCGAGCACCCGCAATAGATTTCCGCCCCAGATGGCGGCGAGGTCCTGCTCGCTGTAGCCGGCGGCGAGCAGGCGTTGGCTGATGCGTGGCAGGTCGCTCACGTCGCGCAGGCCTTCCACGCCGCCACCACCGTCCCAGTCGGCGCCGATGCCGACGTGTTGCGGGCCGACCACGTCGAGGATGTGCAGCAGGTGGGCCATGAAGTCGTCCAGGCGCGTAGGCGGCAGCGGGTAGCGGGCTTCGGTTTCGCGGATGCGTCGGGCGAGGTCGGCCACCTGCTCCGGGGAGAGGCTGGCGGCCAGGCGGAACTCTCGGTACAGCGGCCCCAGGGCCTTGTCGCGCTCGGGGTTTGGTGGGCGCGGGACGAGGTCGCTGGGGTAGCTGTTGACCTGCACCACCCCGCCTTTCTCGGCGAGCCTGCGCAAGCGGGCGTCGTCGAGGTTGCGTGGGTGCGGGGCGATGGCGCGGGCGCCGGAGTGGGAGGCGATCACCGGGGCGCGGGACAGCTGCAGCACCTGGTCGAACACCGCGTCGGAGGCATGGGATACATCGATGAGGATGCCCAGCCGATTGGCCTCCCCCAGCAGCTCGCGCCCCGCAGGGCTGAGGCCGTGCCATTCCGGCAGCGCGGTGGCCGAGTCGGCGAATGAATTGTTCTGCGCGTGCACCAGGCCGAGCATGCGCAGCCCCAGGCGCCGGTAGGTGGCCAGGCGGCCGGGGTCGGCGGCCAGGGGCTCGGCGTTTTCCATGCTGATCAGCACCACGCGGCGGCCCGAAGCGACGATGCCGGGCACCTCCTCCGCCCGCTTGGCCAGGGCGAACTCACCGGGTCGCGCAGCAACCATGTCGCGGATGCGGGTGATCACCGCCAGGCCGTGCTCGCTGGCCAGGGTGCGCCCTTCCGCCGAGCGCGGCCCCTGGGGCGTGAATACGGCGAAGAAGCCGCCATCCAGCCCACCTTCACGCATGCGTGGCAGGTCGACCTGGGACAGGTCGTCGGCGTAGCGGTGGCGCTGGCTGATATCCCAGCCGGGCCGCGCCAGTTGCATGGGCGTGTCGAGGTGGCTGTCGAGTACCAGCAGCCGCTCGTGCAGCGCACGGACATCGGCCGGCACATCGGCGGCCTGGGCGCTGCCGGTGAGCAGCGCCAGGACGATCAGGGGTGGCTTGAAGGGCATGGAGCCGTGTCCTTGGCAGTTCTTGTAGGTCGGGTGAAACCCGGCGTGTTGCAGCGGCTCAACCCCAGCTGAAGCTCCGGTCCCACAACGGCGCCACGTCCAAGCGTTGCGGCAGTACGCCGGCCTCGAAGAAGGTGTCAGCCACCTCCTGCTGCGAGCGCACGGCCGCATCGTCCACCGCCTGCAGCACGCGCGGCCCGCTTTGCGCCTTGTACTGGGCGAGGAAGACTTCGCGGGGAATGCCGAGGATCTTCTCGCTCTTGGCCGCCCAGGCCTCCGGGTTGTGCTGCACCCATTGCCAGCTGCGGTATTCGCGCTGGACGTAATCCTCGATGGCGGCGCGCTTGTCCGGGTCGGCGATGGCGCGCTGGTTGGCGGCGATCACGTAGTTGCCGGAGAGGTAGCCCTGCCCCGTGCGCAGCACCCGCGCGCCGCTGCGCAGCTCGGCGAGCTGGATGAAGTAGCCAAAGGTCACCCAGACATCCAGGTTGCCGTTCTGGAAGGCGGCGAAACCGTCCTGGGGCGTGAGGGCGAAGGGCTGGATATCGGCCAGAGTGAGGCCCTGCTCCTTCAGCGCGCGCAGCAGCATGTAGTGCGACGAGGTGGAGCGGATGTAGCCCACGCGCTTGCCCGACAGCTCCGCCAGGGACTGCATGGTCGAGCCCTTGGGCACCACGAAGGCCTGGTTGTTGACGTCGCCGGTGAGCACGGCGATGAGCTTCACCGGCGCCTGGTTCTTGATGCCGAAGATGGGTGGGATCTCGCTCATGGGCGCCAGGTCCAGGGTGCCGCTGATCAGTGCTTCGAAGCCGAGGTTGCCGCCGTTGAACTCGGCGTATTTCACCGCGTAGGGCGGGCGTTCGATGCCCGCCTCGTCGAAGAAGGTGGGCGCCGCGCCCTTGTAGGTGGCCACGTTGAGGCCCAGGCCGCTCCAGTCCCGGGCGAAGGCCGTGGGCAGCGTGCAGGCGAGCCCGGCCAGGGCGGAGTACTGGAGGAAGTGACGGCGGTTCATGGGTGCTCCTTGCAATCAGTCGAGGAAGTCGGGCTCGTCGCGCAACAGGCGGTCCCAGTACGGCTGGAAGCTGAACCAGCCGCCGAATTCGGTGCCCACCTGGCGCGCGGTGTGCTGCGCCACCTCCGGCGGGATGGGACGCGGCGTGCCGGCGGCCTCGGCCAGCAGCTGGGCGTGGGCGGCGTTGTCCAGGGCGATGAAGCGCCACACCGCCGCCTCCACCGTGCGGCCGACGGTGAGCAGGCCGTGGTTCTGCAGGATCAGCGCGACGTTGCTTGGCCCCAGGGTGGCGGCGATGCGCGCGCCCTCGCTGGCTTCCAGCACCACGCCGGTGAAGTTGTCGAACAGCGCGTGCTTGCCGTGGAAGGCGCAGGCGTCCTGGGTCAGCGGGTCGAGCAGGCGCCCGAGGCTGGACCAGGCCTTGCCGTAAAGCGAATGGGCGTGGGCAGCGGCGACCACGTCCGGGCGGGCGTCGTGCAGCGCGGCATGGATGGCGAAAGCGGCGAGGTTGAGTGCGCCCTGCCCTTCGACGATCTCGCCGTGGGGATTGACCAGCAGCAAGTCGGAGACACGGATATGGCCGAAGTACACGCCCACCGGGTTGACCCAGAAATGGTCGGGGAACTCCGGGTCGCGCACGGTGATGTGGCCGGCGCCGCCCATGTCGAAGCCGTGGCGGGCGAACAGGCGGAAGGAGCCGGCCAGGCGCTGCTTGCGCAGCAGGCGCTCGGCCTCGACCGTGGGTTGCTGGGGGGGCTCCTGCCAGCGGAACACGGTGTGGCCGTCGCGGGGCAGCGAGTAGGCCGTGGGTTGCGGGGTGCCGGTGAGTCCGGTCAGCCTGGCGGTCATGCGGTTTCTCCTTGAAGGGCGGGCGGCTCAGTAGCCGCGCCCGGCCTGCACCAGGTTTTCCAGCGGTTGTCCGCTCTGGAAACGTTCGAGGTTGCGTGCCAAGAGCGCGGCGAGGTTGCGGTACACCTGCGGCGTGTTGGCCGAGGTGTGGGGGCTCAGCCGTACACGGGGATGGCTGTAGAACGGGTGCCCGGCCGGCAGCGGCTCGGGCTCGGTGACGTCGAGGCTGGCGAGCGCCAGGCGCCCTTCGTCCAGGGCCTGGAGCAGCGCGGCCTGGTCCACCAGGGAGCCGCGCGCGACGTTGATCAGGTGCAGCCCGGGGCGGGCCGAGGCCAGGGTTTCGCGGTTCACCACCTGTTGCGTCTCGGCGGTGGCCGGCGCTGCCAGCACCAGGTGGTCGGCGCGGGCGAACAGTTCGTGGATGTCGGCGGCGCGCTGCACGCCGTCCATGCCGAAGGGCTGCGCCGAGCGCCGCAGGGCGAGCACCTGCATGTCCAGCGCACGGGCCTTGCGCGCCAGCTCGCGGGCGATGCTGCCGAAGCCATAGAGGCCGAGGGTGCTGCCGGCGAGCGACGCCAGTGGGCGTTGCTGCCAGGCCTCGGCGTTGTCGATCCACAGCTCGGGCAATTGCTTGGCGGCAGCGAAGATGGCCGCCAGGGCGAACTCGGCGATGCTGCTGGCCGTGGCGCCCCGGGCGCTGGCCACCGGCGGGCCGTCGAGCAGCCAGCGGGGGAAGAAGTCCAGCCCCGAACTCACAAGTTGCACGAAGCCCAGGCCGAAGGGCCAGCCGGGCGGCGGCTCGGCGGCGTCACGCAAGGCCGGGTGTGGCGCGGCGAGCAGGGCCTGCACGCCGGCCGGCAGCGCTTGCGGCAGGCCACGGGGCAGGTCCAGCACCTCCACGCCCGGCAGGCGCTCACGCAGCAGCGCGTTGAAGCCGGCATCCAGCTGGCTGGCGATACGCGCTGCGGTCATGCCTGGCCTCCACGGCTGGGCAAGGCGAAGGCGGCACGCCCGGCGGCACCGAGCACGGCGTCGTTCTGCGGGGTGTGGATGCGGCTGCAAAGCACGTCGCGGTAATGCCGCTCCAGCGGGTTGCCCCGGGCCAGGGCCGGGTTGCCAATGGCTTCCACGCCCAGTTCCACGGCGGCGATGGCCTGGGTGGTGACCAGGTACTTCACCTGGGTGGCCTCGCTGGCGGGGATGCGGCCCTCGGCGGCGGCATCGAGCAGCACGCGGTTGGACAGCAGCAACGCGTCGATACGCCCCACCAGTTCCTGGAAGCGCGGCAGGCTGGAAAGCGGTGCGCCAAGGTTGGCCGGGGTGCGTTCGGCCAGCCAGCCCACCAGCCAGTCACGGGCCGCGCGGGCGACGCCGTCGTAGATGCTGGAGAGCAGCACCGCGAGCCAGAGCACGCCGCTGGAGTCCAGCTCCGAGGGGCGCGGCTGGCTGGCGGGGAGGATGTCCACGGCGTATTCGTCGGGCACCAGTACGTCCTCGAAGACCACGTCGTGGCTGCAGGTGGCGCGCATGCCCAAGTGATCCCAGGTTTCCTCGATGCGGATGCCCGGCGTGTCGCGGTGCACCAGCCAGGTGCCGACGCGGGGCTCGGCCTCGTCGCTGCGCGCCCAGACCGACAACCAGGTGAGCCCGGGGATGCCGGTGGAGTAGATCTTCCGCCCGCTGATGCGCCAACCCTCGGGCACGCGCCGGGCGATGGTGCCGGGCAGGCCGCCACGGGCGGGTGTGCCCAGGTCCGGCTCCACACGCAGGGCGTTGATCAGCGCGCCCTCTTCCACCGCCTCGCGGGCCAGTTGCAGGCGCAGGTGCTCGGGCCACGCCTGGTTGTTCTGCAGGCGCGCGTGCTGCAGGTATTGCATCACCAGCACCAGGGCGGTTGAGGGCTCGCCCCGGGCCACGGCGGCGATCACCCGGCGCGCCTGGGCCAGGCTGGCCTCGTTACCACCAAGGCGACGCGGCACGGTCAGGGCGACGAGGCCGTGCTCGTGCAGGCGACGCAGGTTGGCGTGGGGGAATTCGCCGTGGCGGTCGTGGTGGGCGGCGCTGGCGGCGAACTCGTCGCTGAGCTGAGCCAGTAGGTCGGCGAAGGCCGGGGAATCGAGGTCGGGCACGCGGGCCGTCTCCTTGGCGGTTTTCAGGTCGAGGCTCATCGTTGGGCGGTCCGTGCAAGGGTGTGGACGAAGGGGCTGGCCGGCGCTTCGACGCCGAGCAGCGTGAGCAGGTGCTGGCGCAGTTCCTGGAAGCCGCGGCTGGCCACCTCCCGCGGCCGCGACAGGCGCACGGGGATCTGCTCGGCGATGCGCCCAGCCTCCAGCACCACCACGCGGTCGGCCAGCAACACGGCCTCGTCGACGTCGTGGGTGACCAGCAGCACCGAGGGCTGGTGGGTGCGCCACAGCTCGATGATCAGTTGGTGCATGCGGATGCGGGTCAGGGCGTCCAGTGCGGCGAAGGGTTCGTCGAGCAGCAGCAATTGCGGCTCGCGCACCAGGGCGCGGGCCAGGGCCACCCGCTGCGCTTCGCCACCAGAGAGGGTGCCCGGCCAGGCGTCGAGACGATGGCCCAGCCCCACTTCCTGCAACGCGGCCAGGGCGCGGGTCTGCGGGTTGGCACCGCGCAGGCCGAGGGCGACGTTGCGCCAGGCGCGCTTCCAGGGCATCAGCCGGGGCTCCTGGAACACCGCCGCATGGGCCTCGGGCACCTCCAGCGTGCCGCCGTCCACCTCATCCAGCCCGGCCAGGGCCCGCAGCAGCGTGGTCTTGCCCGAGCCGCTGCGCCCCAGCAGGGCGACGAATTCGCCGGCGCCCAGCTCCAGGTCGAGGCCGTCGAGCACGGCCTGGCCGGCGAAGCGACGGGTCAGCCCGCGCACGCGCACCGGTGGGCGCAGGCGTTGCAGCGCAACATCCATGGTCAGTTCCTTATGAAGGTGGGGCGCCAGGCCAGGGCCAGGCGTTCGAGCAGGCGCACCAGGGCGTCGATGGACAGGCCCAGCACGCTGTAGACGATGAGGCAGATGACGATCACGTCGGTGCGCATGAAGTCGCGGGCGTCGTTGACCAGGTAGCCGAGGCCGGCGCTGGCGTTGATCTGCTCCACCACCACCAGGCCCAGCCAACTGATGCCGAAGGCGTAGCGCAGGCCGACGAAGAAGGAAGGCAAGGCGCCGGGGAGGATGACGTGGGCCACCAGCTCCAGGCGGCTGAGCCCGAACATGCGCCCGGCCTCCACCAGCTTGGGGTCGACGCCACGGATGCCGGAGAACAGCGTGAGGTAGACCGGGAAGGTGGTGCCGAGGGCGATCAGGGCGATCTTTGGGGTCTCGCCGACACCGAACCAGAGGATGAACAGCGGCACGATGGCCAGGAACGGCAGCGTGCGCAGCATCTGCACGGGGGAGTCGATGATGAGTTCGCCGCGCCGCGACAGGCCGGCCAGCAGGGCCAGCACGGTGCCGAGGGATACGCCTATGGCCAGCCCGCTGAGGGCACGCTTGAGGGACACCCAGAGGTGCCCGGCCAGCTCGCCGCTGGCGATCATCTGCCAGAGGGTGTCGCCGATGGCGCTGGGTGCGGCGATGATGCGCGCCGGCAGCAACCCCGTGCGGGAGGCCAGCTCCCAGAGCAAGAGCAGCACCAGCGGGCTGACCAGGCGCAGGCCGAGGTTGCTCCAGCCCTTCCAGCGCAGGGGCGCCAGCAGGGCCGTCAGTGCGGTGCCTGGGGGCACCAGGGCGTTGCTTCGCCGGGACATTCCTTCTCCTCGCTCAGGGCCTTTCCAATGGTCGGGGGCCGCAGGCGGGAGATTGGATCGAGCCCGCTGCAGCCTGGCTTGACCCACATGCTATCCATCTAAAAAACCGCAGTGAAATTCGATCTGGTTCTAATCTAATATACAAATTGCGCATCTAACATTTGCAGTTATATGCAAGATGCTTTGGTTATGATGCGCCCGCCCCCTCCTCCACCTGATGTGCCACGCGCTGGGCCACGGTCTCGCCGAACAGCCCCACCGGCGCCTGCAGGTTGCCGAGGAAGCGCGGGTGGATCAGCCACAGGTCGATCACCGGCTTGAAGTCGCTCACCGGCACCACTTCCAGGCGCTCGCGGTGGCGGCTGTTCTCCAGCAGCGGGCGCGGCACCAGGCCGAAGCCCAGGCCATTGGCGATCAGGCCCAGTTGCAGCTCGGTGCCGAAGGTCTCCAGGTTGATGCGCAGCGACAGCCCCTCGTCGCTCAGGGCGCGTTGCAGGCCGGCGCGGAAGCCACAGCCATCCGGGTTCAACACCCAGCCGCGCTGGTAGCAATCGGCGAGCTTGCAGGAGCGCTTGCGCACCTCGCCCTTGGCCGCGACCACCACCAGGTCCATGCGCGCCAGGGAGCGCCCGACTATGCCCTCGGGGAACACCTTGCCCGCCGGGAACAGCGCCGCCACGGCGTCCAGCTCGCCGTTCTCCATCTTGCCAAGCAGGTGGCTGCCCCAGCCGGTGGAGACCTGGGTCTGCAGGTCCGGGTACAGGGCCTTGAGCTGACTGAGGGCATCCAGCAGCACCACGTCGCCGATGGTCTGCGGCACCCCCAGGCGCAGCGCGCCGCTGGGGGAGGAATCGCTCAGCACCAGTTCCCGCAGGGCGTCCATTTCGCGCAGCACCGAGCGGCACTGCTCGTACACGCGCATGCCCATGGGCGTGGGCTTCAGCGGCTTGGTGTTGCGGTCCAGCAGGCTGACGCCCAGGGCTTCCTCGAAGTTCTGCACGCGCCGGGTGATGGCCGGCTGGGTGAGCTGCAGGGACTCCGCCGCCTGGCTGATCGACTGGCTGCGGATGACGGCCACGAATGCATCGATATCATCTATCTTCATTCTTTATTCGCATAATAAATGGCTGGAAGAATACGCAAGAAGAATAATATCTTTTGCCCCGGCACGGTAGCGGTTACCGCTGCGCACTCACGGACATCGAGGGAACCATGTCTCAAACGCCCAACCTCGGACGGCTACGCGGCTTCATCGTCGACCTCGCCGACCTCCTCGCCCAGGCACCGGACGAGCCACGGATACTCGACCAGGGCGCCGCGCTGCTGCGCGACCTGGTGAGCACCGACGACTGGCTGCCGGACGCCTACGCCCAGCCCAGCCCGGAGCGCTACCAGCAGTACCTGCTGCACGCCGACTCGCGCCAGGCCTTCTCCATCGTCAGCTTCGTGTGGGGGCCCGGCCAATCGACCCCGGTGCACGACCACCGCACCTGGGGGCTGATCGGCATGCTGCGCGGCGCCGAACTCAGTCAGGGCTTTGCCCGCAACGCCGATGGCAGCCTGCGGCCCCAAGGCGCGGCGGAATCCCTGCAGCCGGGCGATGTGGTCGCCGTGTCGCCCCGGGTGGGCGATATCCACCAGGTGCGCAACGCCTTCGAGAACCGCACCTCCATCAGCATCCACGTGTACGGCGCCAACATCGGCGCGGTGCGCCGCGCCGTCTATGCCGAGGGCGGCGTCGAGAAGCCCTTCATCTCCGGTTATTCCAACCTCCACCTGCCCAATATATGGGACCTGTCGAAAGAGAGCCTGGCACCATGAGCCGTATCCCCAGCCGCAGTTTCGCCGCCATCCGATCCGCCCTCCTGGCCGCCGAGGAAGTCGCCCTCATCGACCTGCGCGAGGAAGCCCCCTTCGCCGAGGAGCACCCGCTGTTCGCGGCCAATATCCCGCTGTCCAAGCTCGAACTGGAAGTGCTCGACCGCGTGCCCCGCCGCGACACCGCCGTGACCCTCTACGACGACGGCGAAGGCCTGGCCCAGCGTGCCGCCGAGCGCCTGCTGCAACTGGGCTACAGCGACGTGGCCCTGCTGGAAGGCGGCCTCGCCGGCTGGCGTGAGGCCGGCGGCGAGCTGTTCCGCGACGTCAACGTACCCAGCAAGGCCTTCGGTGAGCTGGTGGAAAGCCAGCGCCACACGCCCTCCCTCGCCGCCGAAGAGGTGAAGGCGCTGCTGGATGCCAAGGCCGACGTGGTGGTGCTCGACGCCCGCCGCTTCGACGAATACCAGACCATGAACATCCCCGGCTCCATCAGCGTGCCCGGCGCCGAACTGGTGCTGCGCGTGCGCGAACTGGCGCCGGACCCGGCCACCCGGGTGATCGTCAACTGCGCCGGGCGCACCCGCAGCATCATCGGCACCCAATCCCTGGTGAACGCCGGCATCCCCAACCCGGTGGCCGCCCTGCGCAACGGCACCATCGGCTGGACCCTCGCCGGGCAGACCCTGGAGCACGGCCAGCAGCGCCGCTTCGCCGAGGTCGGCCAGCCCACCCGAGAGCAGGCCGCACAGGATGCCCGCGCCGTGGCCGACAAGGCCGGCGTGCGCCGCGCCAATCTCGCGCAACTGCACGACTGGCGCGCCGAGGCCGGCCGCACCACCTACCTGTTCGACGTGCGCACCGAAGAGGAATACCGCGCCGGCCACCTGCCCGGCGCACGCTGGGTCGCCGGCGGCCAGCTGGTGCAGGAGACCGACCACTACGCCAGCGTGCGCGGCGCCCGCATCGTGCTGGCCGACGACGACGGCACCCGCGCCAACATGACCGGCTCCTGGCTGGCGCAACTGGGTTGGGAGGTGCATGTGCTGGATGGGCTCGCCGCGTCGGACTTCAGCGAAAGCGGCGCCTGGCGCCCCGCCCTGCCCGCCCTGCCCCAGGTCGAAGCCATCGCCCCGCAGACCCTGGCCACCTGGCTGGGGCAAGGCGACACGACGGTGCTCGACTTCACCACCAGCGCCAACCACGTCAAACGCCACATCCCCGGCGCCCGCTGGGTGCTGCGCGCCCAACTGCGCGAAGCCCTCACTGCTGCACCCAAGGCCGAGCGCTACGTGCTCACCTGCGGCAGCGGCCTGCTGGCCCGCTTCGCCGTGGACGAAGTGGCCGCCCTCACCGGCAAACCCGCCTTCCTGCTCGACGGCGGCAACACCGCCTGGGCCGACGCCGGCCTGCCGGTGGAAGCCGGCGAAAACGGCCTGCTGTCACCGCGCATCGACCGCTACCGCCGCCCCTACGAAGGCACCGACAACCCGCGCGAGGCCATGCAGGCGTACCTTGATTGGGAGTTTGGGTTGGTGGAGCAGTTGGGGCGAGATGGGACGAGTGGGTTCTTTGTGGTTTGAGGCAGCACCGTTAAGCAAGTGCCCAGGTTGGGCACTTGCATTAGCTCTACTTGGGAGCTGCAAAGAAGTAGCACGCGGGTGATCAAGAGCAGCTAGCTGGTTTCCGTTTAATCTGTGCCTTCCTGAGGTGGACAGAATCTAGTCATGCAGCAACTCCGCAAAGACAACCATTACGTGCCCAAGCTGTACCTGAAACAGTGGGCACATGAAGGGCTTATCTCTACCTACCGCTTACTGGTCCAAAGCGAAAACGTCCCACTGTGGCGGGAGCAGTCCCTCAAAGGAATTGCGTTCCATCAGCACCTTTACACATACCTTGCAGGGCAAGAGGAGACAGACGAGTTTGAGCGCTGGCTCGACAGCGAATTTGAAAGCCCCGCAGCAGAAGCTATCCGTCGAGTCGTTCAAGAAGACCGCATGTCCCCTGAGCATTGGAGAAGGTTGGTGCGTTTTGCAGTTGCCTTGGATGTCCGTACTCCGGCTCGCCTCAGGCAGTTCATAAAACGTCAGAACGAGACACTACCGGCCTTGATGGATGCGGCAGTGCAGAGCTCTGTCCGAAAACTGGAGGCCGCAGTTAGCAGGAATGAGCCAATTCCAAACCACTCAGATGAAGGCGATGCCCTTTCGATTTTTAAGGTATCTATCGAGGAACTACCAGATGGAGGTGGTCAGGTAAGGGCAGAAACCATAGTTGGACGAAGGCTGTGGATCTGGCAAATGCGACACCTGCTGTCGAAGACCTTAGGCCGCTTACCGGCTCACAAATGGACGATTTTGCATGCACCGGACGGCATGTCATGGCCTACCTCTGACAACCCGCTAATACGGCTTAATTTTCGCGACTCGAGGAACTATGACTTCGGAGGTGGTTGGGGCGTAAAGAACGGGGACATCATGCTTCCCTTGAGCCCGAAGCACCTGTTGTACACCTGCATAGGCAACAAGGTCTGGCCGCGCGGAACTGTAGTTGATATCAGGACCGCTCAGCTGATGCGAAAGATCATCATCGAGCATGCCGATCGCTATGTGTTTGCGGATAAGCCGAGTGATATCCATTTGATTCGCCCCAGATTGGTTTGCCCTGAGACCTATAAAAATGAGCAAGCATCTTGGCTGCAATGGAATCAAGAGCAGTGCCAAGCGGAAAGAGAACTTCAGACCCAGTCAAGATTTGTGAGTAACAACCAACGACCATGACTTCACTCGTACTTAACTGATGATCTGATTCACTGTGGTAAATGCCTGATCTTTGGCTTGCCAAGTGTTCCGGCGGGCGCCTCAAGCCTCTTTCCCATGCGGACTGGGCAGATCGTTGCGTTCGAGCAGGTACTCCATCGAGTTGTTGATCGCCCACACCATCAGCGCATCCAGCGTCATATCGAGGGGTTGGCCGTTCAGCAGCGGTTCGAGCCGCTGCACGGTGCCGGGATAGTCTTCGGTGTGGAAGCGGAACCGCCCGTAGTTGCCATGGCGGTCCACTAGGAGATAGGTGCAGTAGTGGTCATCGTCCGACCAGCGCCCGAAGCAGAAGTAGTTGGCGCTCAAGTGCTCGATCTGCTCCTTCGACAGCTCCTCCTCGACGAAGTAATCGCCGAAGTTCCAGGCGATCGCCGGGCAGAACGCGTGCAGGCACTGGTAGGAGGTCGAGGTCGAACGCCCGTAGATCTCGAGAATGCGACGGTCGCCCCAGCGGCCGCGATCCGCAATGACGTCGTAGATGGCGAAGCGCTTCCTGAATAGCGCCTTCAACGCTTCCGGCATGGCGAACGCATACTGCGCCTCGGCGCTCAGCAGGTCCTCGTCGGATACGGCGCCCGGCCACTCGAACAGCGTGCCGTCCTGGAAGTACTCGTCGAAGTACAGCTCGTAGGTTTCCCCCTCCTCGTCGTAGAACGCATGCAGGCTCCGGCAGAACGACTCGAAACGGTTCAGGGCCTCAGGCAAGGTCTCGTCCGCACCACCACGGAGATGGTCGCCGTAGCTGTTTTCACCCGCGGGTTGGGGCTGGATGCCGAGGATGCCTTTGATTTTTTTGAACACGGTGAGGGCCTGATGAGAGTTAAGAAGGACGCGCAACCGGTGAGTACTGACCGGCCGGTTGCTGGTAGAGCGCGACACTAAACGAAAAGGGAGCGGCCCATCTGGGCGTGGTTATCGGATCGGCAAGTTCGGGTCGCGTGGCAATCTCAGCCGATGAACTAGCTGTCCGCCATCGGCCAGGTGCAAATGTCGGAAACGTCATCACTTGAAGCCTTGCTATCGGTGGCTATGAGTCTCGATGCTTTTCGAGCTCAAGGCGGATGCCCATCTGCTTATACAGATACGAGGGAAAGCCAATTTCAAAATTCCCGATCTGATTTTGGTTTCTGATTGCATCGTTCAGAAAGTCAAACATAGCTTCTGCGGTGTGTTTTCCCGCCTGAACTGCCGCCTGAAATGCAGCATTAGCGTCGTTTTCATGAAGCTGGCGCATGCCGATTACAGCAACCTGACCTTCATGAATCTCCTCCATACCAACTACGGCTTCAGAAGCCTGATCTGGCAGAATTTCATACTGGTAAACATGATATTTATTCGTTTCTGGGCAACGAACACCAAGGATGAATTCGGCTTGATAAGCTGAAAACATGCGTTTCATATTCTGGTGTTTCTTCGCTCGTTCAAGAACCGACTGCACAGAGTGTTTCATGACAGAGGCGATGAAATTAGCTGTCAGGAGGTGATTTTTCCCCAAATGCCTCTTCTGAAACATGTCTGTATCGTAGTCGCCATAGAGGAATTTCTTGGTCTCGCACGGCATAGCCAACTGGTACTTGCCATCCACATAGGTAGGCTTGAGATCGGATAGGTGATTACGAATCGAATTCATGATGTGCTGAGCCACCAAGGTACTTCCAGCAAAAGCGATAGCGCAGCTATCTTCATAGTCATACCCGAGGTAGCCATTGAACCACTCGCCCAAGAAATTGAGGCCGGCCACCCTGACTGGGGTCTCTATCACTTTTTTGAAACCGCTCACCAAGACATTGCCTTTCTGAGTGATGTTGCTATCGGATACGAAAAATACCCCATCGCAAAAAGTGCTTTTTGATGTGCCAAAACTGCTGTCCTGCATCGAATGCCCTGCGATCACTAGCGTCACTACGCCAATCTCCTTTTGTGTAGCCTAGGATTGTATCAATCCAGCTATTCGCAAAAACGCTTTTGACTCCGTACAAGCCCGATTCACATTGACTCGTAGACTGTTCGCTTCGAATGGAAGTTATCGCCCGTTACGATCAAGAACATGCCAGTACAGAATATTTTAGATGAGTTGCTATTTGGTCGGTAGCGGCCCGTCGCGAAGCGTTCGCTTCCGTCCATAAGCAGTCAGTCAAAAATGCCCACAAACCCATTTGAAATAAATTAGTTATATAAACGAAATGGCAGATCTTCCGCGACCGCCTGCCCAGGAGTGCAGAGCCATTGCCACACCTGTTGTTGTGTTAAGCTTCCCTCGCACAATCGCAATAGAGCTTCACCCAAATCTCCGCTCTCAACTACGCTTAACCGACCACAGGATACAATTTGTTGTGGCACACTAGGATCTACTCCGGGATGGCAAAGAGTTACGCAAAAACAATCTCTAAAGCCATGAATTTCGGAGGCGGCTAAAACCTCTACCGCCTTATTATAATCGACAAGCTTATCCCCCTCCTTTGATTTCAACTCGACCACAATCGAAGGTGAATCGAAGAATGTTACCAGATAGTCGGGCGCGCCAGTTTTTGTCTTGTCATCTAGCTTGTTAAACGCTACACCAAGCCGAATTAGCACCTGCTCGAACGCCACTTCAAACGCATCACCTTTTGCCTCATAATAATTCTCAATTAAAACCTTGCTATCGCATCTGCTAGCTCGCTTCAGATGCCTAGCAGACATTCGCTTTCGCTGATCAACTTTCCAATCCCGACAAGCGTCTCGTGCCCAGTTTGCTTTAGCTTGTGCATTAGGCTTGGATTTTACAAAAGCTAGTACTCTTGCTGAATTCGCCTCAGGACTGCCAAGCATGAGCAATTGCGGTGTTGTGACTCCATGCTGCTTCAGGAGCAACATTTCATGTCTATACAACTTTAAAGAACTACCCGCTGCAGACACCCCTGTCATCCAGAGGATGTCATCCGGCAATCCCTCTTGAACCCTGTATGCCAATCTTCGAATGTAGCGTGTCAGCTTAGATATAGCGTGCAGCAATGTATCGTCCACTCTTAATTGTGGCGGACGAAGAACTGTCGGCACGCGCTTATCGGAGGCAGACATGGCTATCCCAGCTAAGCCCTGTAGAACCCAGGATAGGTTTCTGTTCATTTCTTTAACAGCGCCAGCACTAAGGGATTTAACCTCGCGCTCAATTGCCCTTATTTCAACACCGCTAGTCCACCTATGGCACAACCATGCCGCATTAGTAGGCACTGGATCAATTTGCCAAATTGATTCCATTAGGTCATCTGCTAGGTGCTGCGCATCATAAATGGGATCTTTCAACTGATAAGGCAGGAACCGAGTAGGTTTAACTCCATTCCTAGGACGAAACTCAGGACTGGACAAGCATGCGGAAAAGATAAGCATCTCTAGCCTAGACTTGAGATCCGACGACTCAAGTTTCCCTAGGAGTTCTGCCAAATAAAGGGACTTCCTAGATAGGAAATTGATTAAAAACACCCCGGTTTCAGGTAGCAAACCACTGAACCCGACCGCTCGCCCTACTGGCGTAGGGCTCAGATCCCCACCAGATGTTTCAACGACGAAGCCAGCATCAATCAACCCAGCAAGAGCAGCACCAACTTTAGTAGGCCACATCTTAAATGCTGTTAAGTTATCATCTTCTTCCCTTAACGCACTGAACGTTGTGCAAACAAGCTCTTCAAGCTCGACTCTGTTGTTGCACAACCCTGAAGATATTAGTTGCAGTGAGAGCTGACCAAACCTAGCAGGCGCAATTCGTGCCTTGATTTCAGGAAGCTGCTCTATCGATAGATAATTTGTAGCCAATGCTCGTTGTGGCCCGGTGCCAAAATATATTACACGCCCTTCTGCATGTTCAAAACCCATACGCCCGACCCGCCCGGACATGTTGTGAAATTCTGCACCATCTATTGCGACATACTGCCTTTGCTGACCGTCCCAACGTTCCCAACTAGAAAATACCGCCGCCCCCAGAGGAAAATTCACACCTGATGCCAAGGTGCTTGTAGCAAATACCACATCCAGCTTATTTTCTGACAAGTAACGCTCCACTACTCCTCGCTCTTCGTCAGTCAAGTCTGCATTATGGCTAGCAACTCTTAAATCCAATATCTTCGCCAACATCGTGTTCGCTGAAGTTTCAGGCAAGGTATCAAACTCTAACGACAGCTGTCCCGTTTTACCATTGTGGTAAGAGGCCACAAAAGCTTCAGCAAGATCATAAGTGTCTTGCTTTTTCATGCAAAATACTATGATTGGAAGTGGTGGATTATCTTGCTTAAGCAGATATGTTAAAGCTGAAATCGTTTCAGCTTTAACTCCAGCAGGCAGTCGCTTGTCCGATTCCATTAGTTCAGGTTTCGCACTGCTTACTGAATAAATTTGATCGCCAATCCAGCATTCATAACGTAAATGCTTCTCGCGCTTTTGTTCGAAAATAAGCTGAACTCGCAGCCAATTCGCTAAATCCTGGGCGTCCTTGTTTTGTAAAACCGCTGACAACCCTATGAACTGTTTCCAACCCACGTTCCGTATAAGTGTTAAAAGGACTTCAACATTTTGCCCGCGGTTTTCGTCTCCCATTAGCTGAATTTCGTCACACACGACAATCGTATTTTGCATGCTTTTCGGCACCCCAGATGCCGACAGCAGCGCTAAATATTTTTCATATGTTGCAATTACCAACGATGCACTTAGAGGCGTCGCAGAATACTGTCCCATGGCATCTTCGACATAGTCCCCCGTGGCAATAACCATGGAAGCACTATCGCCCCCCAAATATCTGTCCAACAACAACTTCTTGAAGTCTTCAAATTTCTGCCTGGCCAGCGCGCGATGGGTCACCAAATAAACTGTTTTATTCCCAGCGAGCAGTCCTTCAGCAATAGCCCAGAGCCCAATTTGAGTCTTTCCCGTGGAGGTAGGGGAAACCACCAGCATGCTTTGTCCATGCGCCACGCCAGACTCCAACGCGAGGTACTGAACATCAGTGAGGGAAATCGCCCCCTCGCATCGGTAGACCAACCCATCGGCGACAGATGCGGACAGACCGTGTTCTACTGGAAAGGTGTCCCTCATTCCTAGCAACTCCTGTCATGCGTTAGGGTGTAAGCGCTCAGATCAGTCTGGGTGCCGGGTCCGAGTCCGAGTCCGAGTCCGACAGAAACATACGTAGCATTAAATGGCCATCCTGGCCATCCTGCTAAGCGTCAGAGTGGCAATCTGGCAAAAGCAAGGCGGGTAAAGTACGTAGCCATATAATCTGTAACCATATAATTTTTAATAAGATTACACATAGTTCGTGTAGTGGTATTCGCTTTTCCCTGCCCCCACTTTGAATCGCTCTTAGTCTCTCGGAAGCCGAATGACTGGTACTGACCGATAGCGGCCACTCACGAGCAGCGGCTTATAGAATCTATCTGCCTGGCAAGGCCTTCAGAATAGCGAACTGAAGCCCCTCGTCCTCTTGCCCTCATGCTCCCCTATCCCTATCCTCCCCCAGCCACGGTAAATCCCGTGGTCGGGTTTGACAGCCCGCATACGTTGGCGCGATTGCGCCGCAGGGTGCATGCGAAAAACGGCGAATGTTTTTTGCAGGCATCAGCACGCATGCAGTTTTCATAACTGCTCTGCTTTATGGCAGGTCGCGCGGGGAGGTCCTCGTGGCCTGCCGGTTCCAACGTACCGGTCTGTCAACCCCGCGTGCCCTGTCACCCTTCGATTGACAGCGAATGGCGACAGCTACCTGACCTTACGTTGGAGCTGCACCATGCATGACGCATCCACCCCCATCACCTTTCAACGCCACTGCCATCAACTGCGCGCGGTGATGATCGACAACCGCCCCTGGTTTGTTGCCATCGACTTCGCCGTGATGATCGCCGCCGCCCGCACCTATCGGCTGACCAAGCGCCTGTATCCCCACCAGCACCGTTTCGCGATGCTGCGCTTTGCCACTGGCCGTTGTGAGGAGCTGGAGCTGATCAGCGAAGCCGGGCTTTACCGCGCGCTGTATCGCTTTGGCCACCCCGAGCATTGCGCGTTGAGCCAGTGGATCAGCGATGAGGTGATTCCCGCGTTACACGATTACCACCGCGAGGCCGATGCCAGCCCACGGCGCATCCTGATGACCTGGGCTAACCAGCGCGTGGCGGCCCTGCGCTGGCAGGGGGAACTGTGGATTGCGCGGCGGGACCTGCCGCGTTTCATGGCGGCGCACGATGACCCGGCGCTGAGTGATGGGCCTAGCTGGAAGCGTTTTTTCTAGGGCCAGGAGGAACGCCGCATGGATGTGCGGCGTTTCCGGTCCCGACGGCGCCCGCTGGCCGGCCAACTACCATTCAGCATGTTTATCTCCGCCAATACGGCCGTGAATGGCGGTTAGGCACGGCTTGACCTTGAACCGGACTTGAACCTTAGGGTTCGACCCAGCGCTCCGTGCCTTCTGCTTCCGGGCGCGCTACGGACTTGAGGAGACCCCATGCAAACCATCCTGGGTGCCACCGGCCAGATCGCGGTGGAATTGGCGCGGGAGCTGAACCGCGCCTATACGACGGACCTGAGGCTGGTGAGCCGCAGCCCGCGCAAGGTCAATGACGCCGATACGCTGCTGCCGGCGGACCTGCTCGATGCTGGGCAGGCGGCCAGGGCGGTCGAGGGGAGCGACACCGTGTATTTCACGGCGGGCCTGCCGCCGGATACGCAGCTCTGGGAGACGCAGTTCCCAGTGATGCTGAAGAACGCCCTGGAGGCGACCCGTGCGGCCAAGGCTCGGTTCGTCTATTTCGACAACACCTATATGTACCCGCAGGACGCCCGCCCGCTGACCGAAGCAACGCCCTTCGCCCCGGTCGGGCGCAAAGGCTGGGTGCGCGCGAAGATGGCGTCGATGGTGCTGGAGGAGATGGCGCGGGGAGAGATCCCGGTGCTTGTCGGCCGAGCCCCTGAGTTCTATGGCCCGGACAAGACGCAGAGCATCACCAACACCCTGGTCATCGACAAACTCAAGGCGGGCCAGACGCCACGCGTACCGGTGCGAGATGACACCCGACGCACCCTGATCTGGACCCCGGACGCGAGCCGCGCGCTGGCCGCCCTGGGCAATGCGCCGGATGCCTTCGGGCAGACCTGGCACCTGCCCTGCGATGACGACCGACTGACCTATCGGCAGTTCGTGGCCCTGGCTTCCGAGCAGGTTGGTCGCGAGCCCTCCTATAAGGTGCTCGGCAAGTGGACCTTGTTGGCCGCCGGCCTGGTGTCCCGCCAGGTGCGCGAGCTGAGGGAGCTGCTGCCGCGCTATGAGCACGACAACCTCTTCGATTCCTCGAAGTTCAAGCAGCGCTTCCCCGAGTTCGAGGTGACGACCTACCGTCAGGGACTCGAGCAGGTGCTCACCGGAGAAGACAGTCGGCCAGCCTGAGGAGTCGAACGAACGCCCCTACGGCACGCGTTCATCCTGCCGGTTCTTCCACTTGAGCTCGAATAAGAAACGCCGCATGGGAATGCGGCGTTTTGTGTGGGATGCACCACGCCTCAGGCCGCTCTGCCCTGCCCCGCGCGGCGGCGCGATGAGAGCGGGAGCAGGTGGCGCAGTTCCTCTTCGACGATGCGGTTGTCGAGGCGCATGTCGAGCATCGGGCAGCTCAGTTCCAGGCAGTCGCCGTGCTGCAGGTGGGTGGCGACGATCTCGCTGTCGAGGCGGCTGAACAGGTAGTGGACCATGCCCGGCTGGAGGAATTGCGGGTGCTGTTCCAGCAGGGCTTCGCCGGCTTCCCGCGAGGCGCGCCAGGCTTGCGGGTCCAGGCGCAGGTGGGTTTCGCTGAAGCAGGCGCCATTGCGCTCGATGCGTTGCCGCAGGTGCAGGGGTTCGTCCAGTTCGCCCAGCAGCAGCTCCGAGGCCACCGCGCATTCCAGCAGGTGGGCGCGTGCGGACTGCCCCTGCAACGGGTCGTGCAGGTCGTGGCCGAGGGTGACGCCGACGTAGAGCAGCTGCCCCCGCGACCCCACCAGGTAGATGGAGACCAGGCAGGCCTCCGCCGCGATGGCCTGGACGTGGTACGGCACTTCCAGGTCGTCGCGGTCGATGCGCATGACGCGGCCGTTGCCCTTGTAAAACCAGCCCGCGTCATCCCGCACCCCCAGCGGCAAGCCGCTGACGTGGGTGAGCAGCGGGTTGTCGGGCATGGCGGGCGGGCGCAGGCGGGTTTCCTGGCGCAGGGCGGGCAGCGTCTGGGTCAGGCCCGGCAGGTGGCGCAGGTGCGCCAGGTGGTCCTGGTGGCGGCGCGCGCAGTCCTGCAGGGTCTGGTAGAGGCCGCTGCTTTCGCCGTGGACGCGCACCGTGTGCGCAGGGTCGTCGCCCAGCAGGCCGATGCGCGGCCCACCGCTGTGTTCGATGTCGAGGACTTTCAGGTAGTCGCCCATTTCAATTACTCCCTTATTAACAATGCGCGGTTGGCCGGTAGCTCTGTGCCGCGCGCTGTTTGCGCGCGACGCTCCTTGAGCCCGAATGCCAGACACAGGCCGCTGAGGCTGCCGGCCAGCGCCAGGTAGAGGATCGCCGGCAGGCCGTGGTGGGTGGCGAGGTAGCCGGCGAGGATCGGCGCCAGGCCGCCGCCGAGGATTTCCCCGAAGCCGATGACGATGCCGGTGGCCGCCGTGAGCAGGTGCGGCGCCACCGATTCACCGGTGAGCGGGCCGACGGTGAGGCAGATGAGGCTGAAGTTGAAGAAGGTGATGCAGAACAGCACCCCGAACAGCAACCAGGGCTGCGCTGGCGTGACGATCAAGGTGGCCACCAGGGCCGCGCTGGCGCAGAACGACAGGAGCACCATCGGCTTGCGCCCGAAGCGGTCGGACAGCCCGGGGATGACCAGTTGCCCGACGAAGCCGCCGAAGCCGATCGCCGAGATCACCAGCGCCATCGCTTCCAGCGAGAGGCCGAGGTGGTCGGTGAGGTAGCTGGGCAGCAGCGCGCAGAGCACGAACTGGCAGGTGAGAATGCAGAACATGATGCCGATGTTGCGCCGCACGTTGCCGCTGCCCAGGGCTGCCAGCCACAGGTGCCAGGGCCGCTCCGCCGTGGTGGCGGCCGGCGCCGGGACCGGGCGGTAGGTGCGCTGCAGCAGCCAGGCGAGGATGAACCCCGGGATGGCGACGCTGACGAACACCCAGCGCCAGGAACCGAGCCAGGCCAGCAGGCCGGCGGCGATCAGTGGGCCGAACCCGAGCGCGAGGATCGGGAACACCGCCTGCTGCACACCGAGGTTGAAGCCACTGCGCCGGGGGTGCGAGACCTGGGTGGTGACGCTGATGCTGGTGGGCGTGAACGCGCCTTCGGAGAAGCCCATGAGCCCGCGCAGGAGGATCAGCCCGAGCACGCCCCCGGCCAGGGCGGAGAAGCCCGAGAGCAGGGAGAACGCCAGCACCGAGACCACCAGCACGCGCTTGGCGCCGAGGCGTTCGACCAGGCAGCCCATGCCCAGGGCGGAGACGCCCCAGGTGAGGGCCAAGGCCGCGGAGATGTTGCCGAGGTCCTGATAGTCCAGCTGCAGGTCGCGCATGATCAGCGGGAACAACGGCAGGATGATGAAGCGATCCAGCCCCACCAGGCCGAAGCTGAGCGACAGCAGGATCACCATTCGTGTTTCGTAGCGGGCATCCCAGCCCGTATCGCTTGCCTGCTTGCGCATGGCCTGCCCTCCTCAACTAAGGAGAAAAAGGGTGGCGCGGGTTACCCCGCGCCACCGTGCCCGAGCGTGCTCAGGCCGCCCATTCACCGAGTGCCATTTCGGCGGTGAAGCCCGGCCCGAAGGCGGCGAGCAGCCCTTTGCTCCCGGGTTTCGGCGAGCTGTCGAACTGCCGGCGGAGCACGTCGAAAACCACGACGCTGGCGATGTTGCCGGCCTCCGACAGGCTGGTGCGCGACAGCGAGACGCGCTCGGACGGCAGGTCCAGGTGGCGGACCAGTTCGTCGAGGATCTTGCGGCCGCCGGTGTGGAAGATGAAGAAGTCGTTCTCCGCGCAGTTCTGCTGGTAGCCGGCCTGGTTGAGGCGCTCGATCACCGGGGCGACGTCCTTGATGGAGTTCATCACGGCCTTGTCCAGGGTGAAGTGGAAGCCGGTGTCCTTCACGTCGTACTTGATGAAGTGCTCGCTGTTGGGCAGGAAGAACGAGTCGGTGGCCTTGATGCGGAAGCCCTTGGCCTCGTCGTCCGCACGCAGCACGCAGGCGGAGACCGCGTCACCGAACAGGGCCGCCGAGATGAAGGAGTGCAGCTTGGTGTCGTCCGGCTGGTAGCACAGCGAGGAGAACTCCAGCGACACGATCAGCACGTGGTTGTCGTCCTTCAGGGTGGCGAAGTCGTGGGCGCGGTTGATGGCGGCAGCACCGGCCACGCAGCCAAGCTGGGCGATGGGCAGCTGGACGGTGGAGTTGGGCAGGCCGAGGTCGTTGATCAGGTGCGCGGTGAGCGACGGCATCATGAAGCCGGTGCAGGAGGTGACGATCACCATGCGCACGTCCTGCGTCGTCAGCCCGGCATTTTCCAGCGCCTGGCGCGCGGCGGCCGAAGACATTTCGCGGGCGGCGCGCTCGTAGACGATGCTGCGGTGGGTGAAGCCGGTGTGGATGGCCAGCTCGTCGATGGGCAGCACCAGGTGGCGCTCGTTGACCTCGGTGTTGAGGATCATGCGCTTGGCCAAGGCCATGCGCGGGTGGTCGCTGTGCAGGCTTTCCAGATGCTCGATCATCTGCTGCTGGGTGATCTTGTGTTGCGGGAACAGTACGTGGGGCTGGCAAAGAGTCGACATGATGAATCCTCGTTAATCGTTCAAAATTTGGTCATTCAGTGGGTACAAACCCGTTCTTCAGGCACAGCCAAGCCCGTCGGCGCTAGCGGGGGCCAGCACTTCCCAGGAGGCGTCAGCAGGAGAAAAGGGCGTTAAACCGCACGCCGGAAAAAGGTTCTTGTTATGGCTGCCACGGAGCCCATGCAGGCTCCGCGAGCGGAACACTCAGTGGTCGAGCACGAACTTGTAGGCGTACTGCCAGGCCAGGTTGCTTTCGCGCACCTGCTTGCGTACCACCATCCTCACGCGCGCCCCTACCTTGAGCTGGGCCTGGTCGACGACGTCGACGATCTCCGAGGCGATCACCAGGCCGTCGTCGAGACGCACCATGGCGATATGCCGCGGCACCACTTCGCCATAACCCATGGCCGCGAGAATCGGGTTCTCGGCATTGGCCATGACTTCGATATGGCCGGTGCGCTGGCAGCGATAGGCGCTGACCTTGAGCGAGTTGCAGGCGCCGCAGACGGTGCGCCGGGGGAAGAAGATCTCGTGGCACTCGTCGCAGCGGGTGCCTTCGAGCCGGTACTTGCCGCCATGCTCGCGCCATTCGCGGAGCATGCTGGCGGTGGTCATCCGGTGGATCTGTTCGGGGTAGAGAGACATGGTCGACACTCCTTAGTCGTTGGACAGGACGATCACCGAGTTGTGGGCGGCATAGCCCCCCAGGTTCTGCGAGACGGCGATGCGCGCCCCGGGGACCTGGTTCTGGGACTCGCCGCGCAACTGGCGGAACAGTTCGGTGATGTGAAGGATGCCGTCGGCGCCCGAGGCGTGACCGCGACCGATGTTGCCGCCATCCGTGTTGAGCGGCAGTTGCCCGTCCAGGGCGATGCCGCCCTCGCGCACGAAATCACCGGCCTGGCCGGGCTTGCAGGCGCCCATGGATTCCATCTGGATCAGCCCGGCGCCAAGCAGGTCGTAGACCTGGGCGACGTCGATGTCCTTGGCGGTGATGCCGGCCTTCTTGTAGGCGAGCTCGGCGCAGGCGATGGAGTTGGCCGATACCGCCATGCCGACGTCCTGGGGCAGGCCCGGGTACTTCAGCGTCGGGTTGTGGTAGCGGGTGCCGTAGTAGTGCGACACGCCGGTGTAGGCGCAGCCGCGGATGAACACCGGTTTGTCGGTGTACTTGTGCGCCAGGTGCTCGGCCACCAGGATCGCGCAACCGCTCGCCTCGCCCCAGGCCAGCATCGAGCCGCAGGCCTCGGTGCGCTTGAGCTCCTCGAGGCTGGGGATCGGCTGGCCGAAGCGAGTGGCGCCCGGGGTGTTGTGGGCGTAGATGCGCATCTGCCGGCCGAAGCTGGCGAGCACGTCCGCCTCGCGGCCGGCGTAGCCGTACTTGTGGAAGTACTCGGCCGTGGCCAGGGCGAAGGCATCGGTGTGGGAGATGCCGAGGAAGTAGTCGTACTCGCACTCGGTGCTCGAACCGATGTACTCGGCGTAGTTGAAGTGGTCGGTCATCTTCTCGAAGCCGCCGCAGAGGACGATGTCGTACTCCCCGGAGGCGACCATCTGATGGCCCATCTGGAACGACACCGAGCTGCTGGTGCAGTTGGCGGTGCTCATGAAGGTGGGTGCCGGGCTGATGCCCAGGGCGTCGGACAGGGTCGGGCCGAGGCCGCCGTATTCGGAAATGCCTTCGCCGTGGTAGCCGTAGGCGACACCCTGGATTTCCCGCGGGTGCATCTTCGCGGCGTGGATGGCCTGGTAGGCGGACTCGACGATCATTTCCTTGAAGGTCTGCCGGACGCGGGAGTTGCCGGGTTTCGGCGTATGGGCGGCCGACACGATTGCAACGCGACGTGCAGTCATGGTTGTGCTCCTTGCAGGTACGGGCTGTTCTAGAGGTAGGCGGTCAGGGCGTAGTCAGCGCGCAAATACTTGAATTCGTATTTGATCGACGTGCCGTAATCCACGTACACCTTGTTCTCCAGGACCTTGCGCAGCGGCTTGGCGCGCTGCTGGTAGGCGAGGATCGCGTCGGTGACCGTCAGCGCGATGGCATCGCTGCCGGCGCCGAACCCATACGAGGAGAGCAGGATCTTCTGGCCCGGCCGCGCCTGGTCGAGCACGTTGATCAGCCCCAGCAGCGGACTGGCCGAACCGGTGTCGCCAACGCTGCCGGCGTAGATGCCGGGCTCCACCTGACGCGCCTCGAAACCGAGGTGGCGGCCCAGCGAATACGGCGTCGAGACCAGGTTCTGCTGGAACACCGCGTAGTCGTAGTCGCTGCTGGAGGTCCCGAGCTTCTTGAACAGGCCGTGCACGGCGCGGGCGGTCTGCTCTTCCAGGCCGATGCTGTTCTTGTCGGAGCCCAGCCCCATGCCGGAGCGGATGTAGCGTTCGCCCTGGGGGCGGATGTTGTCGGCGACGTCGGCGGCGCAGGAGACGCTGCCGTCGAACTCGGCGATCAGGTTGTCGCGGCCCAGCAGCAGCGCGGCGGCACCGGCGCCGGCGTAGGCTTCGGTGAGGTCGCCCGGGGCGGTGTTGCGGTTGATGGTGTCGGCGCCGATGGCCAGGGCGTTGCGGGCCATGCCCGAGGCGACCAGCGCATGGCCGATCTGCAGCGCCGAGGTACCGGACTTGCCGGCGAACTGGACGTCGGCGCAGAACGCGTCGTAGCCACTGCCAAGCATTTCCAGAATCACCGCCGCCGAGGCGCGGGATTCATAGGGGTTGGTGCAGGTGCCCAGGTAAAGGGCTTCGAGTTCGGCGATGCCGGCCCGCTCCAGCGCCTGCTGTGCTGCCTGGGCGCCCAGGGTGATGACATCCTCGTCCGGCTGCAGCACCGCACGCTCGGTTATTCCTAACTGCTCCTTGACCAATCTCAGGTCGGCATTGCGCCACACACTAAGCACGTCCTCGACTTTCAGGCGGCACACTGGCAACCCGTAGCCGTAGCTGACTATTCCTGTCTTTTGCACGGTCTATATCCTCTTGAGCACATTTTCATTGAGACGAGCCATCCCTTGCCGTCCGGGATAGGCAGCACGCAAATCACCTCGAAAAGAAAGTCTTGCTTGTTGTTGTTCTGATAGTCGGGAGCGAGAACTCCATTCGCTCGCCGCACGCGTCCACGGCGTCCGTTTACACACGGGCACCGATGTACATCACGCGAAGTCTCACGCTTGCGCGCGCTGTTTTCAGCGCGGCTCAGGCCTTGAAGGCACTGCGCGGGTATCTACTGGTCTTTCTTACCCTCTCAACAAGATACGAAACGTACCGTATCTATTTTAGGAAACAATTTTGCTTCAGTTACCTATGAGATTGGGAAACCGGTAGCCTAGGGTCTATCTGCCTGTGATATGTGACCGCCGACCTGGTCCCCTCATCTCAAGAGGGATTCTGTTACAGAATAACTACTCGAAACGGTCCGTATCGTTTCGTAAAAACGAGCCTATACCTTAGAATCCGTTTGTCAATACATTTTCTATGGGGACTTTGCCTTGACTCGAACCCGCTCCAGGAGCTCCATCGGCTCGCTGCGCAGCCCGCATGCGCACAAAGCCATCCTCAAATCGACGACGGAAATACTGATGGAAAGCGGCTATGCCGGACTGAGCATCGAGTCCGTTGCTCGACGCGCCAGCGCCAGCAAGCCGACGATCTATCGCTGGTGGAGGAACAAGGCCGCGCTGATTGCGGAGGTCTACGAGAAGGAAAGCGAGCAGGTCAGGGTCTTTCCGGAACTGGGCTCATTCCGCGAAGATCTCTCCTTTCTGCTGCACAATCTCTGGAATATCTGGCGGGAAACCATTTGCGGCCTGGCCTTCCGCAGCGTCATCGCCGAAGCCCAGCTGGACCCGGAGACGCTCGAAGAGCTCAAGGACCAGTTCATGGAGCGGCGCCGGGAAGTGCCCAAGCGCCTGGTGGAAAATGCGGTGAATCGCGGCGAACTGCCGAAGGACATCAACCAGGATCTGCTGCTCGATATGATCTTCGGCTTCTGCTGGTACCGGTTGCTCACCGATCAGTTGCGTGCCGAACAGGACATCGACGACTTCATCAACTTGCTGATCAACGGTGTCTGCGCCTCCCCCACCGCTTGAGGCCAGAACGAGACCCGCAGGGATCGCGGGTCGCTCAAACGTCAGGCCGGGTGGCCTGAAAACTCGCGGTAGAGTTCCGGCAGGAAGCTCGCCAGATGGTTGAACTCGCACAGGTCATGCACCGCGAACTCGAACGCCAGCTCCTCCAGCCCGGCGGCATCCAGCCCCAGCCCCGCCAGCAGCTTTTCCGCGCGTTCGGCACCGGGGAATCGCGCCATCGACGGATGCGCACCGACCCAGTAGCGGCTGGTCAGCCACATCCCCTCCTCCGTTTCCTTGAACAGATGGACCATCAGCGACACCGGCACATCCGGTTCCTGGGCCAGGCTCATCAATGCGCTGACGCTGCCATCGATCTTCGCCTCGCGGTACAGCGCCGGGTCCAGGCCCAGCTCCGCCGGGTCGTGGAAGTCGATCTTCAGGTCCATCAACCTCGAGCCGACGTATTCCGTGGCGCAGAAGCTGTTGCCATACAGGCGGTGCTTGAAGCAGCGGTCGGTGTCGCAGAGCTTATGGGCGTTCAGGCAGGGGTTCTTCACATGGGCATAGGGGAACCAGAGCATATAGCGCTCGGCTTCAAGTGGATGCCAGAGGAACCACCACTCGAACATCTGCGCCGTGCAGCCCGGAAAGAACTTGCGGCTCTGGACATAGGCCATCGGCCCGTCCAGCAGGGCGTACCCAGCCTCTCCACTGGCATAGTCCGGGTCGAGCAGCCGGTTGATGTCGTCCACCGAGGGGGTCAGCGTCTGTTCCAGGGGCAGCGGCCCCTGCTGCAGCAGGCGCATGGCGGACAGCGGGACGCGCATGTCGCCACTGAAGAAGCGCGCATAGGGCTTGCCGCGGATCGCCTCGCGATTGCGCAGGAACTGCTTCTGCATGGGCAAGGAAAAATAACTGAATGGCACCATCACACGTGTTTGCATTGAAGTTAACCTGCATCGTTGGGTTCGATGAGGACCAGGTGCGGGTGGATCACATATCTCACCGCCCAGGCAAGGCGATGTCGGCCCCAGAGACGCTAGGACAGGCCAAAAACAAAGTCAAATTTGAATTTAAACTAAGACAAGAAGAGTCGGCTCCATGACAACTACCGAGCAGCAGGCCCCAAGCCGCGCGCCTCGCCAGGATGGCCAGGCCACGCGCCAGCAGATTCTCGAGATCGCCGGCCAGGTTTTCGCTGAACGCGGCTTCGCCAATGCCACCAGCAAGGAGATCTGCGCCCGCTCGCAGGCCAACGTGGCGGCGGTGAACTATCACTTCGAGGGCAAGGACGGCCTCTACACCGCCGTGCTGCTGGAAGCCCACCAGCGCATCATGACCCTGGAGACCCTGGAAGCCCTGACCGCCAGCGAACTCTCCGGCGAGGACAAGCTGCGCCGGCTGATCACCGAGCTGCTGGCCAGCCTCGGCAGCCCACGCCTGGCCTGGCCGGCCAAAGTGCTGGCGCGGGAGTTGCTCTCGCCCTCCCCGCTGCTGCCGGCCGTCCTGAAGAAGGAGTCGTTCCCCAAGGCCCGCGCCACCCGCCGCATCATCGGCGAGCTGCTGAGCCTTCCCGAGGACGACCCGGCCGTACTGCGCAGCGCGTTGAATATCTTCTCGCCGTGCCTGTTCCTGCTGATCGCCCACGACAGCCTCAGCACCACCGTGCTCCCCGGCCTCGACACGGAGCCGCAGCCGCTGCTGGAGCACATGCTGGTGTACGCCCTGGGCGGGCTCGCGGCGATCGGCGAGCACCACCGCAAGGCCCGGTAGCCCGGGGGCTTGGCTAGGAGCGTTCCCGGGCTGAAGCCCAGGCTACGTCTTGTGGTCGACACCGCATGGGTTCTGCAGGCTATTCCGCTTCGCCATCCCAGGGCTTGCCGTCCAGCGGCCGCGCACGGGCTTCCTCAGCCTCGTCCAGGCCATCCCCTGCGCCGATGTCGGCATCGCCCACCACCGACAGGTCCTTGTCCGCCGGCAGCACACCGCCTTGGCCACGACCGGTGCGGGTCTCGTTTTCATCGATCAGCGTCTCGGGGCTGAGGTCGTCGGCTGAAACACCGTCCTCGTGCAGGCTGCGCCCCAGGGTTTCGCCACCGCTCATGCCGGCTTCACGCACGCGACGGTCGGGGAACTCGCGCTCCACTTCTTCCTCCGGACGCAGGTCGCCCACCCTGCCCTGGCGCTCGTCCTTGCGGTCACTGAAATCCAGTTGCTCCATCGAGCCCATGCGGTCCTCGATGTCATCGATCTCGCGGGGCGTATAGGGCTTGCGCTGGCTGCTGCTCATGGTGTCTCTCCTGCTTTGGCGTGTTCAGGGTGGACCGACCCATGGCAGCAAAGATTCAGGCTGTTCGACGGCCTGTGCTCCAGGCGCAAGGCCCAGCACCAGGTAAACCTAGAATTCACATTAAGATTTTTTATATTCATATTTTTCATATAGTTACGACTCATATCTAAAGTCATTAGAGAGAAAATGCGGTCTTTTCCACCCGCGTTTCGGCTATGCCAGGCCCCACCTCGTGCAGGTGCCGCTCGCGGCAGTGGAATCCTGGCGACAAACGCGTCCCTACCACCAAAAACAGATAATAAATCTTCAATTTATCAATCACTTAAATGATCTTTCTCGACATTAAATCAAGACCTGGTCGACGCCCGCATTCCCCTTGAATGGGTTCGACGAAAACCACACGAACTTTCTTAGAACCCAAAGCATCAGACCCTATAACCCCGTTCGGGGCCCGCCGCCCTGCCCGTCGCCTGGGCATCGCCATCACGCGCATCCAACAGTCCTGCCAACAGCACTGAAGAGAGAGGCCGATGAACAGCACCGCATTGCTCGATCGCTACCTGCAAGTCCGCCAGCACAGCGAATCCCTGGTAGCCCCCCTGAGTGACGAAGACATGGTCGTGCAGTCCATGCCCGACGCCAGCCCGGCCAAATGGCACCTGGCCCATACCACCTGGTTCTTCGAGACCTTCCTGCTGGCTCCGCGCCTGCCCGACTACACGGTCTTCGACCCCACCTTCGCCTACCTCTTCAACTCTTATTACGAAGCCCTGGGCCCACGCCAGCCACGCCCGCAACGGGGCTTGCTGACCCGCCCACCGGTGGCCCGGCTGATGGCCTACCGGCGTTACATCGACGAGAACATGCATGTGTTGCTGCAGGGCGGCGTGACCGACGAGATCAGCGCGCTGGTGGAACTGGGCCTGGCCCACGAGCAGCAGCACCAGGAACTGTTGCTCATGGATGTGCTGCACCTGTTCAGCCTCTCGCCCCTGCAGCCCGCCTACACCCCCCGGTGGCGCGAGCCAGGCAGTGATCGGCCCGCGCGTTTCGTTGCCCTGGCTGGCGGGCTGGTGGAGATCGGGCATGACGGCCAGGGTTTCGCCTTCGATAACGAAGGGCCGCGCCACAAGGTGTTCCTGCAACCCTTCCAGATCGCCGACCGCCTGGTGAGCAACGCCCAGTGGCTGGCCTTCATCGAGGCGGGCGGCTATTCCCGCGCCGACCTCTGGCTCTCGGAAGGCTGGGCGCGGGTGCAGGAAGAAGGCTGGGAAGCCCCGATGTACTGGCGACGCGGCGATGAGGGCTGGATGGAGATGGGCCTCGGCGGCCTGCACCCGCTGCAAGACGCCTCCCCCGTCACCCATATCAGCTACTACGAAGCCTGCGCCTACGCGGCCTGGGCCGATGCGCGCCTGCCCAGCGAGGCGGAGTGGGAGGTCGCCGCCCGCGCCGGCCTGCTCGGCCAGGTGGAAGACTGCGCCTGGCAATGGACCGCCAGCGCCTATACGCCCTACCCCGGCTTCCACCCCTCTGCGGGGGCCGTGGGCGAGTACAACGGCAAGTTCATGGTCAGCCAGATGGTCCTGCGGGGCGGCGCCAGCATCACCCCGGCCGGGCATGCGCGGCCCAGCTATCGCAACTTCTTCTACCCGGCGCAACGCTGGATGTTCTCCGGGCTGCGCCTGGCCCGCGACGCCCGCACCGGTGAAGACGCCAGCGAGCACGAAGGCTTTGCCGAAGACGTGCGCAGCGGGCTGGGTGCACCGACCAAGAGCCTGCCGCCGAAATACTTCTACGACGCCACGGGTTCCGAGCTGTTCGAAGCCATCTGCCGCACCCGCGAGTACTACCCCACGCGCATGGAGACGGCGCTGCTGCGCGAGATCGCCGAAGAACTGTCGACGGTCATCCCCCGTGGCGCGGCGCTGGTGGAGTTCGGCAGCGGCGCCAGCCTGAAGACCCGCCTGCTGCTGGACGCGGCGCCGCAGATCGGCCTCTACCTGCCCATCGACATCAGCGAATCCGCCCTGCGCAAGGCCACGACCATGCTCGAAGGCACCTACCCCGAGCTGCGGGTGTTGCCCCAGGTCGGTGACTTCACCCACCTGCCGCACCTGCCGCCCGCCGTGGCCTCCCGGGCGCGGGTGGCGTTCTTCCCCGGCTCCACCCTGGGCAACTTCACCCCGGCGGAGGCGCTGCGCTTCCTGCGTTCGGTGCGGCGCTTCCTCGGGCGCGAGGCGCGGTTGATTCTCGGCCTGGACATGCAGAAGGACGCCGCCACCCTGGAGGCCGCCTACGACGATGCCGACGGCATCACCGCGCAGTTCAACAAGAACCTGCTCACCCGCATCAACCGCGAGCTGGGCGGCGACTTCGATCTCGACACCTTCACCCACCTGGCCCGCTGGAACCCGCAGGACAGCTGCATGGAGATGTTCCTGGTCAGCCATCAGGACCAGGAGGTGCGTGCGGCCGGCCGGCGCTTCCATTTCGCCGCCGGGGAACGCCTGCACACCGAGTGCTCCCACAAGTACAGCCTGGAAGGCATCGCCGAGATGGCGGCCGAATCCGGCTGGCACCTGGCCCGCCACTGGCTGAGCCCGGAACCGCAGGTGGGGATATTCGTCCTGGAAGGGAGTTGATCCGCTCGGGATCCTGAGGAAGCCGGGGCGCGAACGGCCCCGGCGGCACGCGTCAGAGCGCCTGGCGGGCCTCAGCCTGCTGGGCGCTGGCGAGCTTGATGATGCGCCGGCTGCTGCTGCCGGCCTGGAGCAGCACCATGTCTTCGAACACCTGCTTGCCGAGGCGCAGCACGGCGCCGAGGTCCTGATAGTCCCCATGATTGAGGCCGGCCACGGTGAAGTGCTCGTGGGTCGCGGGGTTGTGCACCATCAGGTTGAAGGTGCCATCGGTGAGCGTCCTGCTCTCCACCTTGCAGCTGGGGATGGCACGTGCGAGCAACAGATCCAGTTCCTTGCCAGACAATGCAGCCTTCATCGATTCACTCCTTGTTACGCCTTATGCCGGCCTCGTGAATTCGGGCCGTGCCCTATGCCATGGGTCAGAGCATGCGCACCGGGAATACCGATGTGCCGTCCGCCCCCTTTGGCGATGGCCGTTCGACCATCACCTCGAAAATCGCCTTGTCCAGGCTGGGGTCCAGGGGTTCCAGTTCGATCAATCGCGTGCGGTTCCAATTCTCCGGTGTCGCACCCTCGATGCTGATATGGCCGCAAAGCCCATCCAGCGCAGCCCAGCCATCGAACTGCGGCACGCCGAAGTCCAGGGTCACGGAGCGGTGGTCGAGCCGCACGGCACCCTCGGCGAGCGCGGGGGAATACAGGGTCAGATGTGCAAGCGAAGTGATCATCCTGATACCTCCAGAAGCCTTGAAAACAGGCCTGGAAAAGGTCCGAAACACCCCAGGGGAGCAATAGCGGCTAGCGATAAACATGCCAGTAGAAGTTATTCCGCCGTTCTTGCAGATCAGCGGCCTTTTTCACGATAAAAGTTGTACGTCTCGATATCGCGCTGATGGCAAACAACCCAAAAGACCGGTAAACCCGTGCACTTCAAACAGGTATTACCTGTGCAACTTGCACGAGCAAAATGCACGATTCGGGCAACTTGCAATGCACCTCGAGCGCGAGGGATTCAATGTGGTGCGTCGTGCGCGACAGGGGTGCAGGGCGCGATCCTGCAACATCGGCTGATCACCGCCCTTGCGGCACGGTGCGGCGTCTGCAGGGGTGTACGCCACGTTAACCCGGCACTTGAAGTGCCACCCCTAACAACTCCAAAGACGTATCGGCAACTGTTGCCGAGCGCCAGAAACAGCCTGATATCAATGCGGCATCTCGATGATATTAAAAACATTCCAACAGACGAACGGACCCGTCCGGCCCCTTATTCAAGCTGAACTCACACGGCCTCCCGGCCTTCTCAATTACTACTCACGTGTATCCCAACTTGAGGCCCGGTCGCTGCGGCATGCGTCGGGCTTATTTTTTGGATGGATCAACTTGTACTTGGATGTAGCCATGGCGTTTCAACCTTCCGGCGAAGAGTTGCAGAAGAGGCTGGATGCACGGCTGGACAGCCATATGTGCGTGGTGAAGTTTCGCGACGATGACGTGGTGCTCTCCCTCCGTGACCTGCGCAGCGGGCAACTGACCGTCGTCTCCGGCCTGTTCCCCCGGCACTGGGCGAGCCGCGAGCAGTTCGACACGCTCTGCGGGCCGCTGATCGATGAACTGGAGCGGATGCTGGAAAACGCCACGGACGCCAATGACGAAGAGCGGCTCGAAGGCTTCTGAGCCAGCCCGGCATCGCCATGCACAAAGATCGGAACCTGTGCGGCGCAGCCCTGCTCTATAGGTGCTTGGGAGGCGCCTGCGTGCGCGAACGGCGATAAGACCGTCGATTTGGAATGAACTGGAGATCTACATGGGCTGTTATCACATTTCCCCGACGGACAAGGGGTGGGAATTGCGCAAGGAAGGTGCAACGCGCCCGTCGAAGACCGCCAGCGAACGATCCGAGCTGCTCGATTGCATCGGTAACTTCATGCAGAACCGTGCGGGGACGGTAAAGGTGCACGGCGAAGACGGTAGCGTCGAACAGGAGCTGCGCTACCCGCCCGCCCGCCGCTTTCACGACCAGGCGAGCGGCTAGCGCCGCGGTCAGGACCGCGAGATGCCGGTCAGGGTGATGCCGTAGCGCTTGAGCAACTGCATCGCCGGCTCGCTGCTGGGGTCCTCGCTCTCCGCGAACTCACCGGCCTGCAGATTCGCGCGGGCCCACTCCAGCAGCTCGCGGTTGGCATCTTCCATGTCGGGCTTGCTCGTCGCCTTGCTGTCCAGCGTCGCGGTGTTGTTGTCCTTGCTGTAGGTGATGGTCCAGTGCGCCATGACGATGACCTCCGTTGGCGGGTATACATGAGCTGACTGGCTCAAGCGCCCGCGAGTTCATTGCAATCCCCCGTTCCCGACTTGAACTTTCCTCCTGCCGCTTCCCTCGAAATGCCATCGACGCCGCCGCTTCGCTGCACGCTCGGCGCCATTCACGTCGCTTTCGCAACAGGAGGCTTGGTCCAGGGATGATCCCGCCGCATACCCCGTCACCGATGAATACCCGCATGGCCCCCGGCCTTCTGCTGGCCGCCGTGCTGCTTGCCGGCTGCCAGGAACACGAGGCGCCCAAGCCGGTGCAGCGCGTGCTGGTGCAGAGCATCGAAGCCGCCGACTTCAGCGCCGAGGTGCGCCTCACCGGCGACATCCAGGCCCGCGTCGAAGCGCAACAGGCCTTTCGTGTCGGCGGCAAGATCATCGAGCGCCTGGCGGACGTGGGCGATCAGGTCAAGGCCCAGCAAGTGCTGGCGCGCCTCGACCCGCAGGAGCAGCGCAGCAACCTCGACACCGCCAATGCCGCCGTGGAAGCCCAGCGCGCCCAGCTCAAGGAGGCCGAACTGAACTTCGAGCGGCAACGCAAGCTGCTGCCCAAGGGCTACACCAGCCAAAGCGAATTCGACCAGGCCCAGGCGCAGCTGCGCGCCACCCGCAGCGCCCTGGAAGCGGCCGAAGCCCAGGCCGCCAACGCCCGCGACATGCTGGCCTACACCGAGCTCAAGGCCTCCGCCGATGGGGTGATCACCACCCGCCACGCGGAGGTCGGCCAGGTGGTGCAGGCCACGGTGCCGATCTTCACCCTGGCCCGTGAAGGCGAACGCGATGCGGTGTTCAACGTCTACGAATCACTGTTCGATCAGCAGCTGGAGAGCCAGGACGTGGTCGTCGCCCTCCTCGGCCAGCCGGACATCAGCGCCAAGGGCCAGGTGCGCGAAATCACCCCCACCATCGATCCGCAGAGCGGCACCCTCAAGGTCAAGGTGGCGCTGGAGCAGGTGCCGCCGCAGATGAACCTCGGCGCCGTGGTCACCACACTGCTCAGGCCCCGCAGCGGCGACGGCGTGGTGCTGCCCTGGTCGGCGCTGTCCAAGTCCGGGCGCCAGCCGGCGGTGTGGCTGGTGGATGCGCAGCAGCGGGTATCGCTGCACAAGGTCGGCGCGGTGCGCTACGCCAGCGGCAAGGTGCTGGTGGGCAAGGGCCTGGAGGCGGGCCAGAAGGTGGTGATCGCCGGCGGCCAGCTGCTGCACCCCGGCCAGCGCGTGGAAATCGCCCGGGCCGAACAGGCGGCAGAGCCCGACAAGGCCGCCGCCGTGCGTGAGGACCAGGCCGCGCCACAGCCCCAGGTCGAAGGGAGCGTGCCCCATGAATGACGCCACCCGCCGCGCCTGCCTGCTGCCCCTGGCCGCCCTGCTCCTCGCCGGCTGTGGCGAGAAGGAACAGCCACCACCCCCGCCCCGCCCGGTGCTCAGCCTGGTGGTGCAGAGCCAGCACCAGCAGAGCGTCGGCCACTTCGCCGGCACCATCCAGGCGCGCTACGAAACCACCCTGGGCTTCCGCACCAACGGGCGTATCGCCTCCCGCGCGGTGGATGTCGGCGACAAGGTGGCCGAGGGCGCCCTGCTCGCCACCCTCGACCCCACCGACCAGCAGAACCGCCTGCGTGCCAGCGAAGGCGATCGCGCCAGCGCCGAAGCGCAGTGGATAGACGCCCAGGCCGACGCCCGCCGCCAGGAGGAGCTGTTCACCCGGGGCGTTGGCGCCAAGGCCAACCTCGACGCGGCCCGCACCCGCCTGAAGACCACCCGCGCCAGCCTCGACCAGGCCCGCGCCGCAGAGCAACAGGCCAGCGACCAGCTCGCCTACACCCGCCTGACCACCGACTTCGACGGCGTGGTCACCGCCTGGCGCGCCGAGGCCGGCCAGGTGGTCGCCGCCGGCCAGGAGGTGGTGACCCTGGCTCGCCCGGAAGTGCGCGAAGCGGTGTTCGACCTGCCGGACGACCTCGCCGGGGCCGTCCCCGAAGATGCCCGCTTCACCGTGGTCGCCCAATTGCAGGGTGAGGCCAGCACCACCGGCCACATCCGCGAAATGGCGCCCCAGGCCGACGCCGCCACCCGGACCCGCCGAGTGCGCCTGAGCCTGGAGCAGACCCCGGAAAGCTTCCGCCTCGGCACCACGGTGCGGGTGGAGCTGAGCAGCCCCGTGGCACCCCGCGTCAGCCTGCCCGCCAGCGTGCTGGTGCGCGCCGAGCCCGGCGCCCCGGAGGATCGTGGGCAGGTCTGGGTGGTGGACGAGAAAGCCGCCGTGGTGCACCGCCGCGAGGTGCAGGTGCTGCGCCGCGAAGGCGATCGCGTGCTCATAGGCAAGGGCCTCGCCGACGGCGAGCGGGTGGTCAGCGCCGGGGTCAACAGCCTCAAGGAAGGCCAAGCGGTGAAACTGGATGAAGGGGATCGGCCATGAGTGATGCCAAGGGCGGCTTCAACCTCTCGGAATGGGCGCTGCGGCACCAGTCCTTCGCCTGGTACCTGATGGCCGTGGCGCTGGTGATGGGGGTGTTCTCCTACTTCGAGCTGGGCCGCGAGGAAGACCCGGCCTTCACCATCAAGACCATGGTCATCCAGACCCGCTGGCCCGGCGCCACGGTCAACGACACCCTGGAACAGGTCACCGACCGCATCGAGAAGAAGCTGGAGGAGCTGGACAGCCTCGACTACGTGAAGAGCTACACGCGCCCGGGTGAGTCCACCGTCTTCGTCTACCTCAAGGACACCACCGACGGCACCGAGATCCCCGACATCTGGTACCAGGTGCGCAAGAAGATCGACGACATCCGCGGCGAATTTCCCCAGGGCCTGCAGGGCCCGGCATTCAACGACGAGTTCGGTGACGTCTACGGCAGCCTCTACGCCTTCACCGGCGACGGCCTCAGCTACCGCCAGTTGCGCGACTACGTCGAGCGCGTGCGCCTGGACATCCGCAGCGTCAAGGACCTGGGCAAGGTGCAGCTGATCGGCGAGCAGGACGAGGTGTTCTACCTCAACTTCTCCACCCGCAAGCTGGCCGCCCTGGGCCTCGACCAGCGCCAGGTGATGCAGAGCCTGCAGGCTCAGAACAGCGTCACGCCCTCGGGGGTGATCGAAGCCGGCGCCGAGCGCATTTCGGTGCGCACCTCCGGCGAATTCCGCTCCCAGGCGGACCTGGAGGCGGTGAACCTGCGCATCAACGACCGCTTCTACCGCCTCGCCGACCTGGCCAGCATCCAGCGCAGCTACCAGGACCCGCCCACCTCGCTGTTCCGCTTCAACGGCGAGCCGGCCATCGGCCTGGCCGTGGCCATGCGCGACGGCGGCAATATCCAGACCTTCGGCGCGGCGCTGCATGCGCGCATGCAGGAAGTGACCAACGAGCTGCCCATCGGCGTTGGCGTGCACCAGGTGTCGAACCAGGCCGAGGTGGTGGAGAAAGCCATCGGCGGCTTCACCAGCGCGCTATTCGAGGCGGTGATCATCGTCCTGGTGGTGAGCTTCATCAGCCTCGGCGTGCGCGCCGGCCTGGTGGTGGCCTGCTCGATTCCCCTGGTGCTGGCCCTGGTCTTCGTGTTCATGGAGTACAGCGGCATCACCATGCAGCGCATTTCCCTCGGCGCCCTGATCATCGCCCTCGGCCTGCTGGTGGACGACGCCATGATCACAGTCGAAATGATGGTCACCCGCCTGGAGCTGGGCGACTCGCGGCACGACGCCGCCACCTATGCCTACACCTCCACCGCCTTCCCCATGCTCACCGGGACCCTGGTCACCGTGGCCGGCTTCGTGCCCATCGGCCTCAACGCCAGTTCGGCGGGGGAATACACCTTCACCCTGTTCGCGGTGATCGCCGTCGCCCTGTTGCTGTCGTGGATAGTCGCGGTGCTCTTCGCGCCGGTGATCGCCGTGCACGTGCTGCCTGCCACGCTCAAGCACAAGGAAGAGAAGAAAGGCCGCATGACCCGCTTCATGGACCGCGGCCTGCGCCTGGCAATGGGGCACCGCTGGGCCACCATCCTGCTCACCGTGGCGCTGTTCGGCGGCTCGCTGTTCCTCATGCAGTTCGTCCAGCAGCAGTTCTTCCCCTCCTCCGACCGCCCCGAGCTGCTGGTGGACCTGAACCTGCCGCAGAACAGCAGCATCGCCGAGACCCGCGCGGTGATGGACCGCTTCGAAGCCAAGCTCAAGGGCGATGACGACATCCAGCGCTGGAGCTCCTACATCGGCGAAGGCGCAGTGCGCTTCTACCTGCCCCTCGACCAGCAACTGCAGAACCCCTACTACGGCCAGCTGGTGATAGTCGCCAAGGACATGGACGCCCGGCAGCGCCTGTCCGCCCGCCTCAAGCAGCGCCTACGCGACGAGTTCGTCGGCATCAGCGGCTACGTGCAGCCCCTGGAGATGGGCCCGCCGGTGGGCCGGCCGATCCAGTACCGGGTCAGCGGCCCGGACATCGACAAGGTGCGCGACTACGCCATGGAGCTGGCCGCGCGGCTGGACGCCAACCCCAACGTCGGCGAGATGATCTACGACTGGAACGAGCCCGGGCGCGTGCTGAAGATCGACATCGCCCAGGACAAGGCACGCCAGCTGGGCCTCTCCTCCGAGGATGTGGCGCAGATGATGAACGGCGTGGTCACCGGCGCCACCATCACCCAGGTGCGTGACAGCATCTACCTGGTCAACCTGGTGGGCCGCTCCGCCGAGGGCGAACGCAACTCGCCGGAGACCCTGGAAAACCTGCAGATCGTCACCCCCAACGGCACCTCCATCCCGCTCAAGGCCTTCGCCACCGTGGGCTACGAACTGGAGCAGCCGCTGGTGTGGCGCCGCGACCGCAAGCCCACCATCACCCTCAAGGCCAGCGTCCACGGCGAGATCCAGCCCACCGACCTGATGGCCAGGCTCAAGCCCGAGGTGGACGACTTCGCCGCCAAGCTGCCCGCCTCCTACCGCATCACCCCCGGCGGCACGGTGGAGGAAAGCGGCAAGGCCCAGGGCCCCATCGGCCAGGTGGTGCCGCTGATGCTGTTCCTCATGGCCACCTTCCTGATGATCCAGCTGCAAAGCGTGCAGAAGATGTTCCTGGTGGCCAGCGTGGCGCCCCTGGGGCTGATCGGCGTGGTGCTCGCGCTACTGCCCACCGGCACGCCGCTGGGCTTCGTGGCCATCCTCGGAGTACTGGCGCTGATCGGCATCATCATCCGCAACTCGGTGATCCTGGTGACCCAGATCGACGAATTCGAGCGCGAGGGCGCCAACCCCTGGGACGCGGTGATCGAAGCCACCCACCACCGCACCCGGCCCATCCTCCTCACCGCCGCTGCCGCTAGCCTGGGCATGCTGCCCATCGCCCGCGAAGTGTTCTGGGGCCCCATGGCCTTCGCCATGATCGGCGGCATCATCATCGCCACCCTGCTCACCCTGTTCTTCCTCCCCGCCCTCTACGTCGCCTGGTACCGCATCCACGAACCGGACGACGACACGCCCCCGGCCCAAAACCCGCAGGAGGCGTAGAACGGCAATGTGTGTAGGGGCGACTTCAGTCGCCCAGCGGTGCCATGCCGTGCATCCCTGGTGGATGGAAAAAGCGTCATCCGCCCTACAGGCGTGCACCAACGAGATCCGAGACAGGGAAGGCTCTGTAGGGGCGACTTCATTCGCCCAGCGGTGCGCAGCACCGCCGTGGACCACGCTCCATCGGTCCACCCATCGGTTCCATGCCGGGCACCCTTGGTGGATGAAAAAAGCGTCATCCACCCTACAGGCGTGCACCAACGAGATCCGAGACAGGGAAGGTTGTACAGTCGTAGGGTGGGCTTCAGCCCACCAGCACCGCACAAGCGCTTCGCGAGCAGAGCTCGCTCCTACGGGCTGTGCCTCAACCCGTGGGAGCGAATTCATTCGCGATGGGGCGACTCAGGCGTTGCGATGCAGCTCGGCCAGCTTGGCGGCGGCCTCTTCGATGCGCGCCTTGAGCGCTTCGATCTCGTCGCGGCGTTCGGCGATCACCCGTTTCGCCGGGCACTGCCCCGTGAGGCCACGGGCGAGCACCACGCCCCCGGTGCCGGCGCGCAGCCAGCCCACCAGGCCACCCTGGCGCAAGCCGGTACCGACCATCACCAAGCCACCGGCGATGCACAGGAAGCGTTCCCAGCCCTCGACGTTATGGGGGCGGGCAGCGTTTTCGCGGGACTGCGGTTCGAAAGCGACCATGGTGTTCTCCTGGCTCTATGGGGTTGTAGTAACGACTGGCCAGGTGCATGCGGGGTTCAGAGTGCTGGACGAGCGGAGCGCGGCGCCGCCGGAAAGCGACGGCGCCGCAGGGGTCACACGGGTTTGTGGCCGTGGTCGAGGCTCTGGTCCACCAGCCAGCGACCGTGGGCCAGGGAGGCCCGCCGGGCGCTGTCTTCCTCGGCGAGGAACGCGGAGTTGGCGGGCAGCGGGATGCGCCGGGTACGGCTGCCATCGGGCGCGGTGATGTGCAGCCCGCCGGCCCAGGGCGTGGGAATGCCCGGGTGCTCGATCAGGTGCGCGGTGATGATGTGATCGCGATGGGTGACCTGGTTGCTGCTGTTCATGGCTGTACCTCCATTGGCGGAGCGGCCGCCTGGGTGCAACGGCCACTTCCTCGCAGGTGGATGCCCGACGGGCATGCGGACCTTCACCTTAGCGCAGGCCCGCCACCTGGCCGCCCGGCCCGACGAAACGTATGCGGCGAAAGCCTTCTCTCCACCCCGCCCCATCGGTAATCTCCCGCCACCACCCGCCGGAGTCACCATGGAACTGCACATCGTCATCAATGGCCGCAAGGACCTCGCCCAGCAGCTCTACCGCCAGTTGCGCGACGCCATCGAGGACGGCCGCCTCGCGAGCGGCGCCCGGCTGCCACCGAGCCGCCTGCTGGCCGAGCAACTGGGCATCTCGCGCAAGACGGTGGCCGACACCTACGCCCAGCTCACCTACGAGGACTACCTGGTGGGCCGCATCGGCAGCGGCACCTTCGTCAACGCCCGGGCGGCAACCCGGGTGCGCAGCCGCTTCGCCTCGGAACTGGCCGAAGCGGACTTCATCCGCCACTGGCAGGACGTCCCCATCCCCTTCCGCCACCCGACCCTGGAAGGCACCCTGCGCTACGACTTCATCGGCGGCGCCACCGCACGCAGCCAGTTCCCCCATGACGACTGGCGCCGCTGCACCCAGCACGCCCTGCGACAGATGGCGTCCGCCCGAGGTTTCTATGGGCAGCCGGAGGGTGTGGAAGCGCTACGCCAGGCCATCGCCCGGCACATCAGCTTCGCCCGTGGGGTGCGTTGCACGGGGGATGATGTGATCGTCTGCAGCGGCGCCCAGCAGGCCCTGGACCTGCTCGCCCGGGTCATGCTGCAACCCGGCAGCGTCGTCGCCATGGAAGACCCCGGCTACACCCCGGCGCGCCTGCTGTTCGGCATCCAGGGCGCCCAGGTGGCGAGCATCCCGGTGGACGCCGAAGGCATGCGCGTGGACGCCATTCCCGATGGCACGCGGCTGATCTACGTCACCCCCTCGCACCAGTTCCCCCTGGGCATGCCCATGAGCCCGGCACGACGCGAAGCGCTGCTGCAGCGGGCACGCGAACTCGGCGCCATCGTCATCGAAGACGACTACGACAGCGAGTTCCGCTACGAAGGGCGCCCCACCGATTCCCTGCAAAGCATGGACGAGCACGGCGTGGTGGCCTATGTCGGCACCTTCTCCAAGACCCTGCTGCCGGAGCTGCGCCTGGGTTACGCCATCCTCCCCGACGTGCTGCTGGAGCCGCTGATCAAGGTCAAGCAGATCACCGACTGGCACAGCTCCACCCTGCCCCAATGGGCGCTGGCCAAGTTCATCGACGAAGGCTCGCTGCACAAGCACATCCGTCGCTGCCACGCCGTCTACAGCAGCCGTCGCGAACGCATCCTGGCGCGGGTCTCGGGGGATCTCGCGCCCTGGTTTGCAGCCGTGCCGGCGGTGGCCGGGGCGCACATGGCGCTGCTGTGCAAGGTGCCGATCGACCTGCCGCTGCTGATGGAGCAGGCGCGCAAGGTCGAGGTGGGGCTCTACCCGCTGGCACCCTTCTATCACCAGCAAGCCCCCCAGGCCGGCCTGCTGCTGGGTTTCGGCGCCATCGAAACCCTGGACATCGACCCGGCCCTGGACCGCGTGCGCGACATCCTCCTGCGCATCGCCTGAAGCACGCATGCTGTCAATGCGACAGCATTCGAGTCATCCCGACAACAGGTCGATATGACCGCACCCGCCTGCAGCCCAGTGACTACGGGCCCCGGGCGCTGGCACGAAAACTGACTGGTAAAGGCAATTCCACTCGCTCACCGGAGGTGAGACATGCTTTTCGTCAGTGCCGGCCGCCACCAGCGGCTGCAACAGCAGAACCAGGCCCTCCTCGCCCGCCTCGACGCCGCAGAGCACGAAGCCGCGCAACTGCGTGATGCACTCCAGGCCAGCCGCGACGACACCCGGCTGCAAACGGACCTCGCGTTCTACAAGGGCCTGGCCGGCAACCTGCTGAAATTCGGCCGCTCCATCGGCCATGTGGGCGACTCCTTCAGCTACCTCAACGCGCGCCTGGACGACAACCACCAGCGCGCCCAGGACGTCGCCAGCGCAGCCATCCACAACAAGCTCAAGTTCGGCGTGCTGCAGGAGCAATCCCAGCGCATGGAAAACGGCCTGGCCACCCTCAACCAGCGCATCTCGGAACTGGTGCAGCGCGCTGGCGAGATCGACCGCATCGTCGGCCTCATCGGCAGCATCGCCAGCCAGACCAACCTGCTGGCCCTCAACGCCGCCATCGAAGCGGCCCGCGCCGGCGAATCCGGTCGCGGCTTCGCCGTGGTCGCCGGAGAGATCCGCGACCTGGCCGAGAAAACCGCCAGCGCCACCCAGGACATCGTCCGCGAAACGGCGGACATCCAGGCGGTGATCCACACCGCCCAGGACGAGATCCGCCTCCATGTCGACAGCGCCAACCACTTCCACGCCATGACCACCGAAGCCAGCGGCGCCATGCTCGAAGTCCACGGCCAGGCCCAGCGCATGCACCACGAGATCGGCCAATCCTTCTTCCGCGCCGGCATCGAACTGGCCAACCTCGCCGAGCTCTCGCTCAAGGCCTCGGTCTACGACGCCATCCTCAGCGGCGAACCGGACGCCAGCGTGCTGCCGACCGAGGAACAATGCCCCTTCGGCCGCTGGTACTACGGCGACGGCAACGCCGCACTGCGCGGCAACCTCCAGTTCCGCCTGATCGAACGCCCCCACGAGCGCGTGCACCACGCCGGCGCCGCCGCCATCGACGCCTTCGCCCAGGGCCGGCTCGACACCACCCTCGAGCAGCTGGCGCTGATGGAAGACTCCAACGTCGAGGTGATGGACATCGTCAAGAAGGTCCTGGCCGAGCATGAGAAGGGCTTGCAGGTACCGGCCCGCAGCTCTGCGGCGGCCCCCTTGCTGAGAGTTGTCGGCGCCGATTGACAGCCGCACAAGCCCCCCAGCACTATCGACGCCATGAACGCATCCGCACGCCGTACCGCCACCACCACTACCACCGCCATGTGCGGGGCGAGTGGGTGTGCGTAGCGGATAGCGCAAGGAACCCCAAAGGCCCCGCCAGCGATGGACGGGGCCTTTTCTTTTGCCCCGGTGGCGCTGGCATTCAAGGAGAAATGCCATGCACGACCCGCGCAAATCCGCCCTGCTGATCATCGACATGCAGGTGGCGCTCTATGAAGGACCGGACAAGCCCTGGCAGGCCGAGCTGCTGCTGACCCGGATCAACCAGTTGATCGCCCGTGCCCGCGCTGCCGGTGCGCCGATCTTCGCCGCACGCTTCGCCGGGCCGGAAGGCTCGCCGGCGGCACCGGGCAGCAAGGGCTGGGCGCTGCACCCGCGCCTGGAAATCGACCCGGCGCATGACCGCGTCTTCGACAAGAACCGCCCCAGCTGCTTCTCCGGCACCCGTCTGGACGACTGGCTGCGCGATGCCGCCATCGGCGAGCTGGTGGTCGCGGGCATGAAGACCCAGTACTGCGTCGACAGCACCTGCCGCGCCGCCGCCGACCTGGGCTACCGCGTGGTGCTGGCGGAAGACGCCCACAGCTGCATGGACACCCCCGCGCTGGACGCCGCCGCGATCATCCGCCATCACAACCTGACATTGTCGGGGCCGTTTGCCCGATTGGTGAAGACCGATGAGGTGCGCTTCTAAGGAAAGCTGAAGCGACTGCGGGGGTGACTGTAGAGCGACCGTAGGGTGGGCCGGGCGGCGCTCCGCTTCAGCCCACCAGCCCCACGCAGAGCTTCGCGAGCAGAGCTCGCTCCTACCAAGCCGGCGTGCAGGGTCACCCCAACAACGACGCCACCGTGCGCTCGCCCAGGGCCGGGCCGATGCTCATGCCGAGGCCGGTGTGCATCAGCACGGCGGTGACACCGGGGATGGCCTTGAGCACCGAGAACGGGCCGGGGCCGCGGGCGCCGTAGACGCCCTGCCAGCGCTCCAGCACCTGCAGGCGGGTGCCGAGGGTGTGTTCGGCGAGGTCGAGCATCAGGTTGTCCACGGCCTCGGCGTTGAAGGGCGAGGCGTCGCGGCCGTAGTCGTGGGAGTCGCCGATGATCAGCTCGCCATAGGGTGTGGGACTGACCAGCAGGTGGATGCCGTGCTGCTCCAACTCGGGGGTGTACTGCTCGATCTGGCCACGGATGGCTTCGGCTTCCGGCAGGTCGGAGAAGGCGCCGTAGTGCACGCAGCTGAGGCCGGTGAGCACGGCGTGCTGCAGGCCGATGTCCACCGCCGGGCGCGCGCGGAGCATCTGCAGGCGGCAAACGCTGGGCTGCAGCGGGGCGATCTGCTCGGCCAGCAAGGTCAGGTAGTCGTGACCGGAGCAGACGATGATCTGCTCGGCGCGGCAGCTGCCGGCGCTGGTGTGCACGCGGTTCTGTTCGACGTCGCGCACCAGGGTGGAGAAGTGGAAGGTCACGCCCAGCTCGTCACGCAGGTAGTTCACCAGCGCCGGAATGGCTTCGCGGGAATACAGCTGCTGGTCGTCCAGGCCGTGCAGGGCCACGCGGTGGTGGCTGAACTGGCCCTGGTAGAGGTCGTGCAGGCGCTCGCCACGCAGCAGCTCGACGCGGTAGCCGTGCTCGATGGCGCGGGTGGCGCAAAAGGCCTCCAACAGTTCCTCTTCCGCTTCGGTGCGGGCGAACAGCAGGGAGCCGTTGCGGCGGATATGGAAGCCGGCCACTTCAGCCAGCTCGGCCCAGAGGGCCCGCGCCTCACGGGCCAGGGCGAACATGGGACCGGGGGCCTGGCCGGTGATCAGGGCCTGGCCGAAGTTGCGCACCGAGGCGCCCAGGGGCCGGTCGCTGCGCTCGAACACGCTGACCTTGAGGCCACGGCGGGCGGCGGCATAGGCGTGGGAAAGGCCGAGGATGCCAGCGCCGACGATGGCGATATCGGTGTCTTGGATGGGCATTGCGGGAATCCTATGAATCAGGTGTTACCGGTTCCCTCATGCCCTCCCCCAGGGAGGGCATGAGGGTTCTTTTACAGCGTCCATCGAGCCCGCTCAAAGGCTCGCGAGCTAGAGATATGCAAGGCGAAAACAGGCGAAGAAGCGCAGTCTACGAGCGGTAAATGAGCATGACTCACTCCGCTCGCCCTCCGGGCCGCCCTTGCGGGCGTTCGGCAGGCAAGCCGGCCGTCTGAGCCTGTTTTCAACGCAGCAGATCCGACGCGCAGCAGCCTTTGGGCTGGCTCTTACTGAGGAAGCTTTTCGGACTTGCCGTCGTAACGCTTGCGCCACTCGGCCAGGATGCTGTCGCGGTTCTTCGACGCCCAGGCGAAGTCGTTCTTGATCAGGCGCTGCTCGTAGTCGGCGGGCAGTTCGGTCTGCGGCTTGGCGATGCCCGGCTGGGCGAGAACGGCGAAGTTCTCCTTGTACAGCTCCATGGCGGCAGGGCTGGCGGAGAAGTCGGCGAGCTTCTTGGCGGCGTCGGCGTGCTGGGTGCCCTTGATCACGCCGGTGGCTTCGATTTCCCAGCCCAGGCCTTCCTTCGGCAGGACGATGTCCAGCGGCGCGCCCTGGCGCTTCAGCTGTACGGCCGGGTATTCGAAGGAGATGCCGATGGGGAACTCGCCAGCGGCGGCCAGCTTGCACGGCTTGGAGCCGGAATGGACGTACTGGCCGATGTTCTGGTGCAGGTCATCCATGTACTGCCAGCCCTGCTTCTCGCCGAAGGTCTGCAGCCAGGCGCTGACGTCGAGGAAGCCGGTGCCCGAGGACGCCGGGTTCGGCATCACGATCTTGCCCTTGTATTCCGGCTTGGTCAGGTCCTGCCAGCTCACCGGTTTTTCCAGGCCCAGCTTCTCGGCTTCGACGGTGTTGAAGCAGATGGTGGCGGCCCACACGTCCATGCCCACCCAGGCCGGCGGGTTGGCGGCGTCGCGGTAGTTTGCGCCGATGGCGTCCAGGTGCTTGGGCGCGTACTTCTCCAGCATGCCCTGCTGGTCGAGGATGGCCAGGCTGGAAGCGGCCAGGCCCCACACGGCGTCGGCCTGGGGACGGTCTTTCTCGGCCAGCAGCTTGGCGGTGATGATGCCGGTGGAATCACGCACCCACTTGATCTCGATATCCGGGTTTTCCTTTTCGAACGCCTTCTTGTAGGCACTCAGCTGCTCGGCTTCCAGGGCGGTGTAGACGGTCAGCTCGGTGGCGGCCTGGGCCTGCAGGGAGAACCCGGCGACGACGGCGGCAGCGAGGGCGAGACGCTTGAACATGTGGAGCTCCTTGGTTGGTGTGCTGGGGTCAGGTTTGGCTTGCTGTGGTTATGCGTTGGCGGGGGTTTCGCCCTGCGCCAGGCGTGCGTTGATCAGGTCGATCACGCCCGGCAGGTCGGCGATGGTGTCGATCAGGTAGTGCGGGCGGCTCGGGGCGAACAACGCGTCGATGCGAGCGCGCTCCTCGGCCAGGCGCGCGGCCGGCAGGGCCTGGTAGGCGGCGTAATCGAGGCCGAGGAAGTTTCCGGAGAAGCGCAACGCCACGGTCCACATGCCGGCGCTGCGGCCTTCGAGGATGCCCGGCTCGGTGTCGTCCACCTTTACGCAGGCGGCGACATCGTCCAGCCCCAGGGCGATGACGTTGGCCAGCGCCTGGGCCGGGCTCGGGCGGCCCTTGGGTACTTCGTCGGTGGCGACCACGTGGTCCGGGCGGTAGCCGGCTTCGGCGGCCAGTTCCACCACCTTGTCCATCACCACCTTGGGGTAGCCGGAGCAGGTGCCGATTTTCAGGCCCCTGGCGCGCAGAGCGGCGATGGCCTCCAGGGCGCCGGGGATCAGCGCCGAATGCTCGCCGACCTTGGCGATCTGCAGGGGCATGAAGCGCTCGTAGAGGGCGGTCACGTCCTCATCCGTCGGCAGGTGGCCGAAGCGGCGCTCGAAGCGTGCGGCGATGGCCGGCACGTCGCACAGGGTGCGGATGTGGTCCCACTTGCCCATGCCCATCGGGCCGCGTGCCTCCTCGAGGCTGATCTCCACGTCGAAGCTGGCGAAGGCCTCGACGAAGATCCGCGTCGGCGCGAAGGAGCCGAAGTCGACCACGGTGCCGGCCCAATCGAGGATGGCGGCCTGCAGGTAGGTGGGGGTCTGGTAATGCATGGTGTTCTCCGTGGATCAGTGGCCGGGCGCGGTCTGGCGCCAGGCCTGGGAGCGGCGCAGCAAGCCGCGCGAGGCCCCGGCCAGCAGCAGCGAGACAGCGGCTGAGGTGAGCAGGATCAGGGTGGACATGGCGGCCGCGCCGCCGACGTTGCCGGCGTCGTCCATGTTCAGCACGGCGACGGCGGCGAGCACGCTGTCCGGGCTGTAGAGGAAGATCGCGGCGGACACGGTGGTCATGGCCGAAACGAACAGGTAGCGGACGATGTCCAGCAATGCTGGCAGGCAGATGGGCAGCGTCACCTTCAGGTAGTGGCGGTACAGCGGCATCTTCAGCGACAGGGCGGCGGCTTCGAACTCACCGTCCAACTGGCGCAGCGCGGTGGTGGCGGTCATCTGCGCGGTGGTGAGGAAGTGCGCGATGGAGCAGACCACCAGCAGCGCCATGCTGCCGTAGAGGCCGTGCAGCGGGTTGGCCGGCAGGTTGAAGAAGAAGACGTAGCCGAGGCCGAGCACCAGCCCGGGCACCGCCATGGGCACGAAGCTGAGCATGCGCAGCAACTGGTTGAGGCCGACCTGGCCGCGGGTCTTCTCCATCAGGTAGGCGCCGGTGAAGATCAGCGCGCCGCCGAACAGCGCGGTGCAGCTGGCCATGGTCAGGCTGTTGCGATAAGCCAGCCAGCCGCCACCGGCGCTCTCTTCGAAGGCGTAGTGACGCAGGGACAGCGACAGGTTGTAGGGCCAGAACTTCACCAGCGACGAGTACACCGCCATGCCCAGCACCGCCAGCAGGGCGAGGCAGACCAGCAGCACCAGGGCCAGGAAGCAGGCGTCACGCAGCCGCGAGGGTTTCGGGTGGTAGACCTGGGCGCGGCCGCTCATGGAGTCGCCCTGGCCGCGGCGCAGCCAGGCATCGACGCCGAAGCTGAGCAGCGCCGGCAGCAGCAGGATCATGCCGATCAGCGCGCCCCGGCCGAATTGCTGCTGGCCGACCACGGCCTTGTAGGCCTCAAGCGCCAGCACCTGGTAGTCGCCGCCCACCACCACCGGCACGCCGAAGTCGGTGATGCACAGGGTGAACACCAGGCAGAAGGCGGCGAACACGCCCTGGCGGGTGGCCGGCCAGGTGATGCTGCGGAAGGCCTTCCAGGGCCCGGCGCCCATGCTGGAGGCGGCGTCGAACAGGCGTGCATCGGCCAGGGACAGCGCCGACAGCAGGATCATCAGCGCGTGAGGGAAGGTGTAGATGGCCTGCCCGAGGACGATGCCCCAGAAGCCGTAGATATTGTCCGGCAACAAGCCGCGCAGCAGGCCCTGGTTGCCGAACAAATAGATCAGCGCGATGCCCGGCAGCATCGACGGTGCCAGCAGCGGCAGCAAGGAGATGCCCCGCCACAGGCCCTTGGCCGGAATCAGCGTGCGTTGCAGCGCATAGGCGAACAGATAAGCCAGCGGCACCACGATGGCGGCGACGCTGAGGGACACCTTGAGGCTGTTGCCCAGCAGCCAGTGGAGGTTGGCGCTGGCCAGCAGCTCACGCGCCGCCACCAGGCCACCGCCCTGCCCGGCTTCACCGCTGAAGCCGCGCCAGAAGATGGCCGCCAGGGGCAGCAGCACGGCAAAGGTCAGCAGCACCAGGAGCAGCAGCTTGCCGCCCACCACGAACAGGCGGTCACCCAGGTCGCTGCGTGCGGCCCGCACTGGAGCGGTCTTGAGCGATGCCGGCATTTCCATCACCCGCGCCATCTCAGGCGAACACCTGCAGGCTGCGCGACGGCAAGGCCACCCAGATATCGGCACCGCCCAGGCGCGGCAGCAGCGCCGGGTCCAGCTCCGCCAGCAGCGGGTGGCCGGGCAGCTGCTCCAGCTCGAAGCTCAGGCGGCAGCGGTTGCCGAGGAAGGTGATTTCGCGCACCTGGGCGCGGAAGCGGTTGTCATCGCCCTGCTGCGGGTCGATGGCGATGGCTTCGGGGCGGCAGAACAGGCGGCCCTGCTCGGCCCCCCCTGCGGCTTCCGGCAGGCGCAGGTTCAGCTCGCCGACCCGCGCGTGGCCATCCTGGCGCCCCTGGAACGGCAGCCAGTTGCCCTGGCCGACGAACTCGGCGACGAAGGGCGTGGCCGGGCTTTCGTAGATCTCCCGCGGGGTACCGTATTGCTCGACGCGGCCCTGGTTGATCACCGCGATGCGGTCGGCCATGAGCATGGCCTCGTCCTGGTTGTGGGTGACCATCAGGGTGGTGATGCCCAGGCTCTTCTGCAGCTGGCGCAGCTCGGTGCACAGGTGCTCGCGGACGCGGGCGTCCAGCGCCGACATGGGTTCGTCCAGCAACAGCAACGATGGCGACGGCGCCAGGGCACGGGCCAGGGCCACGCGCTGCTGCTGGCCGCCGGACAGCTGGCCGGGGAATTTCTTCTCGCTGCCGGCGAGGCCCACCAGCTCCAGCATCTCGGTTACCCGCTGGCGGGCTTCGTCGCGGCTGGCACCGGCGAGGCCGTAGGCGATGTTCTGCTGCACGCTGAGGTTGGGGAACAGCGCGTAGGACTGGAAGAGGATGCCGTAGTCACGGGCCTGGGGCGGCAGGGTGGAAATGTCGCGCGGGCCGATGTGCAGGCTGCCGCTGTCCTGGCGCTCCAGCCCGGCGATGCAGCGCAGCAAGGTGGTCTTGCCACAGCCGGAAGGCCCCAGCAGGCACACCAGCTCGCCCTCGGCGATATCCAGCGACACCCCATCCAGGGCGGTGAAGCTGCCGAAGCGCTTATGGATGTCGCGGACCTGGAGATGGGCGGCGTGATGCATGACATGACCTCGTAGAACGGTGGGCGTAGCGCAGGAAGCGCGGTACGACTCGACGAGGCTGATGCTAGGGAGGCAATGCGAAATCTATGTGGCGATAACCCAAAGCTCACCGATAGTGGCATTGGTGGATTTGGTATAGGCCAGATGGGGAAGTGGGGAGCGGAGAGCGGGAAGCTGGAAGCCGGCCCTTGCAGGTTGAGAGCAGCGGCCTGAACAAATCCTGCGGCGGATTTGGCTGCACTTCGGAACTGCAAGCACGGTGTTGTTCAAGTTGATATCAGGGTGCCGTTATTCACTATGAATTACGACTATTCGTTCACACACCCACTTATTGCGCACCACATTGAAACCTGCCGTTGGCCGGCGAATGGACAATGGATATATCGAAGTCATCAACTTCAAAACATTGAACCGGGTCATTCTTTACCAGTGAACCAGCCATCACCTTTTGATAGGTGATGTTTTACATCTCGATAAATGCGACCCCCAGCACACTGCCTGCTTTGACAGCCCCGCCGCCAGCCGCTAACGCAGACGCGGCCTGGGTCGCTCGAACTGCATCGGATTGTTCTACAAGTTCCCACAAACAATAAGAGCCCTATAAATACCCATCTCTTGTAATGCCATATTGATTGCACCTCGCCCACTGAAAGATAACAACTTCACACCCTGATACCGCCAACTCCAATCACCCGGACTTACTTCAAATAAATGAAGGTGCGGGCTCGCTCCAGCAAACAACTCCCTTCACTGTTCAGGCCGATTTAGTTGTCGCCGCCATCAATTCGTTGGCGGTGGCAATTCAGGAATGCTCGGCCCTCGCCGGGTATCGAACAAGGAGAACCCCATGCGGAAAATCTGGCTCTACCCGGCCGTCGCCCTGGTGACGGCCGGCACGACCCTCGCCATCCTGCTGCAGGACACGCCGGCGCAGAGCGGGCAGGCGCCCGTCGCCTCGGCCCCGACCGGCGCGGGCAGCGCATCCCTCCCGGCATTGCCTGGCGCAGCCGGGGCACAGGCTGCGGTCCAGACCAGCGGCCAGGCCACGGCAAATCCATCGTCCGCTGCAGCGCCGGACAGCGCCTCCGACGCGCCCCTGGCCCTGTGGGCGCCTGATTCCCTGCAGGCCGCCGAGCAAGACGGGTTGGCCGTGTACCGCACCCAGGTCGCCCCCGAGTTGCTGGGCACCTTCGCCGTGGGCCGCACCCTGGAACTGGGCGTACCGGGCCAGCAAGAGCCGCTGCGCGCCACGCTGGAGCAAACCCATAACACCGGCACCACCGCCGTGTGGACCGGCGCGGTGGAAGGCGGCAGCGACGCCGACACCCTGACCGTGGTCAAGGGCCGCCTGGAGACCCACATCACCCTCGCCACCACCGAGCAGACCCTGTCCTTCGTGGTGGACAACGCCACCGGCGCCACCCAGGTGACGGACCAGAACGAGCTGCTGATGCGTGCCACGCCGGACCCGATCATCACCCCCGACGCCAAGCAACTGCCGCCCCTGCCGCCGCCCGCCCAAGGCTGATCCCACAAGGAACGTCCCACCATGAAAAGACTCTTCATCGGCACCCTGCTGGCCGTCGCCGTACAGGCCGCCCATGCCGCCGAACCCCGCACCGTGGATCTGCTGGTGCTCTACACCAAGGACGCCCAGGCGCTGCCCAACGGCCGCGACATGGATGCGCGCATCGCCAGCTACATCGAGTACGCCAACAACGCCTACAAGAAAAGCAACGTCGACCTGCGCCTGCGCCTGGTGCACCGCCAGCTGCTGGACTGGGCCAGCTACCCCACCGTCTCCAGCCGCGACCTGGCCGCCTTCGCCGCCGACAGCCGCGTGCAGCAGCTGCGTGAAACCTATGGCGCCGACATGGTCCACCTCATCGGTCGCACCCAGGAAGGCCAGGGCTACGGCGTGTGCGGCATCGGCTACGTGCTCTCCGGGCCGAAGAACAGCGGCACCTTCCAGACCGGCTCCGCCAACAGCGCCTACGCCATCACAGGCGTCGACTGCAGCCTGAGCACCATGGCCCACGAGATCGGCCACAACATGGGCCTGCGCCACTCCTACGAGCAGGACATGACCGAGGGCTACTACCAGTCCAGCTGGCACCAGGGCACCTTCGAGTGGAGCCGTGGCTACGGCGTGCAGGGCCAGTTCTCCACCATCATGGGCTACCCCCACGTGTTCAACGCCCGCGTCCAGGCGCCGCTGTTCTCCTCGCCGCGCGTGGTCGACAGCAGCTGCGCCAACCAGGCCTGCGGCCAGGAAAACCAGGCCGACGCCGCTCGCGCGCTGAACGCCATGGCCACGCAGATCGCCGCACTGCGGGCCACCAAGGTGCCGGAGACGCAGAACCCCACCAACCCGGGCACCCCCACCACGCCGCCGACCACCCCGACCACACCACCGACGACGCCGCCCACCACGCCGACCCCGGCCTGGTGCAACAAGCCGGCACTCAAGGGCCTGGTGGCCAACGGTGAATTCCGCACTGCGGACGGCTGGCAGGGCCTGCTGGGCAGCGCGAACATGAGCCTGGTGAACGTCGGCAAGACCTGCCGCGACAACGCCCTGCTGTTCGAACTGGCCAAGGGCGGCAGCGACATCCTCGCCACCCCGGTCACCGCCCTGCGTGAAGGCACCCGCTACCGCCTGCGCGCCAAGGTCATGCTCAAGGGCGCCAATGCGCGCGGCAACATCTACCTGGGCGTCCTCCACGAGGCCAACGACCGCATCAGCTACAGCAACGCCTCGGGCCTGACCCAGTCGGTCACCAGCAGCGAGTTCACCACCCTGGAACGCACCTTCACTTACACCCGCGCCCAGACCCCGCCGCGCAGCACCTACGTGGGCCTGATCAGCCGCGACGGCCTGAGCGTGCTGGTGGACGAAGTGGAACTGACCGAAGTGGCCGAACCGACGCCCACCAACCCGACCACGCCTACCGTTCCCTCGACGCTGGGCTGGAACTTCGAAAACGGCGCGGCCGGCTGGGCGGGCTTCCACGGCACCACCCGCCTGGTCGCCCTGGGCGGCAACACCGGCACCTCGCTGGAAAGCTACGCCCGTCAGTACGAAGGCAGCGGCGCCAGCATCCCGCTGCAGGGCAAGGTGCAGGGCGGCCTGAACTACCGCCTGGCAGCCGACGTGATGATCGGCCGCAACGCCGGCATCAAGGGCCTCACCTACGGCTACCTCTACCTGGAGGATGCCAGCGGCCAGGGTCGCTACCTGCCGCTGGGTGCAAGCCCCACCCTGGGTGGTGCGTGGAGCCGCCTGCAGCAGGACGTGCAGATCCCCGCCGGCACCTACCGCCGCGTGGAGCTGCTGGTACTGGGCACCCGCAAGGACCAGTCCCTGTACCTGGACAACGTCAGCTTCAACCGGCTCTGAGCCAAGGCCCCCGGCGCTGCCGGGGGCTTCCTTTCTAGAGGGCCCTTCAGCGGCCCTCTTCGCAGGCCTCTCGCCCCAGGGCCATGAAGGCCGCCGGCAAACGCGCCTGGCGACGGTCCTTGAGGCAGTAGAGGTATTCGTCGATCTGCGGCGCCTGCTCCAGCTCGATCACGCACAGCTCCGGGTTATCCGGCACTTCGTGGCGGGCGATGATGCTGATGCCGATATTGCGGATCACCGCCTCGCGGATGGATTCGCGGCTGCCGATCTCCAGCAGCGGGCCGATGTCCAGCCCGGCCTTTTCCAGTAGCGCCTCGGTGAGCTGGCGAGTGATGGAGCCGCGTTCACGCATCAGCAGGTTGTGGCCCTTGAGCGCGGCGATATCCACCGACACGCGCCCGGCCAGGGGGTGGCTGCGGTGCACCGCCAGCACCAGTGGGTCGCTGCCCAGCACCAGGCGGATGAGGCGGTGGTCGTCGAGCTTCTGCGACGAGGCGGCCAGGTCCACGCGGTATTCCTCCAGCGCCTCCAGCACCTGCTGGGAATTGCCGATCTCCACCGAGACCTCGATCTGCGGGTAGCGCTCGCGGAAGGTCCGCACCAGCCCGAGGATGTAATAGGGCGAGGTGGCACCGATGCGCAGGCTGCCCTGCATCTGCCCGCTGTTACGCAGGAAGAACTCGATATCGGCTTCCTGCTGCAGCAGCACCTTGACCATGGGCAGCAGGCGCGCGCCCTCCTCGCTCACGGTCAGCCGGCGGCCACCGCGATGGAAGAGCTCGACGGCGTACTGGCCTTCCAGGTTGCGGATCTGGGTGGTGACGGTCGGCTGGCTCAGGCCCAGCTTCTTGGCGGCCTGGGTGATGCTGCCCAGGCGCGCGACCATGTAGAACGCCTTGAGCTCGGCACTGAGCATGAGGGCTGCTTTCCAATAGAAGGGAGGCGGCGAGTATAAGCGCGACGGCAGCCGTTGCGATCGTGCCGACACAACCACCGGCGAAGTGGCTACTGAGTCACAGGCACTAGCACACCCGTACTATTCAAGCCTTTCGCCTCCCTCCCTAGACTCCCCTCCAGGCGCCATGGCCCGCCCGCCAGTTCCGGGTCCTGCGGCCCCCTCCCGCCGCCACGCCGATAACGACACCTGCCGCCCCAGGCAGGCCCGGATCACGCACCAAAGGAATGCCCCCATGAAACTCCAAGGAATCGCCGCCGGTTTCGCCCTCGCCTCCACCCTGCTCACCACCGGCTGCATCCCGCAGAACGGCCAGACCCAAGGCCTGTTCACGCCCCCGGCTACCAACAATGCCGCCGCCGGCACCCAGGTCGCCTCGGCCAATGCCCCCTGCACCCCGAATGCCACCGCCGACCTGATCTCCACCGGCCGCAGCCTGCTGGAAATCGGCACCAGCATCATGCAGACCAAGGCCAACATGAATAACGCCAACAATGGCTACAACAGCTACACCATGCAGGACGTCGAGAACGCCCAGAAGATCAACAAGGGCAACGAGATTCTCAACAACGTCGAAGCCATGACCGGCGGTGCCCAGGCCCCCTGCAGCTGATAGCGTTTCCCCCGTCGCCTTGAGTACAGGGATGTACGGGGCGCCGGGTTTTCCCTCCCCGAGCAACGAGCCCGCGCCTGCGCGGGCTCGCTCGTTCCAGGGCCCCTGTCACTTCCGTGTCACAAAAGAGTCATAACCTCCGCAAAATCGATAAACCAAGGAGGTGGCAGATGAGCTTTGGCAACGACCTGCTGGCACAGCGCATCCATCGTGAGCTGCTGGACCACAGCGACGAAGAACTCGAACTGGAGCTGCTGGAAGACGGCCACGACCTGGACGCCTACTTCGACAACCACGTCGAGGACAACCCCGGCCGTCAGGCACGGCGTAACTACTTCCAGGAGCTGTTCCGCCTGCAGGGCGAGCTGGTGAAGCTGCAGAGCTGGGTGGTCAAGACCGGGCACAAGGTGGTGATCCTCTTCGAAGGCCGCGACGCCGCCGGCAAGGGCGGTGTGATCAAGCGCATCACGCAGCGCCTCAACCCCCGCGTATGCCGGGTCGCCGCCCTGCCGGCCCCCAACGACCGCGAGCAGACCCAGTGGTACTTCCAGCGCTACGTCTCGCACCTGCCGGCCGCCGGCGAGATCGTCCTGTTCGACCGCAGCTGGTACAACCGCGCCGGCGTCGAGCGGGTGATGGGCTTCTGCAACGACGAGCAGTACGAGGAGTTCTTCCGCACCGTGCCCGAGTTCGAGCGCATGCTGGTGCGTTCCGGCATCCAGCTGGTGAAGTACTGGTTCTCCATCTCCGACCAGGAACAGCACCTGCGCTTTCTGGCACGCATTCACGACCCGCTCAAGCAGTGGAAGCTCAGCCCCATGGACCTTGAATCCCGCCGCCGCTGGGAGGCCTACACCAAGGCCAAGGAGATCATGCTCGAGCGCACCCACATCGAAGAGGCGCCCTGGTGGGTGGTGCAGGCCGACGACAAGAAGAAGGCGCGGCTCAACTGCATCCACCACCTGCTCAGCCAGATGCCCTACGAGGAAGTGGAGCAGCCCAGCGTGCAGCTGCCGCAACGCCTGCGCCACGCCGACTACGTGCGCAACCCGACGCCCCGGGAAATCCTCGTGCCCGACGTGTACTGACCGCCATTCCGGCGTGACTCGCCCGCGCGTCAACGCATCGCAAACACACAACGCTCGCGGCGCGCGGCGTTTTCAGCGATAAAGGCCGCCGCGCTGCGCAGTCGCAGCGACTCGAGGAAGCGATGCATGTACCACGGAGAACGATTCAACGCCTGGACGCACCTGGTGGGCGCGGTGCTCGCCGGCATCGGCGCCATCTGGCTGCTGGTCCTGGCGGCCCTGGATGGGAGCACGGCGAAGATCGTCAGCGTCGCCATCTACGGCGTGACGCTGGTGATGCTCTACAGCATCTCCACGGTCTATCACAGCGTCCGTGGGCGGGCGAAGGTGATCATGCGCAAGCTCGATCACCTGTCGATCTATCTGCTCATCGCCGGTAGCTACACGCCCTTCTGCCTGGTCACCCTGAAAGGCGCCTGGGGCTGGACGCTGTTCGGCATCGTCTGGACGCTCGGCATCATCGGCATGCTGCAGGAGATCAAGCCGCGCTCGGAAGCCCGCGTGCTGTCGATCATCATCTACGCGGTGATGGGCTGGATCGTGCTCATCGCCATCAAGCCGCTCATCGCCGCCCTGGGCACCACCGGTTTCACCTGGCTCGCCGCGGGCGGGGTGTTCTACACCGTCGGCATCATCTTCTTCGCCTTCGACAGCCGCTTCCGCCACTGGCACGGCATCTGGCACCTGTTCGTCATCGCCGGCAGCCTGCTGCACTTCGTGGCGATCCTGCGTTTCGTGGTGTAACGACAGGTAGGGGCGAATTCATTCGCCCAGCAGGCCGTAGGGCTGCCATCGCTCGGTGCCTCCCGGCAGCACCGCTTGGTGGATGAAAAGAGCGTCATCCACCCTACACACCGGTTAGCACCGTGCCGCTGCGGACTCCCCCTCCCTGTGGGAGCGGCTTCAGCCGCGAAAGACCCGCCGCCAGCACATGGCCATGCGAGCGGCCGGACACCCCATCGCGAATGAATTCGCTCCCACTGGGCAAAGGCTCAATCCCGGCGCGAATAGGCCCGGGGCATGAGGCCGCCGGACATCAGGGCGTCGCCCATGGAGGCCGATGACGGCCGCGCGCCTGGCGTTCGGGCCGTGAGCAGGCCGGCTAGCAGCGGCGAGGATGGCCGCTCCGGGCCGTCGCAGCCCAGGAGCAGCAGTTCGATCAACGCGTGTGCGGATGCACAGTCCCGATTGTCCATGGGTGTTCTCCGGCAATGGCTTTGTCCTTACGCTACTGCCCGTCGCAGAGCGGAAATTGACCTGGGTCAGTCCCGTCCACGACGCCCCTGCGACAACCCGGCGCAGGGCACCGTCCAGTGCATTTTGACTTCGATCAATCAAACGTCCCGCCAGAAGGGTAAACAGGAGGCATAGGCGCAATGCGCCGCCCCTTTTCCCTTACCTGGAGACAGCCATGTCCGCACTCAACTCCGCCCTCGCCGCCAAGCCGCTGCACCAATCGCCACGAGGCGATTACTGGATCGAGCCCCTGGAAGACGGCACCCATGTGCTCATCCGGCCCTTGCGCGAAGAGGATCGCGAGCGCGAGCGCGCCTTTATCAACCGCCTGTCACCGGAGGCCCGTCACAACCGCTTCCTCGGTGAGTTCCGCGAAGTGGCCCCGGCACTGCTCAACCAACTCATGGATGTCGACGACAAGGACCGCGTCGCCCTGGTGGCCCTGGCCCATGTGGACGGCGAACTGCTGGAAGTCGGCATCAGCCGCTACGCCAAGGTCGGCGAGCTCGGCCAGTGCGAATTCGCCGTGACCGTGGCCGATGAATGGCTGCGTCGCGGCCTCGGCAGCATCCTCTTCGAACACCTGGCGGACAGCGCCCGGCGCAACGGCTTCCGCCAGCTCTACTCCATCGACTCGGCCAGCAACGCCGGCATGCGCGGCCTGGCCCGCAAGCTCGGCCTGCAGCGTCGCCGCGATGCCGAAGACCCGACCCAGGTGATCCACCGCCTGGACCTGTAACCGCTCATCCCACCTTCGCGCGCAGGCCCCTCAGCGGGCCTGCCGTCCCGGCGGCACACCATGGCCCGCGCCTGCCAATGCAGCGAAGCGCGGTTCCGCCAGGCGCGCCGACCAACCCAGCCAGCCCGCCGATGAACCGGCGCCCGTGCGCGCCACACTCAGCTGCACGTGGATATGCCCCACCATGCAGACGCTCATGCCATCCATGTTGAAGTAGGTGCACGCCTGCTGGGTGTCCTCGCAGCCGGCCGATCTGTCCTGGTAAACGGGCTCGCCCTGCTCCGCCGCATGGAACGCCAGGTCGGTGATCAGCCCGGTGCGTTCGGTGCCGCTGCGCTTGCTCAGGTCCCATCCCATCTTCTTTCGTTGCCCTGAAAGCCGAAGGCCTGGTGGCGAACTGCCGACGTGACCGCAGCCCTCGCCCAGGGCGGCCGCGCCTCGCTGTGGTCGCCGGCGCCCGATTCGGCTCCGACGGCATAGTGAACAAAGAGTAGCCAGCCCTCGTGAGCTGACAAGCAGCAAGCGGCGAACTTCCCGGGCGTTCCGACGATCAACCGATACGCCAATCACCAGCGGAGTCGCCATGAGCCAGGCCAAAGACGGCAAGACACCGGGGTTGTCCGCCCGGGAGAAACAGGACGTCAACGAAAACCAGCCACCCCGGGCCGCCGTCCTCCACGAGATCATCCGTACCCAGGGCGACCAGGAGCTGGAGCGCAACGCCGCTGCGCTCTGGTGGTCGGCCCTGGCCGCCGGGCTGACCATGGGCCTGTCGCTGATGGCCATGGGGCTGTTCAACGCGCGCCTGCCCGCTGGCGAGGCGAGCAAGGTGATCGCCAGCCTCGGCTACTCGGCGGGCTTCCTCGCGGTGATCCTCGCGCGCCAGCAACTGTTCACCGAGAACACCCTCACCGCCGTGCTGCCGGTGATGAGCAAACCCACCCTGAACAACTTCGGCCGCCTGCTGCGCCTGTGGAGCGTGGTGCTCGCCGGCAACCTGGCCGGCACCCTGCTGGTGGCCTGGGTGATGCTGCGCCTGCCGATCTTCGATGCCGCCACCGATGCTGCCTTCCTCGACATCGGCCGCAAGGTGATGGAGAACGACGTCAACCAGATGTTCGCCAAGGGCATCGTCTCCGGCTGGATGATCGCCACCATGGTCTGGATGATCCCCTCCCAGGAAAGCGCCAAGCTGTGGATCATCATCCTCATCACCTACCTGATGGCCCTGGGCGACTTCACCCACATCGTGGTCGGCTCGGCCGAGGTCTCCTACCTGGTGTTCGCCGGGCACCTGGACTGGCGCGAGTTCTGGCTGACCTTCGCCGGCCCCACCCTGGCCGGCAACATCGTCGGTGGCAGCCTGATCTTCGCCCTGATCAGCCACGCCCAGGTGCGCAGCGACGGCGACAGCCCCCGGCCCACCCGGGATACCGAGCCCACGCCCCGACGCAAGGCCACCCGCCGCTGAACGGTTGTCGATCCGGCGCCACGCCAGACGACCAGGGGTATGCCGGCTATCCTCGAACCGGCCCGCACTGGAGAACCGCCATGCCCATCCGCCCGCGCATCACCCCCTGCCTGTGGTTCGACGATCAGGCCGAAGCCGCCGTCGATTTCTACATCGGCATCTTCCCCGACTCGCGGATCACCGCCGTCACCCGCTACGGCGAGGCCGGCAAGGAAATCCACGGTCGCCCCGCCGGCAGCGTGCTGACTCTGGCCTTCGAGCTGGACGGCCAGGCCTTCACCGCCCTCAACGGCGGCCCGGTGTTCCAGTTCAACGAAGCCCTCTCGCTGCAGGTGGATTGCCGCGACCAGGCCGAGGTCGACCACTACTGGAACGCACTGGGTGCCGGCGGCCCGGTGGAAGCCCAGCAATGCGGCTGGCTCAAGGACAGGTTCGGGCTGTCCTGGCAGATCGTGCCGCAGGTGCTGCCCGCCATGCTGCAGACATCGGACGCGGTGAAATCCCAGCGCGCCTTCCAGGCCATGCTGGGCATGAAGAAGCTGGATATCGCCGCCCTGCAGAAGGCCTTCGACGGCCGCTGAGCGGAGCGAACGGCGCCCGGAGCCCCACGGGACGGGGCCTCCAGGCGATGGCGAGGTTGCGGGACGCGGTAGCTAGCCGATACCAATAAAACTGATTATCATTTGCGCCATTTTCCAGTGGCCGGATGCTGCAGTGACCCCCTCCAACCTCGACAGCGTGTTCCTCGCCCAGCGCATGCCCCTGCTGCGTACCCTGGCCAGGATGGTGAAGAACCCCAGCGTCGCCGAGGACCTGGTGCAGGAGACCTACCTGCGCGTCGCCCGCACCCTGGCCGAACGCCCCATCGACCACCTCGAACCCTTCCTCTTCCAGACCGGCCGCAACCTGGCCCTCGACCACCTGCGGCACATGCGCATGCAATCGCGCACGCTGATGGACGATGTGCCCGACGAAGTCATCCAGGCCGTTGCCGCGCCCATCTCCTCGGCCGAGGACGGGCTCCACGCGGAGAAACTCCTGCAGCGCCTGGGCAGCACCCTGTCCCAGCTGACCCAGCGCCAGCAGCGCATCTTCATCCTCAGCCGCCTGCACGGGCATGGCTACGCGGAGATCGCCGAAGAGCTGGATGTGTCGCCCAGCACGGTGCAAAAGGAACTCAAGCTGATCATGGCGATCTGCATGAACCTGCTCAGCCGCCTGGATCCGCCGACATGAAGGACTTCCGCTCGGCCTCGGGTTCGACAAGAATAGGCGCCCCCGAATCCGAGGTACGCGCCGTGCCCCAGCCTGATCCCGTTCCGCCCGCAGCCGGCCCCGGTGCCGACGACGCGCGCCTGGGCGAAGCGCTGGACTGGCTGATCCTCCTCGACAACGCCGACGCCGAATGCCGCGCCCGCTTCGAGGCCTGGATGGCCGCCTCGCCGGACAACGCCCTGGCCTTCCGCCTGGCCCAGAGCCTCTGGCAGTCGCCGCTGCTCACCGCCGCCGCCGCTCGCCTCGACCGTGAACACAAGCGCCCGGTCCGCCGCGCCCTGCTCAAGCCCCTGGCCGCAGCCGCCGTGCTGCTCCTGGCGGTGGGCGTGGGCCTGCAGAGCGACCTGCTGCTGCGCCTGCGCGCCGACCACCTCACCGATGTCGGCCAGCGCCAGAACCTGGAGCTCGCCGACGGCTCGCGCATCCTGCTCAACACCGACACCGCCTTCTCCAGCCGCATCGATGACCAGCAGCGCAGTGCCCGCCTCTACCAGGGCGAGGCCTACTTCGACGTCGCCCACGACCGCAGCCGCCCCTTCGAGGTGGACGCCGGCCCGGTGCAGGTATCGGTGCGCGGCACCGCCTTCGCCGTGCGCTACCTGGGTGACGAGGCCGAAGTCAGCGTCGAGCGCGGCGAAGTCGACCTGCGCTCGCGGGAAGACAACGCCCGTGTCAGCCTCAGCGCCGGCGACAGCATCCGCATCGGGCCCGCCGGTTTCGGTGACCGCCGCCACGGCAAGGCCGACCAGCTGGCCTGGGTCAAGGGCCGTCTGGTGTTCGAAGACTGCCCCATGCGTGAAGTGCTGGCCGAGCTCCGTCGCTACTACCCGGGCTGGATCATCAGCACCGACGAGCGCCTGGGCGAGCGCACCGTCACCGGCAACTACCGCCTGGACGATCCCCTGGGCGTGGTGCGCTCCCTCGCCCACATCACCTCGGCCAAGCTCCACGAATTCCCCGCCCTGGTCATCCTCGACTGAATGGACGGGCCGTCCGCGCCCACCCCACTCGCTGCATGAGGGCGATTAACCGGGCGTAGGGTGGACCGCGCTTCATCGGTCCACCGTTCGGGCTCGCCGGTCACTCCGTTGGTGGATGAAAAGAGCGTCATCCACCCTACGCAGCCATGCGTTCGCGCTCACCAAGGCGCAGCCCTGTTGCCGGTTCGGAGGCCTCGCCCGGCACGCGCCTATGGGCCTTGTCACGCCCCGTCGGAACAACCCCGAAATTATTTTTACGCGATTGCGATTTCTCGTTCGTCTCGTCAAAAGCCAATGACACTGATTCGCATTAGAAATGCGATTAACGGACCGAAGAGAGCCGCTCCCATGACCACCCGCTCAAACCGCCCCACCCTGCGCCTGTCCGCCCCCACCGGCGTGTCGCTGCTGGCCCTGTCCATCGCCCTGGGCAGCCTGCCCATCGGCATCGCCCAGGCCGCCGAAACCGGTGTCGCGCCGACCCAGCTGGCCAGCCAGAGCGGTTACAGCTTCGCCATCGCCCGCCAGCCCCTGGTGGAAGCGCTCAACGCCTTCAGCGCCGTGAGCGGCTGGCAGGTCGGCCTCTCTTCCGATCTCGCCGCTGGCGTGCAGTCTCCCGGCGTCAACGGTCGCCTGCCGGCCGAACAGGCCCTGCAGCGCCTGCTGGCAGGCACCGGCCTGGAATACCGCGCCGTCGGCGAGCGCAGCGTGGTGCTGGTACGCACCCCGGCCAAGGGCCTGGCCATGGAGCTGAACCCCACCACCGTGACCGCCACCCGCCACGAGCAGAGCGCCAGCACCGTGCCGGTCACCGTCAGCGTGAAGAGCCGCGAACAGCTGGACCGCAAGAACGTCAACAACATCCGCGACCTGGTGCGTGACGAGCCGGGCGTCTCCGTCGGCGGCGCCGGCCAGCGCGCCGGCACCAGCGGCTACAACATCCGTGGCATCGATGGCGACCGCGTACTGACCCAGATCGACGGCGTCGAAGTACCGGCCAGCTTCTTCTACGGCCCCTACGCCCAGACCCACCGCAACTACGTGGACCCGGAAATCGTCAAGCGCGTGGAAATCCTCCGCGGCCCGGCTTCGGCCCTCTACGGCAGCAACGCCATCGGCGGCGCGGTGAGCTACTTCACCCTGGATGCCGACGACATCATCAAGCCCGGCAGCGATGTCGGCGCCCGCCTGAAGACCGGCTACAGCTCCGCCGACGACAGCTGGCTCAACTCGGCCACCGTCGCCGGCCGCCACGAGCAGTTCGACGCCCTGCTGCACCTGTCCCAGCGCAACGGCCACGAGACCGAATCCTTCGGCGGCCACGGCGGCACCGGCCTGGACCGCACCGAAGCCAACCCGGAAGACGTGCGCTCCACCAACGTTCTGGCCAAGCTGGGCTGGAACTACAACGACACCGACCGCCTGCAACTGACCTACGAGAAGTACAAGGACGATCGCGACACCAACCAGCTCAGCGCCGTTGGCGGCCCCTTCAACGCCCCCACCATCGGCGTGGGCTCCGGCTACTACAAGTCGCGCAGCGGCAACGACACCATCACCCGCGAGCGCTTCGGCCTGGAACACACCGTCGCCCTCGACAGCCTGCTGGCCGACAACCTGAAGTGGAGCCTGAACTACCAGATCGCCAAGACCGATCAGAGCACCCAGGAACGCTACGTCCCCAGCAACCCCTTCACCGGCGTCATCTCCCGTGACGTGATGCGCTACCGCGACACCTACTACAAGGACCGTCTGTGGGTGATCGATGCGCAACTGGACAAGGCCTTTAGCCTGGGCGATACCGAGCACCTGCTGACCTATGGCCTCAACCTCAAGCACCAGGAAGTCACCGGCCTGCGCAGCGGCACCGCCTTCTGCTACACCTCCATCGGCACGTGCACCAACCGCGTCGGCCAGGTCAGCCCCACCGCCAGTGACAGCCTGACCCCGCAGAGCGATTTCCCCGATCCCACCGTCAAGACCTACGCCCTGTTCGCCCAGGATGAAATCCGCTGGAACCAGTGGACCTTTCTCCCCGGCGTTCGCTATGACCGCACCGACCTCGAGCCCGAGCTGACCCCGGACTACCTGCGCACCATCGGTACCAGCGCCTTCCGCCCGAGCGACGAAACCAAGCATTGGCAGCGTGTATCGCCGAAGTTCGGCGTGACCTACGCCTTCGACGACAACTACACCTGGTTCGGCCAGTACGCCGAAGGCTTCCGCACCCCCAACGCCAAGGAAATGTACGGCCGCTTCGAGAACACCTCCCTGGGCTACATCGTCGAGCCCAACCCGGACCTGGAACCGGAGAAGAGCCGCAGCCTGGAAACCGGCCTGCGTGGCAACTTCGAAGGCGGCAGCTTCGACGTGGCGGTGTTCTACAACCGCTACCGCGACTTCCTCGACAACGATGCCGTCGGCCGCAGCGGCAGCCTGACCGTGTTCCAGAGCAAGAACATCGGCCGTGCCAGCATCCGCGGCATGGAGGTCAAGGGGCGCCTGGACCTGGAGCATTTCGGTGCCTTCCCGGGCCTCTACACCCAGGGCTCCATTGCCTATGCCCGTGGCCGCAACGACGAAACCGGCCAGCCGCTGAACAGCATCAACCCGCTGACCGGCGTATTCGGCCTGGGCTACGAGCAGGACGCCTTCGGCACCCAGCTGAGCTGGACCCTGGTCAAGCGCAAGACGCGCATCGACGAGGACAACTTCAACTCCCCGGATGGCAGCCCCAGCCAGTTCGCCACCCCGGGCTTCGGCATGCTCGACCTGACCGGCTACTACAAGCTGACCGACGACCTCACCGTCAACGCCGGCCTCTACAACCTGACCGACAAGAAGTACTGGCTGTGGGATGACGTGCGCGGCTACGACGGCGTCGGCGAAGCCGGCGTGACCGCCCCGGCCAACCTCGACCGCCTGACCCAACCGGGCCGCAACTTCTCCGTCAACCTCGTCTGGGACATCTGATCGCCGCCGGCCAGGCCTCCCCTCCTGCTTCGGCGTGATGGGGAGGCCGCCAGGCGCGACACCACCTTGCGGGCATTTTTACGCGATGGACAGGCTCGTTCGTCTCGTCAACAGAAGCCAATTTTCAGGATGACTCCATGACCAGCACCCTCCGTTCCCAACGCATCAACCAGATCACCCACGCGCCCCACGCCGAGCTGGACCAGGCGGTGAAAGCCAACGATCCCTTCGCCAACCGCGAGAACTTCTCCCGCTTCGTGGTCGCCCAGTACCTGTTCCAGGCCGAGCTGCAGAGCCTGTACCAGGACGCCGCGCTGGTGGAAGTATTCCCCGACCTGCCCGCCCGCTGCCGTGCCGAGCAGGCGCGCCTGGACCTGGCCGACCTGGACACCGACGTACCCGCCCCGGTCGCCGGCGCCGTGCAGAACCCCAGCTTCGCCGAAGCCCTGGGCTGGCTGTTCGTTTCCGAAGGCTCCAAGCTTGGCGCCGCCTTCCTGATCAAGCGCGTCGCCGCACTGGGCCTGACCGAAGAAGTAGGTGCCCGTCACCTGGGTGAGCCCGCCGGCGGCCGCGCCGAAGGCTGGAAGAGCTTCACCCGCACCCTCGACGGCCTGGAACTGAGCGCCGAACAGGAAGCCGATGTGGACAAGGGCGCCCTCGCCGCCTTCAACCGCTTCCGTGAGCTGCTGCAACACGCCTACGCCAGTGCCGACACCCCCGCCTGAGTCCCTGGCCGGCGACCTCCCGGTCGCCGCGCCCGCTCCATCGCGTTCGCGCATCAGCCGCCTGCTCTTCGCCCTGCTGGCCTACACCAGCCTGGGCGTCGGCATGGTCGGCCTGGTGCTGCCGGGCCTGCCCACCACCGAATTCGTTTTGCTCGCCGCCTGGGCCGCCTCGAAGAGTTCGCCGCGCCTGGCCAACTGGCTGGAAAACCACCGCCTGTTCGGCCCCATTCTCAAGAACTGGCGCAACGGCCGCGCCATCGCCCGCCGTGCCAAGCTCGCCGCCAGCGCCTCGATGCTCCTGGCCCTGGCCATCATGCTCATCACCCTGCCCCACGGCGCCTGGCTCTACCTGGTCATGGCCGGCATGCTGCTCGGCAACCTGTGGATCTGGTCGCGTCCGGATCGGCGCTAAGCCGCCTTCCCGTCCTATAAATGCAGAAGCTTCGCGAGCAGAGCTCGCTCCTACGGCTCGGTATTGCCCTGTAGCCCAACGCCACCTGTGGGAGCGGTTTCAACCGCGAATTGCACCGTGCCCGACCATCGCGAATGAATTCGCTCCCACGGGCAACCCTGCGGGTTGCTTGGCGACTGAAGTCGCCCCTACAGGTGCCATGCATCAGCTTGTAGGGCGGGTGAAACCCGCGTGGCTCTGTGCCCATCACCGTCGGGTTACACCCGACCTACGACCCAGCAACAGGGCGTGATCCTGTGGGAGCGGTTTCAACCGCGAATGGGCACGGTGCAACAGGGGGGACTGTGTAGGGGCGAATTCATTCGCCCACGGACTTGCCGCACCACGAATGGCCACAAGGGAATAAAGGAAGGGGAATCGCGGGAGAGGAATCACCCGCCCAGGCGGGCGGGTGAAGCAGGCGGGCTCGGCTGGGCCCGCCGAGGGGTCAGGCCTTGGAGGCGCAGCTGGCCGGGGCCCAGTCACCCATATCGGGGCTGTTGCACACGTCGCTGACCATGGTCTGGCCACGGCTGGCGACTTTCTGGCTTTCGGCGCGCTTGGCTTCGGCCTGTTGCAGGGTGCGCTCGGTGCTCACCGCTTCCTTCGGCACGGCCTTGGCAGTGGTGGTGGTCTTCTTCGGCGGTGTGGTGGTCTTGGTGTTGGCCTTGGTCGTGGTCTTGGTGGTAGCCGGGGTGACCGGCGTCTCGGCGGCGACGACCTGGCTCACGTCCTTGCGCTCGACACCGACGGTCTGCAGGTCTTTTTCATAGGCCTGGGTGTAGGTGTTGATGTTCTCGCCGGCACGGCCGTCGACGGCGGCCATCAGGGCGTTGGTTTCGTTCAGCCCGCTGACGATCTCGGCCAGGCGCAGGCGGCCCTCGGTCTCGCTCACGGTCTTGGCCTTGCGCGAGGCCTGCAGCGAGGCGAACTCGCGCTGGTAGCAGTTCTGCGCGGCGCTGGCGTACTGGATGCTGCGGTCGATCTCGCCGCTGCTGCGATTGATGTCGCTGGCGTAGGAGGCAATGCGCGCGTTGTCGTCGGCGATCTGCTGCTGGCGAGCGGTGTAGTAACCGGCTGCGCCACCCACCAGTGCGCCACCGGCGGCGCCGATCAGGGCGTTGCGGCCGGCATGGTCGTCACTGGACAGGCCGCCGGCGATCGCGCCGAGCACGCCGCCGGCGATGGCGCCGGTGGCGACCGACTGGGTCATCGCCTGGTCGGAGGCACGCAGCTGGCTGACCGGCTGGTAGCACTGCGGGTAGTACTCGGCCTTGGTGCTGGCCGCGACCTTGGAGCTGGGCGAGCCCATCCCGGCGCAGCCGGTGAGCAGCACGCTGGTGCAGGTGACGGCGGTGAACAGTGCAGTGCGTACTGCGGAAAATGCGGGAATGTTACGTGGGGTTGCCATGGTCATTGCTCTCGTTCTTGAGTGTGTCTAACAGGCCGCTGAGAAACTACGCCTACGTTTCCCAGCGGCTTGCCAATCCATTAAGGCTTCACGGAAGCCACCTAAAACGCCGTCCTTGTAGCGTGGCCTCAGGGGCCGAGCAGTTCTTTCAGAATCGCTTCCGGGTCCGCCCTGCGCTGCTGACGATACTCGCCCACATGCTTGACGAAAAGCGTGGCGCGCGTCACGAGACTCTTGCCCAGCACCGGGTTGCGATTGAGTTCTTCTTTGGTCCGCTGGAACTGCGCCTGGATCACCGCATCGGTATAGCGAGTACCGGTCGCCAGGTTGTCAATATAGATCGCCACGGCGCCGTCGAGTGCCGTTTTACCGTTGGCCATCGCACTCTCGTAAAGCTTGACCGAGGCTTCGTCCTTGGCGGTCTTCGCCTGGTCACGGCTCTTCTTCAGGTTGGTCAGGCGGATGTTGTAGTTGTTGATGGTCTCGGCCACCAGTGCAGCGGACTGGATCAGGTTGCCCGCCGCCTCTTCACGCTGCTTGGCGATCAGCGAAATGTTGCGCTTGAGCTCCTCGTTGACCAGCGCCAGGCGCCCCTGCAACTCGGTGTCGGTGCTGCCGGCGATGATGCTGTCGAGCAACTGAGTCGGGTCCTGGTCATCGGCGATCTCATCGGTGAGCGAGGAGGCGCGGCCTTCGGCCTTCCACTGCTCGAACAGGTCCTTGTAGCGCGAGCGCGGCGCCGACAGCGCGCCGATGGCGACACGGAAGCCGGTGGTCTCGTTCTGCTGCTCGGTGCCGTCGGCGGCGAACAGCGGGTACTCGCGACGCATGCCGGTGAACAGGGTCATCTCCCCTTCCAGGTAGTTGCCGCCCTTAACCACGAATCCGCCATAGGTGCCCTGGCGACGCCCGGCGTGCACCAGCTGGAAGGATTCCTGGACCATCTCGGCGGCGTTGCCGATGACGTCGAACAGGCCGATGGGGTTGGGCTTCTTCAGGCCGATGGGCAGCAGGCGCGCGGCCTGGCCGGTGCCACCGGCGACCTGGTTGTACACCGCCCAGTCGCCCAGCGGGCCGTCACCCTCGGCGCCTTCCTGCTTGCGCGGGAACAGCCGTGCTTCCAGCTCCTGGCGGCTCACCGCATGGGCGCCACGGGCGGCGAACTCCCATTCCACTTCGGTGGGCAGGCGCACGAAACCGACGCCGCCGTCCTCGGCCTTGCTGCCACGCCCGCTGATGGGCAGCAGGTCGCGGTGGTTCTTCAACAGCCAGGCGCTGTACACCGCGCCGAAGCGCTCGGCCTCGAAGCGCGACAGCTTGACCTTGGGCAGGCGCGAAGCCATGCCAGCCGGTGCCGGCTCGCAGGCCGGCGCCTCGCCCTGACCGGCCAGGGAGGCCGCCTGGGCCATCACCAGGTCGTACTGGCGCTGGGTCACTTCGTACTTGCCGACGAAGTACAGCATCGGCTTCAGTGGCGTGCCCTTCTCCGGCTTCGGCAGGCTGCCGCCGAGCTTGGCCTGCCAGTCCTTGGACAGGTCGGACAGGGTGAACTGGCCGTTGATGTAGTCGCGGCGATAACCGGAGATGAACGACTGCTGGTAGCCGGTCTCACTCTCGCTGAAGGGGTAGCCGAGGCTCACTTCGCGGTCGTCCAGGGTGCCCTTGGCCAGCACGTAGACGTAGCGGAAGACCATCTCGCCGTCGCAGGGCAGCGGCAGGCTGACGTCGTCCGGCAGCGGCTTGGGGTTGTACAGCGGGTCCGGGTCGGCGTGCGCCGAGGCCACCGCCAGGGACAGTGAGAATGCGACTGTCAGCAACTTAAACATCACGTAATCCTTCCGAAGCTTCGATTCGGGCCGCACGCCAGCCACCGGTGGCCGCAGCCAATGCGCTGCAGGCCAGGGTCGCCAGCAACGCCAGCAGGTAATGGGAGAACAGCAGACGGCAGGCGTATTCGCCCGCCGCCGACTGGAACAATTGGTTGAGCCCGGTCTCGGCGGCGAGGTACAGCACGCCCGCCAGGGCCAGGCTGAAGGTGCCGGTGTAGAGCGCCTGCAGCACCACGAAGCCGACCAGTGCGGCGGTAGAGAAGCCCAGCAAACGCAGCACCGAAAGTTCGCGGCGCTTGCGCTCCACCGCCGCCAGGGTACTGGCGGCCATGGCGGCGAAGGCGCCGGCCAGGGCCAGCCCGGCGATGATCCAGAACACCAGGGTGAGGTTGCGGCTCAATGAACGCACCTGGGCGATGGCTTCGGCCTGGGTGGCGACTTCCTGGTCGTGTTCGGCGAAGTGCAGGCGCAGGGTCTCCACGGCATCGAGGTCGCGGGCATAGAGGCGGAAGCCGGGGTAGACCCGCGCCCGTGTGCCGGCGGCTTCGCGGCCCGGCCAGCCAAAGCGCTCCACGGCCAGGCCGTCGCGGTAGTCCTCCACCGCTTCCAGCAGGTCCAGGCGGGCGAACAGGGCCTGGCGCTGGAAGACCTCCAGGGGCAGCACCGCCTTCACCTTCACGCGGGTGCGCTGGTATTCGGGCGTGCCGGAAACCGAGCGGCCGAAGGCGGCGGTGAGCTCGTCGCCCACCTTCACGCCCAGGCGCTCGGCGGCGCGCTGGCTGAGCACCACCTCGCCGCTGCCCCGGGGCAGCTGCTCGGCCGGCACCAGGGGGTCGCCCTCGGCGGTGGGCACCATCTCCACGGTCAGTGGCTGGCTGCCGCCGTCGGCGTGCAGGTCCACGGTGGCGGCGATCTGCCGGGTACGCGGCACCACGAAGGCCACTTCGGGGCGCGCGGCCAGCTCGGCGATGCTGTCCAGGTTGTAGCGGGCACCGCCCAGGGGGATCACCTCGCGCACGGCGGGGTCGCGCTCCAGGCGCTCGGTCAGGGTGCTGACCAGGCCGTGCTTGAGGCCGAAGAGCACCAGCAGCGGTGCAACCACGGCCACCAGCGCGAGCACCGCACAGGCCGAGAGCCGCGCCTCGTTGCGGTAGTCGTGCCAGGCCAGCGTGGCGAGCAGCCCCTTGCGCATCAGCCGGCCTCCGCCAGGGTGGCGGTGACGCCGCCGTCGACGCCGCGTTGCAGTGCCAGGGGCAAGGGGGTGAGGCCGGCGCGGGCGGCCAGGGCCTGGTCGTGGGTCGCCACCACCAGGCACAGGTCATGGGCGCGGGCCTGTTCCACCAGCAGCTGCATCACCCGCTCGGCGTTGATCGGGTCGAGGGACGCAGTGGGCTCGTCGGCCAGCAGCAGGCGCGGGCGGTGGGCCAGGGCGCGGGCGATGCCGACGCGCTGGCGTTGCCCCACCGAGAGCGCCGACGGGCGTTTGCCGAGCTGGTCGGCGATTTCCAGGTGGGTCGCCAGGTGGCGCACCGTGTCATCGTCGGGCATGCCCAGCAGTGCGCGGGACAGGCCGATGTTGCCGGCCACATCGAGATAACCCAGCAGGCCACCGGTCTGCAGCACATAGCCGATGCCACGGCCGCGCAGGGCCGCCAGTTCGTCGTTGCGACCCTGCCGCCAGAGCGCGGTAACATCGCGCACGCGGCCGTCCAGCTCGCACTCCATCACCCCGCCGGCATCCGGCGAGAGGATCAGTGCGAGCAGGTCCAGCACCGTGCTCTTGCCACTGCCGCTGGGGCCGACCAGGGCCAGGCGTTGCCCGGCGCGCAGGTCCAGCCTGGGGATTTCCAGGCTGTAGCGCTGGGCGCCCTGCCCCCGCGTCTTGCGCAGGTCGCGAAGCCTGAGCATCAGGGCAGCGTCGACAGCGGCACGCGGTAGAGGGCGTCACCGGGCGCCGCGTCGCCGAAGCGCACCCAGTTGGCGGTGTCGTTGTGGAAGGTTTCGTAGAGGCGGATCTTCGAGTCCAGCTCGTCGATGAAGTCCTCCTGCTCGGCCACCGACAGCGACAGCCACAGGTCCTGGTTCATGTTCAGCGACTTGCTGCGGTACGGCAGCCCTTCCAGGTACTCGCCGAGGATGCCGCTCTCCGCCAGGTTGCTGCCACGGGCCAGCTTCGAGGGGTCGCGGGCCATGTGGGCACTGGCACTGGCGATCTCCTGGAAGAAGTCCTTGGGCGAGCTCTGGGTGCGACGCGCGGCGTCCACTATCACCTTCAGCGACTGTTGCAGGTCGTTGAGCTGCAGCTTGGTCAGCAGCACGCAGACCTGGAAGGCCGGCAGCTGCGGGTTGGTCAGGTCGCGGTCGGAGGTCCAGGCGGTCACCAGCTGCGGTGCACGGGCCTGGGACTTGTGGCCGAGGAAGTCCATGTGCATCGCATAGCCGATGGCGGCGGACTTGGCGGCGATGCTGTTGCCCGCCGCCGGCGCCTGCAGGGGCGCGTCGCTGCGCACCTGGTGCACCAGGTCGGCGAAGACGTTGCCGATCTCGCCAATGCTGTCGCCGAACTTCTTCACGTCGCCGCCGGCGACCGGGATGTACAGGTCACCGATCTGCGGGTTGGCGTCGGCGGTGAGGCTGCGGTACTGCTGCTCGGCGAAGCCGTGGTTCTTCTTGCCGGCATCGGTCTTCAGGTGCAGGGCGTAGATCTTGATCTGCTTGCGCAGCGCCGCCTCGCGGACCTCGGCCTCGTTCATCTGGGTACGGCCCAGCGGGTCGTTCTTGCGCAGGGCGCCGGCATCGCTGACCAGCAGGATCAGGCGCCCGCCGTAGCCGCTCCAGTCCATGCCGTCGACCGCTTCCATGACGCCGGCGAAGGCGTCCTCGTTGAAGTCGTGGCTGGACACGTTGGTGGCCTTGACCTGCTGCGCCAGTTGCAGGAACTGGTCCGGATTGCGCCCCTCGTCCAGGCTCACCAGGGTCTTGGCGGTGTACTCCAGGCCCGGCGTCTTGTCGGTGTTGCTGCGGAAACCGACCATGCCGAAGCTGACGCTGTCCAGCTCGCCACGGGCGGCGATCTGGTTGTGCAGCTCGTGCACCACGTCGCGCACGCGGTCGATGTACGGCTGCATGGACACCGAGGTGTCCACCACCAGCACGATGGCGGTGCGGAAGGCGTCGGTCTTCGCCGCCGGGACATTGCCCTCGCCCCTGATCTGCGGCGTATCGCCCGGGTCGATGGAGGCGACGTTGAGCAGCTGCACCGGCTGGCCGCTGGCGTCGAAGCTCTCGCGGGAATCGAAGATCGGCAGCAGGTAGAACTGGTCCTGGGGAATAGCACTGGCGGCCGGTTCGATGGCGACGATCTCGGGGTCGCTGCTGTCGCCGAACTGGGCCTGGTGCACGGCGTTGCGCGCCTTGTTGGAGTCGGCGAGGAACAGCTCGACCTGGTCCGGGTCACGCAGGAACATCACCGGCGAGCGGCCGGAACGTTCGGTGAACTTCAGCACCAGGCTCTGCTTCCAGTCGCTGAGCTTGTCCAGGGGCAGCCAGCCATCGCGGTGGCCATCGCTGGAGGCGCCCACTTCCACCCAGGGCGTACCGCCCACGACCTTGCGCGCGTACACGTAGAACACCGAGAACGCCGGCACCGGCGCGCCATCAGCCTGGGCGCCGGCGGCGCTGGCAAAGCGCGCACCGGGCTTGCTCAGCACGCGTTCGAAGAGGGTTTTCTTGCCGGCCATGATCAACGGCCGGCTGCCGCCGTCCTGGTTGCCCACGGGCTTGGCGTCGGCGCTGGAACCGCTGTCTGCCGGCTTGTCGCCTTCGCCGCCGGTGGTGTCGGTGGCACCGCCATCGACCTGGCCACCGTCGACCTGGGTGGTGTCGGGCTTGGCTGGCGACTGGTTCAGCCACCAGTAGGCACCGCCGCCGATACCGGCGAGGCCGAGCACGGCCAGGCCGGCGGCGGCGATCAGCGGTGCGCGGTTGGGGCCACTGGACGGCTGGGCGGCAGCGGCGCTGAGTTCGGTGTCCAGCACCGAGGCGCGCTTGCCCTTCTTGGGCGGCGTGACCGGGGGTGTCGCCGGTGGCGGCACCTGTGTCGGCGGCGCGGGGGCGTCCAGGGGCGGCATGGTCACCGAGACCGGGGTCAGCCCGGTCATGCCGCTGCCGGTCTGCGCGGCGGGCGGCGTCGGCGGCAGGCCGAGGGGGCGGAACTGGGTGGCGCCGTCGTCGTCCGCCGGGGCCGCTGCGGGCAGGGCCGGCAGGCGGTCGAGGGCGGCGATCAGCGCGGCGGCGTCCGGGTAGCGGTCCTTGGGGTCCTTGGCCAGCAGGCGGGTGAGGATCTCCTGGTAGCGGCCCTGGCTGATGGGCAGCTCCGGCAGCGGCTCGGTGAGGTGCGCCAGGGCGGTGGACAGCGAGTCCGAGCCGACATAGGGCAGCTTGCCGGTGAGGATTTCATAGAGCACCACGCCCAGGGCGTAGAGGTCGGCGCGGCCGTCGATCTCCAGGCCGCGCGCCTGCTCGGGGCTCATGTAGCTGGGGGTGCCGACGGCGAAGCCGGCCTGGGTGAACTGGGTGCGGTCGTCCAGCGCCTTGGCGATGCCGAAGTCCGAGAGCACCGCGCCGCCGTCGGCGCGGAACAGGATGTTGGCCGGCTTGACGTCACGGTGCACCAGGCCCTGGGCGTGGGCGTAGCCCAGCGCCGAGGCGATCTGGCGCAGCCAGACCAGGCCCTGCTCGGGGCTGAGGCCGGCGTTGATGCGCTCCTTCAGCGTGCCGTTGGGCAGGTACTCCATGGCCATGTAGTACAGGCTGCCGACGTTGCCGATGTCGTGGATGGTGACGGTGTGCGGATGCGACAGCCGCGCCAGGGTCTTGCCCTCGCGCAGGAAGCGTTCGCAGAAGCTGGCGTCGGCGGCGAGCGCCGCGGCCATCACCTTCAGCGCGACCTTGCGCTCCAGCGAACGCTGGGTGGCCAGGTAGACCACGGCCATCGCGCCGTCGCCCAGCTCGCGCTCGATTTCATACCCCGGAATTTCTATGTCCATGCTGGTCTTTTTTTCTTTTTCAGGATGCTTTGACGACTACCGCCGTGATGTTGTCCGGCGCGCCCCGGGTCAAGCCCAGATGCACCAGGCTGCGAACCACCTGATAGGGGTCCTCGTGGCCCAGCACTTCACACAGTTCGTGGTCTTCGGCGGTCTTGTTCAGACCGTCGCTGCACAGCAGGAAGCTGTCGCCGGGCAGCACCACGAACCTCGTTTCTTCCACGTCCAGGTCATCCTGGACCCCTACCGCACGGGTGACGATGTTGGCCATGGGATGCACCTTGGCCTCGGCCTCGCTGAGCAGGTGGCTGTCCACCAGTTCCTGCACGTAGCTGTGGTCGCGGCTGATGGGTTCCAGCTTGCCCTCGCGCAGGCGATAAAGGCGGCTGTCACCGGCCCACAGGCAGGTCCCCTCGCTGCCCCGCGCAGCCAGCAGCACCACCGTGCTGCCCATGGTGCTCACCCCGCGATGCTGGGTCTCCGCACGGACCAGGGTGTTGACGTGTATCAGCGCCGCGCGCAAGGCGTCGACATAGGCATCGAGCCCGTCGCCGTATTGCACGCCGCGAAGGGTATCGACGATCAGGTTGCTGACGTAGTCACCGGCGGCGTGGCCGCCCATGCCGTCGGCGACCACCCAGAGGCCGTTGTCGCCGGCATCCAGGCAGGCGTCTTCATTGACCTGGCGGACCATGCCGACGTGGCTGTGGCTGGCCGAGCGGTATTGCGCAACCGGAGGCAGTGGCATCACAGGCTCCCGAAATCGATCTGCCCGATGCCGGCGGGCTGCTCTACGGCGCCCTCGCCCACCAGGAAGCGGCTGAAATACCGCGTCGGCGGCAAGCCCTGGAATCTCACCAGCTCGGCCGCGACACGCTCTGAACCATGCCCCCACCAGAAACTGCAGCCGTCGCTGGCGATCTGCGCCAGTACCGCCTGTCGCGACTCGCCGCCCTGCACCGCGTAACGCAACGCCCCCACCTCGCTGAGCCGCGCGTCATGGCGCGTGGTCACCAGCGGCGAGCCGAGCCCCTGCACCCCGGCTTCGAAGGCGTCGAAATCCGCCTCCGGCTCCAGGGTGGACAGCAGCAAGGCTTCGGCACGGTCGAACCAGTCATCGGCACCGCCGACGATGGCACCGAGGTTGGTGCGCTCGTCCAGCAGCACGGCGATGGCCAGCGGGAAGTAGCGGCCGACCCGGTCGATGCTGGGCATCACCACGCCGACCACGGCGTCACCGCCTAGCAGGTTGGGCGCGATCGCGAACCGCCACAGCGGGCTGACCAGGTAAGCATCCAGCCAGGCAGCGCCCAGCTCGGCCTGGCTCTGCGCCATGCCGGCGGCCAGCCATTGGTCCCAGGCCTCGATGAAGGCCGGTGGCAGGCCGCGATGGATGAAGTCGCCGCGGCCGGCGAGCTTGCCGTAGAAGCCCGCCGTCGTCATAGGCGCTCCGGCAGGCCGAAGCCGCTGACCACACGGCTGCGGAACGGGTTGAAGGCACTGCTGGCGCGCAGCTCGCTGGAGATGCTGGCGTTGTCCACGCGCATGCGCAGGGTGAAGCGGTCCGGCGCGTTGCCTTGGGTCAGGTCCGACTGGTCGAGCAGGCGGAACCAGGCCCAGGGGCCTTCCATGGTGATGGCCGAACGGCCGCTGGAGGATGGCGGCGAGATGGTCAGGCGCACCACGCCCAGGCTGTTGGGGCTCGGCCACTGCATGGCCACCGGCCGGCTGGGGCCGTGGTCATAGCTGAACTGCTGGCCGTCCAGGTCGAGCTGGAACTGGTCGATGGCGGCATCCATGGCCACCGCCTTCAGCTCGAAGCGCACCATGGGCGTGGTGTTGCCGGAGCGGAAGAAGGCGTCGCGGATCTGCGCGGCACGCTGGAAGGTGCCCAGCACGCCGGAGCCGATGCCGAGCTTCTCCGCCGCGCCCGGCTGCCAGCGCCAGGTGGTGGCGGAGGTGTCGACGTAGGGCTGCAGGTACTTGCGGAAGTAGCTGTCCATCACCCCGCCGACGCCGAAGAAGGCGCCGAAGTCGTCCAGGGTGGCGTCGCGGGTGCTGTTGCGATCCAGCGGGTAGCGGCCGGCCAGGGACTGGCGGTAGACGTTGACCACTTCGGCCGTCCAGGCGGCGTTCAACTGGTTGCGGATGCCGCCCATCATGGTGCTGGTGGTGGCACTGACCACGGACTTGACCAGCCCCTGGACCAGCGGCGGCTGGCGCTCGGCACCGAGGCTGACGCGCTGGGCAGCGGCCTGGGCCTGGTTCTTCGCTTCACCCAGCAGGGCGTCGCCGCTGGCACCGCTCATGGCGCTGATCTGCACGTAGAGGGCGTTCATGTCCGCCAGCAGGCCGTCGATGGCCGCCGGTTCGTTGTCGTTCTTGGCCACCAGGCTGTTGAGCTCGGCGAAGTGCGAAGTGATCGGGTCCTCGCTCGGCGCCTGCTGCTCCTGCGGGGCGTCGCCACCCTGCCCCACCAGGGAGCCGAGGCGATCCTTGAGCTTGCCGACGGTGTCGCTGGTGCCCTTGAGCTTCTCGGCGGCCAGGCGCTCTTCCTTCTGCAGGTCGGTTTCCTTGGCCACCGCTTCGAGCAGCTTCTTCAGCGGCGACTGCGGGCCGGAGAGCACGCGCAGCACGTCGGCGGCCTGGGCGGTGCTGGTGATGGCGACGAAGTCGATATCGGCCAGCAGCGCATCCCACTGGCGCAGGTAGTCCTGGAAGTACAGCTGGCGCACTTCCAGGGCCAGGCTGGCGGCGTCCTGGGTGTCGTCCATGGTGCGGCCGAGTACCCACTGCTCCTCGGCCAGGGTGCCGGACTGGCTCAGGCTGGAGACCATGAACACTTCGCGGTAGCCACGCTGGGTGAAGAAGCCCGACAGCGGGTCGTTGAGCGGCTTGCCGCTCTTGCGCGAGAACACCAGGGCGGCGTCGCGGCCGGCGGCTTCGCTGATGCGGAAGTCCGGCAGGCCCTGGGGCAGCTTCTGGCGTTTGACGCGGTCGTACACGCGCTGGGCGATGGACAGCTGCTGCAGCTGGCGACGGGTGTCCTGCACCAGGTTGTCGTCCAGGCGCACCGCTGGCGGCGCACGGTCGTAGAGCGCGGCCAGGTGCTCGTTGAGCGCCTGGCGCTGTTCGGGCACCAGGTCGCGCGGCAGGCTGCGGTCCCAGTCCAGCGCCACCCAGGCCTTGATGAAGTCGCCGTCGTAGTGTTCCGGGTCGGCGAGCATCAGGTAGGCCTTCAGGCCCTCGTAGAGGAAGTCCGAGGAGCCGCCGCCACGCAGTTGCTCTTCGACCCGCGCCATGACCCGTGGCGCCATCACCGCGATCAGCAGCTTGCGGTACACGCTGGCGCCTTCGGCACCGAGCATGTCGCCCTGGTAGAGGCCGTAGCCTTCCGCCCAGCTCGGCGCATCGCCGGACACATTGCGGATGGCGTTGAGCAGCGGCAGCACCGCAAGCACGTCGCGTTGTGCCGGGCTCAGGCCCTGCAGTTCACCGTGCAGCGGCTTGACCCGGCCGTCGACGGCGGCGATGTAGCTGCGGTTGGCACTGAAGCTGGCGAACCAGATGGCGGCGATGCCCAGGACCAGGATCGCCGTCGCGGCGAGCACGCCACGGGCCATCCATTTGCGCTGGCGCTCGACCTTGGGGTTGGCCCCCACCAGGCCGCGCTCGCCGAAGGCCACTTCGCGGAACAGGCGCTCGATGAAGTAGCTGCGCCCGGTGCCGGTCTGGCGGGCCAGGTGCTGGCGGTCGAGGTTCATGCTCTGCGCCATGGCGCCGATCAGGCGGTCGATGGGGCTGCCTTCCTGGGTGCCGCTGGTGAAGTAGACGCCACGCAGCAGCGCGCGCTCTTCATAGGGGTTGGGCTTGAACACGCCGTCGAGGAAGGTGGACAGCGCATCGCGCAGGGCCGCGAACTGCTGCGGGAAGCCGTAGATCAGGTCGCGCCGCGCGGGGTCGCGTTCCTGCTGCAGGCGTTCCACCAGGCGGTCGTTGAGGCGCTGTTCGAGCAGGGCGAACTCGTTGCCGAACACCGACAGCGGGCCCTCGGCGCTCTTGCCGTCGTCGAGGGCGAAGGTCATGCCCCAGACCTGGGCGCGGTCTTCCTTGCTCAGGGAATCGAAGAACTCCATGAAGCCCGGCACCAGGTCGAGCTTGGTGAGCATTACGTAGATGGGGAAGCGCACGCCGAGCTGGGCATAGAGCTCCTGCACCCGGGCGCGGATGGCGCGGGCGTGGGCGGCACGCTCGGTTTCGCTGCCCAGCAGCAGGTCGGACAGGCTGATGGCCACGAAGGCACCGTCAATGGGGCGGCGCTTGCGCTGGTTCTTCAGCAGGTCGAGGAAGCCCAGCCAGGCAGCCTTGTCCACCTGGGCGTGGCTGTCCTGGGTGGTGTAGCGGCCGGCGGTGTCGAGCAGCACGGCTTCGTCGGTGAACCACCAGTCGCAGTTGCGGGTGCCGCCGACGCCACGGATGGCGCCGCTGCCCATCTGCTCGGCAAGGGGGAAGTTGAGGCCGGAGTTGACCAGCGCGGTGGTCTTGCCCGAACCCGGCGGGCCGATGATCACGTACCAGGGCAGCTCATAGAGGTTGCGCCGCTCACTGCCGCCGAGCTTGGCGCGCTTGAGCAGGACCAGGGCTTCGTCCATGCGCTGCTTGAGGGTGGCCAGCTCTTCGCTGGTGGCGACGCTGGCGGCATCCGGTGCCACGGCGACCAGGCCCTGCATCACCTTGGCGGCGTTGCGGCGCGCCTGGATGATGCGCAGCACGCACCAGCCGATCCACACCGCGAACAGCAGGCCGATGAGCACCCAGCGCACGGTGGCCGAAGCCAGGGGCTCGACGTCGCCGATGGCGATCAGCGGGCCGACGAACCAGATCACCAGGCTGAGGGCGATCAGGCCCAGCACCGGTATCACCCAGCGGGCGAGGAAACTGAAAAACGCCTTCACTCGACGCCCTCCGCAAAGACTGTGATCTCCACCCGACGGTTGCGCGAACGGCCGTCGGCGGTGTCATTGGATGCGACCGGCTCGGTGTCGCTGCGACCCTCGGCGCGGAAGCGCTCGGGCTGGCCGCTCTTGGCCGCGAGCACGTCCATCACCTGCTGGGCGCGGTCCTGGGACAGCTTCCAGTTGGACGGGTAGCGCAGCGTGGCGATGGGCCGGTTGTCGCTGTGGCCGGTGACCAGCACATTGCCCTTCACCTTGCGGATCGCCTCGGCGATGCGCAGCAGCAGCGGCTGGAAGTCATCGGAAATGGTGGCGCTGCCGGAGGCGAACAGCTGGTCGCCGCGGATGGTCACCACCGAGCGGTCGACGGCGTCTTCCACCGCGACCTTCTGCTGGCGGATCTCCTCGGCGAGGAAGCCGGCCAGGCGCGGGCGCTCGACGATCTTCGGCTGTTGCGGCGGGCGGTCGATGGTCTGCACCGGGACGTCACCCAGGGCATGCAGGTTCTTGAACACCGGTTCGGCCTCGGCGGCCAGCTTCAGGCGCATGCCGAACAGCAGCGCCAGGAGCAGCGCGGCACCGATGGCCACGGCCACCCAGGGCGGCAGGAACTGGCGCAGGCGATCACGCGCCACCACCAGGCCGCGCCAGTGCGGCGACAGCTCGCGCTCGATCTCGCCGTGGGTGCTGCGGATGGTGCCGGCCACGCGCTCGCGCAAGGCGTCGAGCTGGCTGCGGCCATCGTTCATCACCCGGTAGCGGCCTTCGAAACCAAGGCTGATGCACAGGTACAGGAGCTCCAGCAGGTTGAGGCGCTGGCGCGGGTTCTGCAGGCAATGGTCGAGCAGCTGGAAGACCTTCTCGCCACCCCAGGCTTCGTTGTGCAGGGTGATCAGCAGGCTCTGCTTGCTCCAGTCGCTGCCGCTGCCCCAGGGGGTGCTGAGCACGGCTTCGTCCAGCGCGGTGCAGAGCACGTAGCGGCTGAGCATCACCTCGTCCTGGGCGATGCCGGCGGCACGGGCCTTCTCTTCGAACTGGCGCAGGTAGCCCAGCAGTTGCGCGCGCAGGCTGGCGGGCATCGGGTGGGCGATGGTGTTGCGCAGGCGGGTGAGCAAGGCCAGCATCGGCCCGGCGGCGGCTTCCAGGGGGTTGAGGCCCTGGCCGCGCGCGGTGAGCATCGGGCCGGTGGGCGCCGGACCGGCAGGCGGCGGCGTGGGCGCGTCGTAGCGCGGCGCGGCCGGGTCCGGGGCGCGGCCACCGGGGCGCGGCATGATCATGGTGCGGTCGTTGTTGCCGTTACCGTTGCCGCCGCTGCCACCACCGGCGGGCGGCCCGCCGAAGGGATCGTCGATTGGATGCATCGCGAATTAACTCCGGATGGCCCAGAAGGCCAGGTTCAGGCCAGGGAACTGGCCAGCGATGTGGAAGGCGAAGCCGCCGGAATGCACCAGTTGCTTCCAGTGGTCGCTGCCGCGGTCGAGTTCGAAGTAGGTGCTGCCCGCGTGGTACGGGATCTGCCGTGGCGCCACCGGCATCGGCAGCAGCGCGATACCCGGCAGCTGCAGGTTGACCAGGTCGCGGATGTGCTCCACGGAGCCGATCTTGGCCTGCTGCGGGAAGCGCGAACGCAGCGACTCGCCGGGCACATCGGCACGCACCACGAGGATGAACGCCGAGTTGTCCAGCAGGCTCTTGTCCGCGAGCATCGCCACGTGCACGCCGTAGGCTTTCTCGATGATGGGGATGGGCACCGCGCGGCTGTCGATGACCATCGACAGCGCCTGGCGCAGGGCGAGCATCACCGGGGCGAAGGTGGTGGCCAGGTCGTCGTGCTCATAGGCCGGGAATTCCGCCGGGCGACGGCCGCTGGCGGAGAAGGTGGAGAACTCGCCGGCCAGGCTCACCGCCTCGCGGTAGAACCACTCCGGGTGCAACGGGGTGATGTTGGCCAGGTGCGAGACCAGGGGCTCGGCACGGTTGACCAGTTGCAGCAGGAGGAAGTCGGCGATCTCCGAGGCGCCACCGGCGCCGGAGGCGACCACGCGGCCGGCCAGGGCCTCGCCGCGTTGGTGCAACAGGCCCAGCAGTTCGCTGCGGAAGGCCGCCAGGGGTTGCGAGGCGGTCACATCCAGCAGCGGCGGAATGTAGCTTTCGTCCAGCGCCAGGGAGCGGTCGGCACGCTTTTCCACCACCCGCACCACGCCGACGGCGGCGTATTCGCCGAGGCCGTCACGGGCGGTGAGCAGGCGCAGGGCGCGGCCACCGATGGACACGGGGGCGCGGCTTTCGAAGGGGGCGTTGTCGTCGCGTACTTCGCGCACGCTGCTCTGGTAGCGAGCGCCGCCGAGGGCCTCGCCCTCCTCCACCGTGTCGCGGGCACCGGCGCGCTTGAGCGGCAAGGCCAGGTAGATGATGCCGTCACGCAGGCTGTCCTCGACGTCCAGCGGCACCGGGGCCACGTCGTCGCCGGGGATGTCGAAGGGGGTGCCGTCGGGCAGCACGCCACGGGCCGAGACGATGGCCAGCTTGCCCTGGGTGAGCAGCGCCTCGTCGATCTTCAGCTCGGAGAAACCCCAGCCGCCGGCTTGCAGCGCTCGGCAGCGGCCTTCCACCAGGGACTCCAGGTAGCGGTCGTGCTGCTGGAAATGCTGCGGACGCAGGAACATCCCCTCAGACCAGACCACTCGGTTGTTCCAGGACATGGACGAACTCTCCGTTTCTATTTGGCCGGCTCGGCGATGGGAGCCGGCGAGACGCTGATGGCGTGGGCGCCGAATTTCACGCTGTAGGCGCTGGTCTGGTTCAGGGGCACGGTGATCACGTCACGCCAGACCGCGCTGTCGAGCTCGCGGTAGCCGACGACGATGCCGAACTGGCGGGTGGCGTCGTCCAGCTTGCGCTCCTGCATCTGCTTGTCGCCGGGCTTGACCAGCAACTCGTCCTGGGCGACCAGGTCGGTGGACAGGGTGGCCTGCGACTGCTCCACCAGGGAGAAGTAATCGGCACGGTTGAAGGCGGTGGCGCTCTTGAGCTCGAACACCCGCACGCGCACGGGTGCGCCCTGCCCGCCCGGACCCGGGTTGACGTCGCTGGAGGCTTCGATATGCAGCTGCACCACGGTGGGCGGTGGTGGCGGCGGTGGCTCGGAAGCACATGCGCCCAGAAGCGCTACTACGGCTACCAGTAGAATCCTTGGCATTTCGATTCGTCCTCAATGACTGCTGTTGATCCGCGGGGCCGACTGCCTGGCACCCAAGGGGTTGCGGGGGTCAATGCCCGCGAAGTCTGGCGCTGTGCTCCTCGTAGGCGCGGCTGAATTCGCGCCCGAAAAGGTCCTGGAAATCGTCTTCGGCCTCCCGCGAGATGCTCGCGTAGAGGTCGGTGAACAGCTCCCAGTATTGCGACTGCCGGGAACCCGGCAGCAAGGCCGAAAGCCCCGAGGGCTTGTTCAGCCGCGCTTCCAGCACCGAGGGCTCGAAGCGTTTGAGAATGTGCTTGATGGCCGCCTGCACGCCGGCCATCACTGCCAGTTGGTGGGCCTTGAGGTCGTCGAAGCTTTCGCCCACGGCCTGGTCCGGCGGCATGAACGCGGCGTTGCCGTGGCGCAGCAGGAGCAACAGGGCCTCGTCGACGTTGGGGGCGAATTTGAGCGGGTTGTTCTCCACCGGTCGGATCATGGTCTGCGCCATGCGGAACTCGCCCTTGAGGCTGGAGCGCGCACGCAGCACATCCACCAGCCCTTCCACCATCAGACGATAGCTGCGGCCGATGGCTTCCATCTGCGCAGCAGCTTCGGCGCGATCGATGCGCAGCTGGCCAAGACCGGCGCCGCGCAGGAAGGCATCCATCAGCGCACCGTCGTCGCCGCTCGGTGCATGTGCATGGGCCGGCGCCTGAGTGGCCGGGGCGGACACCGCAGCGGCGTGGGTGGCCTGGGCAGTGGGCGTCAGCGCGGGCGGTGCGGGCGTGGCAACGGCAGGCGCCGGGATCGCCGCTGGCGCCATTTCGATGGCGGGCGGCATCGGCGCGATGGTCTGCTGGGCGATGGGCTGCGGATCGGGGATGGGCGTCGGGATCGAAGTGGCGGCGGAGTCGTGGCCAAGCGGCGGATTGCTGAAGAAGTCCGCCGGCAGCTCGACGGCTACCGGTGCCGGCTCCAGCGGTGCCGCCGCCGTGGGCATCGGCACCGGAACGGCCGGCGCGTGCTGGGGCGCGGGGCTGGTAAGGCCGAGGTCGGCGAAGGGGTCCCAGTCGGCGGGGATCGCCGGTGCGGCGCCTGCAGGCTCGGCGAATGCGGCAGGTGCACTCACGGGCGGCGCTGGCGTCGGCTCGAAACTGGGGATCGGCGTCGGCGGGCGGAAGTCATGGCGCTCGGCGGGCACGTGATCGGGAATCGACGGTGCCGCAGCCGGTGGCGGATTGAGGAAGTCGAACAGGTCGGGCTTGGTGTCCAGCGGCGAACCGCCACCCTGGATGTGGGCCATGGAAGCCGGCGGCGGCGCCATCGGCTCGGGAATGGAGGGCATGGAGGTCTGCCGGCTCATCAGCGCATCGAAGCTGCTGAAGGGGTCGCCTCCCCCGCTCATCGGCGCGGCGCTGGCGGGCTGCATGTTCATGCTCATGCCCTGCACCTGGACGAGGATCTCGTACTCGCCGAGCTTGAGGATTTCGCCATCCAGCAGCGGCTCGCTGTTACCGCGACGCAGGCGCACGCCCGACTGCGCGAGCATCACGCCGTTGGTGCTGGTGTCGGTCAGGTAGTAGGTGCCGTCGCGGAACTGGATGGTGCAATGCTGGCTGGAAACGAGGCGCTCGGGATCCGGCAACACCCAATCATTATCGGCACTGCGGCCAATCCTCAGCTCACCACGATCAAGCTCCACCTCGGGACGTTGTCCGGGCGTCAGCTTGTGATAACTGGTGATGGTCAAACGCAGTGGCATTGCGACTCCTTGCACTTCTCACTGTGGACGCGAGCACCGAGTCCCTTCGATGCCGTGCAACTTCGATCCGGTCCCTGTTCTGCACGTGGCCCTTTGCCATACACCCATCGTATAGACGAACGGAAAATATGCATGGCTTTAGCCGAAATATCTTAGATCGAAAAAAGACAAAAATGACAGCTGAAAGAGGCTAGCGTGGACTGGTGCACATCTGTCGTTTGTGCTCTGGGATTGTCTTGACAAGGGCGAAATACGACCCCAAGAATGGAAAAGAGTTGCAGCGGGTGAAGCCATGAAATTGGCGTCATCGGAACGTTGATCCAAAGGACTGTGATCAGGCCGTACGTTCACTCTGAATACAGCTTGCCCTCCCCCTGAGGCCTGACAAGGAGAACACCCACCGTGGTGGATGTGTCGCGTTTGCTATCCCCTGTTTCCGCTGATTCGCCTTGCGGCGACGACCTCGAATACGACGCTGCGTATCTCGAACTGGAACGTATTGCCCAAGGGCAACCCGAGCGCCAGATGGGCGACTCCGTACTCCCCGCCGAGCCCCCTGTCTGGCGTGATGTCCGCGAGCTTTCCAGTGAGCTGCTGCAACGCAGCAAAGACCTGCGCATCGCCAACTATTTCCTGCAGAGCACCCTCGCCCTCGAAGGGCTGCCGGGTCTCGCCCAGGGTCTGATCCTGGTGCGCGAGCTGCTGACCCAATACTGGGACGGCCTGTACCCGCAGCTCGACGCCGACGATGACAACGACCCCACCTTCCGCATCAACGCCCTCACCGGGCTGGCGGCGGAACCGGTGATCCAGCTGCTGCGCGAAAGCAGCCTGACCAGCTCGCGGGCCTTTGGCTCGGTGAGCCTGCGTGCCGCCCTCAACGCCCTCGACCTGCAGCGTTTCCCCAGTGAAACGCTGACCCCCGAGCAGCTGCAGGGCGCCTTCCGCGACAGCGATGAAGCGCTGCTCGCCAGCACCCGCAACGCCCTGACCGATGCCCAGTCCGCGCTGGCCACCATCGAGTCGACCCTTTCCGATCGCGTGGGCTCGGCCCAGAGCGCCGACCTCGGTGCCCTCAAGCAGTTGCTGCGCCACGCCCTGCAGATCCACAAGGACCAGGCCCCCGGCGACGACGCCGTAGCCGACGAGCCGGCGGCAGGTGACGACACCGCCACCGACGCCGGCAGCAGCGGTAGCGCACCGAGCGCCCGTGCCACGCCGCGCATCTCCGGCGAGGTGACCAACCGCGACGACGTGCTCAAGACCCTGGACCGCATCCTCGAGTACTACGCGCGCCAGGAGCCATCGAGCCCGGTGCCGATCCTGCTCAAGCGTGCGAAGACCCTGGTCACGGCGGACTTCGCGGCGATCGTGCGCAACCTGATCCCGGATGGAATGTCGCAGTTCGAGAATTTGCGGGGCCCCGAGTCCGAATAGTGCAGGGCACGTTCGAAGCGGGTTCACGCATCCGTTACCGGCTAGCTGCCGATGACGCCAATACAGCCGCACAGGCAGCGAAGGAGGAGCACCATGGGTAGCACCAGCAGTCAGAAATTCATCGCACGCAACCGCGCGCCCCGCGTCCAGATCGAGTACGACGTGGAACTCTACGGCGCCGAGAAGAAGGTGCAGTTGCCCTTCGTCATGGGCGTCATGGCCGACCTCGCCGGCAAACCGGCCGAACCCCTGGCCGCCGTCGCGGACCGCAAGTTCCTGGAGATCGACGTCGACAACTTCGACTCGCGCCTCAAGGCCATGAAGCCGCGCGTCGCCTTCAACGTGCCCAACGCCCTGACCGGCGACGGCAACCTGTCCCTGGACATCACCTTCGAGAGCATGGACGACTTCAGCCCTGCCGCCGTGGCGCGCAAGGTCGACTCGCTGAACCAGCTGCTCGAAGCCCGCACCCAGCTCGCCAACCTGTTGACCTACATGGACGGCAAGACCGGCGCTGAAGAGCTGATCATGAAAGCGATCAAGGACCCGGCCCTGCTGCAGGCCCTGGCCAGCGCGCCGAAGCCGCAAGACAACGAGCCGCAAGCTTAAGAGGACACCCAGATGGCCGAATTGATGACCGAAGCTGCGCCCCAGGGCGGCGAAGCGACCGAGCAGACCAGCGAGTTCGCCTCGCTGCTGCTGCAGGAATTCAAGCCCAAGACCGAGCGTGCCCGCGAAGCGGTGGAAACCGCCGTGCGCACCCTCGCCGAGCATGCCCTGGCACAGACCAGCCTGATCTCCAACGATGCGATCAAGTCGATCGAATCCATCATCGCTGCGATCGACGCCAAGCTCACCGAGCAGGTCAACCTGATCATGCACCACCCGGATTTCCAGCAACTGGAAAGCGCCTGGCGTGGCCTGCACTACCTGGTGAACAACACCGAGACCGACGAGCAGCTGAAGATCCGCGTGCTGAACATTTCCAAGGGCGAGCTGCACAAGACCCTGAAGAAATTCAAAGGCACCGCCTGGGACCAGAGCCCGATCTTCAAGAAGCTCTACGAAGAGGAATACGGCCAGTTCGGTGGCGAGCCCTACGGCTGCCTGCTGGGCGACTACTACTTCGACCAGTCGCCGCCGGACGTGGAGCTGCTGGGCGAGATCGCCAAGGTCTCCGCCGCCATGCACGCGCCGTTCATCTCCGCCGCCTCCCCCACCGTGATGGGCATGGGTTCCTGGCAGGAGCTGTCCAACCCGCGTGACCTGACCAAGATCTTCACCACCCCGGAATACGCCGGCTGGCGCTCGCTGCGCGAGTCCGACGACGCGCGCTACATCGGCCTGACCATGCCGCGCTTCCTGGCCCGCCAACCCTACGGTGCCAAGACCGACCCGGTGGAAGAGTTCGCCTTCGAGGAAGACACCGCCGGCGCCGACAGCGCCAAGTACACCTGGGCCAACTCGGCCTACGCCATGGCGGTGAACATCAACCGTTCGTTCAAGCTCTACGGCTGGTGCTCGCGCATCCGTGGCGTGGAGTCCGGTGGTGAAGTGCCGAACCTGCCGGCGCACACCTTCCCCACCGACGACGGTGGCGTGGACATGAAGTGCCCGACCGAGATCGCCATCTCCGACCGCCGCGAGGCCGAGCTGGCGAAGAACGGTTTCATGCCGCTGCTGCACAAGAAGAACACCGACCTGGCGGCCTTCATCGGCGCCCAGTCCCTGCAGAAGCCGGCCGAATACGACGACCCGGACGCCACCGCCAACGCCAACCTGGCGGCGCGCCTGCCGTACCTGTTCGCCACCTGCCGCTTCGCGCACTACCTCAAGTGCATCGTTCGCGACAAGATCGGCTCGTTCAAGGAGAAGGACGACATGCAGCGCTGGCTGCAGGACTGGATCCTCAACTACGTCGATGGCGATCCCGCTCACTCCACCGAAACCACCAAGGCGCAGCACCCGCTGGCAGCCGCTGAAGTGGTGGTCGAGGAGATCGAGGGCAACCCGGGCTATTACAGCTCGAAGTTCTACCTGCGTCCGCACTACCAGCTCGAAGGGCTGACCGTGTCGCTGCGCCTGGTATCCAAGCTGCCTTCGGCCAAGGGGGCCTGAGGCGCGTCACTTTAAGCGCCCGCCAGGTGGCGGGCGTCTCTGACAAAGTGGCGAAAGCCACGAAGGAGGAATGATGGCTGTAGATATGTTCATCAAGATCGGCGACGTCGAAGGCGAGTCCGCCGACAAGAGCCACGGCAAGGAAATCGACGTGCTGGCCTGGAGCTGGGGCATGTCCCAATCCGGCAACATGCACCAGGGTGGTGGCGGCGGCGCCGGCAAGGTAAGCGTGCAGGACCTGTCGCTGACCAAGTACGTCGACAAGTCCAGCCCCAACCTGATGATGGCCTGCTCCAGCGGTAAGCATTACCCGGAAGCCAAGCTGACCATCCGCAAGGCGGGCGGCGAGTCGCCGGTCGAGTACCTGATCATCACCATGAGCGAAGTGCTGATCTCCTCCGTGAGCACCGGCGGTAGCGGTGGTGAGGATCGCCTGACCGAAAACATCAGCCTGAACTTCGCCCAGGTGAAGGTCGACTACCAGCCGCAGAAAGCCGACGGCGCCAAAGATGGCGGCCCGGTCAAATACGGCTGGAACATCCGCGAGAACGTCAAGATCTGATGCTCTCTCATCCGGGCCTGCGCAAGCGGGCCCGGATGCGTTTCAAGCCACCCTCCCCCGGACCGACCATGGCCAGACCCTTGCCCGATTCCCACGCAGCGGCCTCCCCTCCGCCGGTCGACCTTCGTGACGCTGCCCACTGCCGCCTGCCCCAGGCCGCAGTGGAGAGCGCCACCTCGAGCCACATCCCCCATTCCCTTCGCGCAGCCCGGCTGCAGGCAGGACGACCATGACCGCCGAAGAACTACTGCGCGCAGGACGCGCCGACGAAGCCCTGAAGTCCTTGCAGGACCAGGTGCGTGCCCAACCTTCCAACGCCGAGCTGCGGGTGTTCCTGTTCCAGCTGCTGGCGGTGCTCGGCCAATGGAGCCGCGCACAGAACCAGCTGAAAGTTGCCGGCGAGCTGGATGCCAGCACCCTGGCCATGGTGCAGACCTACCGCACCGCCCTGGAATGCGAAGCCCTGCGCGCCGAAGTCTTCGCCGGCCGCCTCACCCCCGTGGTGCTGGGCGAGCCCGCCGAATGGGTGGCGCCGCTGATCCAGGCCCTCAAGCATGACGCCGAAGGCCAGCACGAAGCCGCCCAGGCCCTGCGCGACCAGGCCTTCGAAGCCGCCCCCGCCGTCGCCGGCACCCTCAACGACCAGCCCTTCGAATGGTTCGCCGACGCCGACCCGCGCCTGGGCCCGGTGCTCGAACTCATCGTCAACGGCCGCTACGTGTGGCTGCCGATGCACAACATCCAGAGCCTGGTGACCGAGGCACCCACCGACCTGCGCGACCTGGTCTGGCTGCCGGTGGAAGTCACCCTGGTCAACGGCGGCGCCACCGTGGGCCTGATCCCCAGCCGCTACCCCGGCAGCCAGGACGACGCCGACGGCGCCATCCGCCTCAGTCGCAAGACCGACTTCCTCGACGACGGCCGCCCCATCGGCCAGCGCCTGTTCGTCACCGACCAGGGCGACACCGCGCTGTTCGAACTGCGCACCCTCGCCTTCGGGCAGCCGGAGGCCTGAGCATGGCCGAGCTGACGCTGCAGGAACGTCTGCAACCCTCCCTTCTGGACCGGTTGACCGACGAAGACCCGAGCAACGCCAAGGAGAGCGTCGACAAGCGCGTGCTCTCCCTGACCCAGCTCAAGGCGTCCGTCCTGCGCGACCTGGCTTGGCTGTTCAACACCATCGCGCCGCTGGACAGCGAGACCTCCAGCGAGATCCAGGCCGGCAACTCGGTGGTCAACTACGGCCTGCCGCCGCTGGCCGGGCACACCGCCTCCAGCGTCGACGTACAGGCCATCGAGGCCCTGCTCACCGAGACCATCGCCGACTACGAGCCGCGCATCATCCGATCCACCTTGCGCGTGCGCGCCCAGCTGGCAGCCGACCAGATGAACCACAACGCCCTGTCCTTCGAGATCGAAGGCGACCTGTGGGCCGAACCCGTGCCCCTGCGCATGCTCCTCACCACCGACCTGGACCTGGAGACCGGCCACGTGCAGATCGTCCCCGCCGACCACCTGCGGAAGCGCAACAAATGAACCCGCGCATGCTCGAGTACTACAACCAGGAGCTGCAGCACATCCGCGAAAGCGCGGCGGAATTCGCCGGCGAGTACCCGAAGATCGCCAGCCGCCTGACCCTCTCCGGCATCGACTGCGCCGACCCCTATGTCGAGCGCCTGCTGGAAGGCTTCGCTTACCTCACCGCGCGGGTGCAGCTGAAGCTCGACGCCGAGTACCCCACATTCACCCATAACCTGCTGGAGATCGCTTACCCGCATTACCTGGCGCCGACCCCGTCGATGACCGTGGTGCAACTGCAGGCCGATCCCAACGAAGGCTCCCTGGCCAGCGGCTTCACCGTGGAGCGCAATGCCTCCCTGCGCGGCCTGCTGGGCACCGACGAACAGACCGCCTGCGAGTATCGCACCTCCCAGCCGGTGACCCTGTGGCCGCTGGAAGTGGCCAAGGTCGAATACTTCGGCAACCCCGCCTCGGTGCTCGGCCGCCTCGCCGCCTCCGAGCCCAGCGCCAAGGCCGCGCTGCGCCTGCGCCTGCGCACCGGTGCCGGGCTGCCCTTCAGCGCCCTGCCCCTGGAAAGCCTGTCGTTCTACCTGCACGGCGCCGACGAACAACCCTTCCGCCTCTACGAGCAACTGCTGGGCAATGCCTGCGCGGTGTTCGTCCAGGCCCCCGGCGGCGACTGGGTCGAGCGCCTGCCGCCGGAAAGCCTGCGCCCGCGCGGCTTCGACGACGAGGACGCGGTGCTGCCGGTGGTGCCCCGCGCCTTCCAGGGCTACCGCCTGCTGCAGGAATACTTCGCCCTGCCCAACCGCTTCCTGTTCATCGACGTGGCCAACCTGCGCCGCCCGGTGCAGCGCTGCGCCGGCCAGGAGCTGGACGTCATCGTGCTGTTCAACCGCATCGACCAGAGCCTGGAAGGCAGCATCGGCACCGAGCAGTTCAAGCTGTTCTGCACCCCGGCGGTGAACCTGTTCCCCCGGCGCGCCGACCGCATCCACCTGAGCGACCGCGTGCACGAACACCAGGTGATCGTCGACCGCACCCGCCCGCTGGATTTCGAGGTGCATTCGCTCACCGAGGTCAGCGGCCACGGTGCTGGCCCGGAGCAGCCCTTCCAGCCCTTCTATGCCGTGCGCGACCCGTCCCGCTATGGCCGCGAGCAGGCCTGGTACACGGTGCGCCGCGAGCCCCGCGTGCTCTCCAGCAAGCAGCGCCGCAAGGGCCCCCGCTCCACCTACATCGGCAGCGAGACCTTCGTTTCCCTGGTGGACGCCAACCAGGCGCCCTACCGCCACGACCTGCGCCAGCTGGGCATCGGTGCGCTGTGTACCAACCGCGACCTGCCGCTGTTCATGCCGGTGGGCAACGGCCGCAGCGATTTCACCCTGGAAGACAGCGCCCCGGTGGTGTCCGTGCGCTGCCTGGCCGGGCCGAGCCGCCCCCGTGTGAGCCGCGCCCATGACGCCAGCGCCTGGCGCCTGATCAGCCAGCTCTCGCTCAACTACCTATCGCTGAGCCAGGAAGGCCAGGGCGCCGCCGCCCTGCGCGAACTGCTGCGCCTGTATGGCGACCCCACCGACTCGGCGCTGCAGATGCAGATCGAAGGCCTGCGCCAGGTCACCAGCAAGCCCTGCACGCGGCGCCTGCCGATGCCGGGGCCCATCGTCTTCGGCCGCGGCCTGGAGATCGGCCTGGAGTTCGACGAGAACGCCTTCCGCGGCACCGGGGTCTTCCTCCTGGGCGCGGTGCTGGAACGTTTCCTGACACGTTACGTGTCGATCAACAGCTTCACCGAAACGGTGATGCGGACCACTGAACGGGGCGAGGTGATGCGATGGCGGGCGAAGCCCGGACGCCGTCCGAATCTGTGAACACCCTCGCGGCCATGGAGACCGCGCCCTGGAACTACGATTTCTTCCAGGCGCTGCGCCGCATCGAGTGCGAATTCCCCGAGCGCCCGCGCCTGGGGCATTCCGTGCGCCTGGCCGACGACCCGCTGCGCCTGGGGCAGAAACCCGATTGCGGCTTCGCTCCCTCGACCCTGGCCAGCGTCGAGCACAACCCCGACGGCACGCCACGCATCGAGCAGTACTTCTTCGGCCTCACCGGCCCCAACGGCCCGCTGCCGCTGCACCTGACCGAATACGCCCGTGAGCGCCAGCGCAACAATGCCGACGCCACCTTCAAGCGCTTTCTCGACGTCTTCAATCACCGCCTGCTGACCCTGTTCTACCGCGCCTGGGCCGAGGCCCGGCCGACCGTGAGCCAGGACCGCCCCGGCGACGACTACTGGTCGCCGCGCCTCGGCGCCCTCTCCGGCCGCGGCATGCAAAGCCTGATGGGCCAGGGCCCGATCGACGACGCCGCGCGCTATTACTTCACCGGCCACCTGGCGGCACAGACCCGCTACCCGGACGGCCTGCGCACCATACTCGCCGAGTTCTTCGGCGTGCCCGTGGCCATCGAGGAGTACGTCGGCCAGTGGCTGGAACTCCCCGAATACAGCCGCCTGGGCGCCCAGGCCAGCACCCTGGGCGTCGACCTGTGCCTGGGCACCCACGTGTGGGACCGCCAGCACAAGTTCCGCATCCGCATCGGCCCGCTGGGGCTCTCGCAGTACCAGCGCTTCCTCCCCGGTGGCGAGCTGTTCCATGAACTGGCCGCCTGGGTCGCCGAGTACCTGGGCGAGGAGCTGGACTGGGACAGCAACCTGGTGCTGGAACGTGACGAAGTGCCGCCCATGACCCTGGGCGGCGGCGACCGACTGGGCTTCAACACCTGGCTGGGCAAGCCCGAAGGCGACGCCGACGACCTGCTGCTGGCGGTGAGCCACCTGAACCACGGTGCGGAGGCGCGCGCCTGAGTGCACGCCACCGCTACCCGCCGATAGAAAACAACACGAAGCGCATGGAGTGCTTCAGACAGGACCAACCACACGGCCATCACAGCAAGCGTGCCGTCAGGAAAAGGAGAGCAAGATGAGCGAAATCAGTCGTGCCAAGCTGTTCGGAAAGCTGAACAGCCTCGCCTACAAGGCGATCGAAGCGGCCACGGTATTCTGCAAGCTGCGTGGCAACCCCTATGTCGAACTGGTGCACTGGTTCCACCAGGTCCTGCAGCTGCAGGATTCCGACCTGCACCAGATCATCCGCCAGTTCAACATCGAACCCGGGCGCCTGGCCAAGGACATCACCGAGGCGCTGGATCGCCTGCCCCGTGGCTCGACCTCGATCACCGACCTGTCTTCCCACGTCGAGGAAGCGGTGGAGCGCGGCTGGGTCTACGGCAGCCTGATGTTCGGTGAAAGCCAGGTGCGCACCGCCTACCTGGTGGTCGGCATCCTCAAGACGCCGAGCCTGCGCCACGCGCTGACCTCCATTTCCCGCGAGTTCGACAAGATCAAGGTGGAAACCCTGATCGAGCGCTTCGACGAGATCGTCGGCAGCTCCCCGGAAAACGCCCTGACCGCCACCGACGGCTTCAACGCCGGCGCCGCCCCGGGCGAGGCCAGCGGTGCCATGGCCCCTTCCGCCATGGGCAAGCAGGAAGCGCTGAAGCGCTTCACCGTCGACCTCACCGAGCAGGCCCGCAGCGGCAAGCTGGACCCCATCGTCGGCCGTGACGACGAGATCCGCCAACTGGTGGACATCCTCATGCGTCGCCGCCAGAACAACCCGATCCTCACCGGCGAGGCCGGCGTGGGCAAAACCGCAGTGGTGGAAGGCTTCGCCCTGCGCATCGTCGCCGGCGACGTGCCGCCCTCGCTGAAGGACGTCGAGCTGCGCGCCCTGGACGTGGGCCTGCTGCAGGCCGGCGCCAGCATGAAGGGCGAATTCGAACAGCGCCTGCGCCAGGTGATCGAAGACGTACAAAGCTCGCCCAAGCCGATCATCCTGTTCATCGACGAAGCCCACACCCTGGTGGGTGCCGGTGGTGCTGCCGGCACCGGCGACGCGGCCAACCTGCTCAAGCCGGCCCTGGCGCGCGGCACCCTGCGTACCGTCGCGGCCACCACCTGGGCCGAGTACAAGAAACACATCGAGAAGGACCCCGCCCTTACCCGCCGCTTCCAGGTGGTGCAGGTGGACGAGCCGTCCGAGCACCGCGCCATCCTGATGATGCGCGGCGTCGCCTCGACCATGGAGAAGCACCACCAGGTGCAGATCCTCGACGAAGCGCTCGAGGCTGCGGTCAAGCTATCCCACCGCTACATCCCTGCCCGCCAGCTGCCGGACAAGTCGGTGAGCCTGCTGGACACCGCCTGCGCCCGCGTCGCCATCAGCCTGCACGCCGTGCCGGCCGAGGTGGACGACAGCCGCCGTCGCATCGAAGCCCTGGAAACCGAGCTGGCCATCATCGGCCGCGAGCACGCCATCGGCGTCGCCATCGGCAGCCGTCGCACCGACGTCGACAACGCGCTGGCGGAAGAGCGCGGCCGCCTGGCCGAGCTGGAAGCCCGCTGGAACGAAGAGAAGGCCCTGGTGGACGAGTTGCTGGCCACCCGTGCCAGCCTGCGCGCCGCCGCCGAACCGGTGGACGGCACCAGCCGCGAAGGTGGCGCCGATGCGCCGAGCCTGAGCGAGGACGAGCTCAATGGCCTGCGCGCCAAGCTGGCCGACCTGCAACAGCGCCTGAGCACGCTGCAGGGCGAGAACCCGCTGATCCTGCCGACCGTGGACTACCAGGCCGTGGCCTCGGTGGTGGCCGACTGGACCGGCATCCCGGTGGGCCGCATGGCCCGCAACGAGATCGAGACCGTGCTCAACCTGGGCACCCACCTGAAGAAGCGCATCATCGGCCAGGACCACGCCCTGGAGATGATCGCCAAGCGCATCCAGACCTCTCGCGCAGGGCTCGACAACCCCAGCAAGCCCATCGGCGTGTTCATGCTCGCCGGCACCTCGGGCGTGGGCAAGACCGAAACCGCGCTGGCCCTGGCCGAAGCTATGTACGGCGGTGAGCAGAACGTCATCACCATCAACATGAGCGAGTTCCAGGAAGCCCATACCGTCTCCACCCTCAAGGGTGCCCCGCCCGGCTACATCGGCTACGGCGAAGGCGGCGTGCTCACCGAGGCGGTACGGCGCAAGCCCTACAGCGTGGTGCTGCTGGACGAGGTGGAGAAAGCCCACCCGGACGTGCACGAGATCTTCTTCCAGGTGTTCGACAAGGGCGTGATGGAAGACGGCGAAGGCCGGGTGATCGACTTCAAGAACACCCTGATCCTGCTCACCACCAACGCCGGCACCGACCTGATCGCCAGCCTGTGCAACGACCCCGAGCTGATGCCCGAACCCGAAGGCATCGCCAAGTCGCTGCGTGAGCCGCTGCTGAAGATCTTCCCGCCGGCCCTGCTCGGCCGCCTGGTGACCATCCCCTACTACCCGCTGACCGACGAGATGCTGAAGAGCATCACCCGCCTGCAGCTGGGCCGCATCAAGAAGCGCGTGGAAGGCTCGCACAAGGTGCCCTTCGACTTCGACGACAAGGTGGTGGACCTGGTGGTTTCGCGCTGCACCGAAACCGAGAGCGGCGGTCGCCAGATCGACGCCATCCTCACCAACAGCATGCTGCCGGACCTCTCCCGCGAGTTCCTCGGCCGCATGCTGGAAGGCCGCAAGGTCGAGAAGGTGGTGGTGGGCGCCGAGAACGGCGAGTTCACCTACAGCTTCGATTGAAGCGACGCGGCGCACTCCGCCCTGGAGTGCGCCGCCTGATGTAAACGGTTCCGGCGCGTCGGAACCCGGCAGTGACGCGCGCAGCGCTAAGGAAGTAGTGGGATGGCGATTACGCAACGGGCACGCATGGCCAAGGTCAGCAGCCCGCTGGGCGGCGATGCATTGCTGCTGGACCGGCTCGACGGCCATGAGGAACTAGGGCGGCTGTTCGACTATGAACTGAGCCTGATCTCCGAGGATCACTCGATCCAGCTCGACGCCCTGCTGGGCAAGCCCATGGGGGTTTCCCTGGACCTGCCCGACGGCAGCCAGCGCTACTTCCATGGCATCGCCTGCCGCTGCAGCCAGGCCGCCGGCACCGGCCAGTTCGCCGCCTACCAGGTGAGCCTGCGGCCCTGGTTCTGGTTGCTGTCGCGCACCTCCGACTGCCGCATCTTCCAGAACAAGACGGTGCCGGACATCATCAAGCAGGTGTTCCGCGACCTCGGCTTCTCGGATTTCGAAGACGCCCTCACCCGCCCCTACACCGAGTGGGAATACTGCGTTCAGTACCGCGAGACCAGCTTCGAGTTCGTCAGCCGGCTGATGGAACAGGAAGGTATCTACTACTACTTCCGCCACGAGCAGGCGCGCCATGTGCTGGTGCTCTCCGATGCCTACGGCGCCCATGCGCCGGTGGCCGGCTACGCCACGGTGCCCTTCTACCCGCTGGCGGACCAGATGCGCGAACGCGACCACGTCTATGACTGGTACCTGGCGCGAGAGGTGCAGCCGGGTTCGCTGTCCCTCAACGACTACGACTTCCAGCGCCCCAGTGCCCACCTGCAGGTGCGCTCCACCGTCAGCCGCGCCCACAGCAACGCCGAGCACCCGCTGTACGACTACCCGGGCGAATACACCCAGAGCCAGGACGGCGAGCAGTACGCGCGCAACCGCATCGAAGCCATCCAGACCCAGTTCGAGCGCGTGCAGCTGCGCACCAACGCCCGCGGCCTGGGCTGCGGCCACCTGTTCAAGATGACCGGCTACCCCCGCGACGACCAGAACCGCGAGTACCTGATCGTCGGCGCGCGCTATTCGGTCAGCCAGGAAAGCTATGAAAGCGGCGCCTCGGGCGGCCCGCTGCAATTCGACAGCTCGCTGGACTGCATCGAGGCGCGCCAGCCCTTCCGCCCCATGCCCACCACCATCAAGCCCATTGTCCAGGGCCCGCAGACGGCCATGGTCGTCGGCCCCAAGGGCGAGGAAATCTGGACCGACCAGTACGGCCGGGTGAAAGTGCACTTCTACTGGGACCGCCACGACCAGTCCAACGAAAACAGCTCCTGCTGGATACGCGTGTCCCAGGCCTGGGCCGGCAAGAACTGGGGCTCGGTACAGATCCCGCGCATCGGCCAGGAAGTGATAGTCGGCTTCCTCGAAGGCGACCCCGACCGCCCGATCATCACCGGCCGCGTGTACAACGCCGAGCAGACGGTGCCCTACGAGCTGCCCGCCAACGCCACCCAGAGCGGCACCAAGAGCCGTTCGAGCAAGGGCGGCACGCCGGCGAACTTCAACGAAATCCGCATGGAGGACAAGAAGGGCGCCGAGCAGCTGTACATCCACGCGGAGCGCAACCAGGACATCGCCGTCGAGCACGACGAATCCCACTGGGTCGGCCACAACCGCACCAAGAGCGTGGACAACGACGAGCTGGCGCGCATCGGCCAGGACCGCACCCGCGCGGTGAAACGCAACGACACCCTGATGGTGGGCGGCGCCAAGACCGACAGCGTGAGCACCCAGTACCTGATCGAAGCCGGCGCGCAGATCCGCCTGGTGTGCGGCAAGAGCGTGCTGGAATTCAACGCCAGCGGCGAGATCAACATCTCCGGCACCGCCTTCAACCTCTACACCAGCGGCAACACCGCCATCGACACGGGCAGCCGCCTCGACCTCAACTCCGGGGTCGCCAGCGAAGTGCCGAGCAAGGGCAAGGGCATCAAGGGCACCATCGACGCCATGGTCAAGGCACTGTTCCCCCCGCCCAAGGCCTGATCGCCCTACCCGGTTGAAAGGGGCGTTTGTCGCTGCCCCACCAGCCTTTGCTCATAGGGTTTCGAGGTGCGCGTGACGTTCTCGGTGCGCGCAGCACATCCTACGGGCGGAGTTCGGTTTACGAGGGGGGCCGCGATATCCCAAGGCCCGCCCCTGCAGGATCGAGCTCACTCGCGATGCGGTGCCGCCGGCCGATCACCAATGCCCCCGCCGCGTAGGGTGGACCCCGCTCCATCGGTCCACCTTGCGTGCTCGCCGGCCACACCGTTGGATGGAAAAAGCGCCATCCACCCTACACACCGGTTGGCACCGTGGTTCGGGTTGGGCGCGGTGCCGTAGGTTGGCGCCGAGCGCAGCGAGGCCCAACACCGCCATGTCCGGTCTTGCGGCGGGCTCTCCCTGTGGGAGCGGCTTCAGCCGCGAAAGATCTGCAGCCGGTACAGGGCGGCGAGTCGCCGGGTATTCCATCGCGAATGAATTCGCTCCCACGAGGCGCGCCACGGCACGGCGCCCGGGTTGGGGATGGTGTAGGGGCGAATTCATTCGCCCAAGGGCAACGGCGTTGCCCATCAGGCGGTGCGTCAGGCGTTGGCCGGCACGAAGTCCGGGCCGCCGAGCTTGTCGCGCACGGTCACGGCGGTGCGCAGCAGCGGTGTCCACATGCCGTCGGGGCTGTTCCAGGCGGCGCCGGCCCAGCGGGTGTCGGCTTGCAGGGCGGCCTTGTTGGCTTCCAGCTGGCGTTGCAGGGCTATCGCCACGCCGTTCATGTCCACCTCGAACAGCTCGCCATAGGGCCCTTCCGGCTGGGCGCGTTTCTTCGCCAGGCAGAAGCGGTAGTACCAGACCCAGTCGTGGGCCAGGTAGATGGCGCGGTTGCGGTCCGGGTAGGTGGCCAGGATCTTCAGCAGCGCCGCGACGAAGCGCTGGGGGAAGGCCGGGTCGCGGGTTTCGCGCCAATAGGGCACCACCAACTGGTCGAAGGCGGCCACCACGTTCTGCGGCTCGTCGTTGTCGCTGCGCGCTTCGAGGAAGTAGAACGGCTCGCCCACCAGGAAGCAGTCCAGTTCATCGTTGGCGAGGGCGAGACGAAGCGAGCTTTGAACCACCTAGATTGCGGTGCCGCGAAGCTTGCCCGGCTTGACCATCAGCAGGTCATCCATTTCGCGGTTCTTGCATCGACGGGCGAACTCGATCGCCGCTTCGACATCGTTCTCGAGCAAGTCGAAAGTCGCTTTGTTGACCTCGTAATACTCCTCGTAATCAACGAGACCATTGCTCACGGGAATCGACAGGAACAAACGGCCCGACTCCTCCTCGATCCCCAGGGAAAACAGGTACTCCCGGCTGACGAACAGATCGGTGAATTTCATCATTACCTCTATAGATCCAAGGGTAGCCAGTTGAACTCGCTGGAGCTGATCTTGCCAGCGTCGATCACAGCTTCCGTATTGCCATTGGGCAGCTTGCCGCCCGGTATCCAGAATTCGTTGGCACCTGCCTCGTTACCCGATGGTATGCGCAGGTTCAGCTTGCCAGGCTCCGGGATGTCGACCCGGACCAGGCTGTTGCTTTCGAGGAAGTCCTTCGGCAGGCCCAGGGCCTCTTCCATGGCGCGCTTGTTGCCCTTGGTGGAGGCCAGCAACTGGTCGGCTTCGTGCTTGGGCATTATGAACGAGGTGCCATCGCGCTGGGCGATCCCGTACTTGTCGAGGTTCGACTTGGTCATGAAGCGCGAGGCCCCCTTGTCGAACTGGCCCAGATGCTGGGACACGTATTCCGGTGTCAGGTAATCAGTAGCCGGCGGACGCGAGCCCTTGGGAATGGCGAGGATGTCTGCCTCGCTGATACCTGGCTTGAACTTGGGCACTTCGGCCGCCGGGCGGCCCAGGCGCGCCATCTTCGGCCCCAGGCCGAGCATCGCCATGCCGGCCACGCCCTGCAGCAGGTCGCGGTAGCCGGGGCCGAGACGGTCGCCCAGGTCACCCAGCAGCTCCATGCCGCCGAAGATGGCACCACCGATAAGCACAGTAGTGGCCAGCGCGGCCAGGCCGGCCATGGCCGCCACCACCAGGCCGACACCCAGGGCAGCCAGGCCCAGGGCCTCCAGCCCCGTATGCATCCAGCCCTCGATGTCCAGCACGAAGGCGACCCGCTCGGTGGGGCCACCGATGAAGGTGTTCTCGCTGCCGCTCTTGATGTGCGCGCCGCAGACCATCTTGCTGGTGATGCGCGCCGCCGGCTTGCCGTTGATGTAGACGGTGGCGCTGCCCTCGGCGATGGTCACCTCGAAGGGCCAGATGGGGTGGTTGCAGGGCAAGCCGCTGCAGGAAGACGAGGCATCGTCTCCCGCGCGCATGGCGGCGCGGATGTTGATGAAGACGTTCGGGCTGCCCCGTATCAACACCCCCGTGGTGGGTTCGGGGAGGTTGAAGATGGTGTTCAGGCCCTTGAGGATCTGGAACATCGACAGGCCGCCCGCAGCGATGGAGCCGGCCATCACCGCCAGGGCCACGCCGCCGGTGGCGGCCGTGGCGGCGATCACCGCCGCACCGATCAGTGCACCCGCCACCGCGCCGGCGACCATGGCCGCCACGCCGAAACCGTGGGCTATCTCATCACCGAGCCGTGCTGCTGCCTGTGCATCCATGGGTTACGTCTACATCCTTGTTGCGGGGCGCCTCGCGGCGCTCGGTTCAGGCCGCCGGAGGCAGCGGCTTGAAGGTCTGCATCGCCTGCTTCCAGGCCGGCTCGTGGTACGGCAGGTCCTGGGGCGTGGTGGTGAGGGTGGCGATCAGCACCGTGGCGCTGAGCTCGATGAACACCTGGCGCAGCATCAGCTGGCGGCCTTCGCGCTGCCAGGTGTAATCCAGCAGCACGGCGGGTGAGCCCTGGATGTTGATGTCCCACTGCTTGATCAGGGCGAAGCCCGGCAACTGCTGGCGCGCATTGGAAAGCTGCTGCTCGATGTAATCGGCGAACACGCCATCGCCCTTGCTGGGGTCGCGGCTGATGACGAAGCTGGCTTCCTTGGCGGGGCCCGTTGCGGGCAGTTTGAAGATGTTGATGCTCTGGTCCTGCCAGGAGTCCGGAATATCCAGATCCGCCTCGTGGAGTCGGTAGAGAGTCACTGCTGAAGGCCTTCCCTAGTCTGTATCGCGCATGAGCGGGTCGCCGAATACCTCGTCGCGACCCGGGGGTGCGGGTTCGACAACCGGTGAGGCGAAAAATTTTCGGGGAACGCGAAACAAACATCAAGGAGCAAGGCCGCTGGATATGCCCCAGGTCTCGATTTATCTGCGCGGGGAGCGACCTGTCGGGTTTCACCCGACCTACAGGGGAGCAGGTCGGGTGGGAGCGGATTCATCCGCGATGGGGCGCGATAGGCGCTGCAGGTCTTTTCGCGAATGAATTCGCTCCTACGGGCCAGCCCGGAATCGCGAGGTCAGCCCTGTGCTTCCAGCACCTGCAACGCCCTGTGGTACTTGGCCACCCGCGCCAGGTCCTTGTCGTCCAGGTGCGGCAGGCGCGAGACGTCGAGGTTGTCGCGGATGTCGGCGAGCTTGACCCGGCGGGCCAGGGGGTTGGGGCGGACGCGTTCGATGAAGGCCTCGTAGCCTTCGCCCTCGCGCTTGCTCAGGCAGTCGATGGCGGCCAGCACCGGTTCGGGAATGCCGAGGGCGCGCAGGTCGTCGAGGCCGACGTCACCGTCTTCCACCACGTCGTGGAGCACGGCGACCATCTGCGACTCGGCATCGTCGAAGCGCAGCATCAGGCGCAGGGGGTGGAGGATATAGGCCTTGCCGGCCTTGTCGCGTTGGCCGGCGTGCACACGGCAGGCCAGGGCGATGGCACGTTCGAGGGTGTCGTTCATGGAGGGCTCCGGGGTTCGGGCAGGCGGCGAGCATAGCACCCGGCCCCTGTCCCCCCTCGCCCGCCCCGTTGCCATGAATGTGAACCCCGTCTTGAAGTGGAGCGCGCATCGGGCGCTCGAAGAACGGGCGTCTGGACAGCGGAGCCGCTCTGCACTACAACAATCGCCGGCGAGACTCTGCCGCATGATCGGCACAGTTGTTTCTCGCCACCCCCGAATGGATTCGCGGATATCGGAAAAAGCGCCCGGGACGAGCGTCGTCTGCTAATACTTCGACCAAGGTTTCCCCGGAAATCCCGGCCTGCCCGCCCCGCGTCGATACCCTGACGTCGGCCCGTTGGCGGTTCGCTCCGATCCCCAGTGGTATACGAGGCAAGGACAGCATGGCAATCACACAACAGGCCCGCATGGCCAAGGTCAGCAGCCCGCTGGGGCCCAACGTGCTGGTCCTGGACCGGCTCGACGGCCACGAGGAGCTCGGCCGGCTCTTCGACTACGAACTGAGCCTGGTTTCGGAAAACTACTCGATCAAGCTGGATGCGCTGCTGGGCAAGCCCATGGGCGTTTCCCTGGAACTGCCCGACGGCAGCCAGCGCTACTTCCACGGCATCGCCTGCCGCTGCAGCCAGACTTCCGGTACCGGCCAGTTCGCCGGCTACCAGATCAGCCTGCGCCCCTGGTTCTGGCTGCTGTCGCGCACCTCCGACTGCCGCATCTTCCAGAACAAGACGGTGCCGGACATCATCAAGCAGGTGTTCCGCGACCTCGGTTTCTCCGACTTCGAAGACTCGCTGTCACGCTCCTACCGTGAGTGGGAGTACTGCGTGCAGTACCGCGAGACCAGCTTCGAATTCGTCAGCCGCCTGATGGAACAGGAAGGCATCTACTACTACTTCCGCCATGAAAAGGAGCGCCACGTGCTGGTGCTCTCCGATGCCTATGGCGCGCACAAGACGGTGGCCGACTACGCCTCGGTGCCCTTCTACCCGCTCGAAGACCAGATGCGCGAGCGCGACCACATCTATGAGTGGTACCTGGCCCGCGAGGTGCAACCGGGTTCCCTGGCGCTCAACGACTATGACTTCCAGCGCCCCAGCGCGCGGCTGGAAGTACGCTCCACCGTGAGCCGCTCCCACAGCAACGCCGAGCACCCGTTGTACGACTACCCGGGCGAATACGTGCAGAGCAAGGACGGCGAGCAGTACGCGCGCAACCGCATCGAAGCCATCCAGACCCAGTTCGAGCGCGTGCAGCTGCGCACCAACGCCCGCGGCCTGGGCTGCGGCCACCTGTTCAAGATGACCGGCTACCCCCGCGACGACCAGAACCGCGAGTACCTGATCGTCGGCGCGCGCTATTCGGTCAGCCAGGAAAGCTACGAAAGCGGCTCCGCCGGTGGCGTGCTGCAGTTCGAAAGCGCCCTCGACTGCATCGAGGCCTCCCAGGCCTTCCGCCCCATGCCCACCACCATCAAGCCCATCGTCCAGGGCCCGCAGACGGCCATGGTCGTCGGGCCCAAGGGCGAGGAAATCTGGACCGACCAGTACGGCCGGGTGAAGGTGCACTTCTATTGGGACCGCCACGACCAGTCCAACGAGAACAGCTCCTGCTGGATGCGCGTCTCCCAGGCCTGGGCCGGCAAGAACTGGGGCCATATCCAGATTCCACGCATCGGCCAGGAAGTGATCGTCAGCTTCCTCGAAGGCGACCCCGACCGGCCGATCATCACCGGCCGCGTGTACAACGCCGAACAGACCGTGCCCTACGAGCTGCCCGCCAATGCCACCCAGAGTGGCACCAAGAGCCGCTCGAGCAAGGGTGGCACGCCGGCGAACTTCAACGAGATCCGCATGGAGGACAAGAAGGGCGAGGAGCAGCTCTTCATCCACGCGGAGAAGAACCAGGACATCGAGGTCGAGAACGACGAGACCCATTGGGTCGGCCATGACCGCACCAAGACCATCGACCACGACGAAACGGTGCACGTGAAGCACGACCGCACCGAGACCGTGGACAACAACGAGACCATCACCATCGGCGTCGACCGCACCGAGAAGGTCGGCAACAACGAGAAGATCACCATCGGCGTCAACCGCACCGAGGACGTCGGCAGCAACGAGACCATCACCATCGGCGCCAACCGCACCGAGAAGGTCGGCAGCAACGAGAACATCACCATCGGCACCAACCGTACCGAGAGCGTGGGCAGCAACGAGAACATCACCATCGGCAGCAACCGCACCGAGAGCGTGGGCAGCAACGAGAACATCACCATCGGCGCCGACCGCACCGAAAGCGTGGGTGCCAACGAGCAGGTGGACATCGGCAGCAACCAGACCACCAGCATCGGCAAGAACGAGTCGCGCAGCATCGGCCAGAACCGCAGCACCGATGTCGGCCAGAACGACAGCGTCGACATCGGCAAGAGCTTCTCGCTCAACGCAGGCGACTCCATCAGTCTGGTCACCGGCTCTGCCAGCATCACCATGAAGAAGGACGGCACCATCGTCATCCGTGGCAAGAACATCACCATCGACGGCTCCGGCGCGATCAACATCAAGGCCAGCAGCAACGTCGTGGTCAAGGGTCAGAAGATCCTGCAGAACTGAGCCCGCGCTCGGTCAGGGAGTACAGAGCATGACAGTCCAGATCCACACCCCCGCCGCCACCCGCCTCGACGGCGTGGTGATCGGCATCCTCCTCGACGTGCCCGAGGCCTCCAGCCCGGTGGTGGCCTTCCCCGGCTGCCCCTCGGAGACCGGCATCGCCGCGACCACCACCACGGTGCTCGCCCGCGAGGACATCGGCACCCAGGTGGCGCTGATGTTCGTCGGTGGCGACCCGGCCCAGCCCCTGGTGATCGGCCGCATCCAGCGCCTGCCGGAAACCCGCAAGGAACCGGCGGTGGCGCATATCGACGGCGAGCGCCTGGAGTTCTCCGCCGAGCGCGAGATCGTCCTGCGCTGCGGCAAGGCCAGCATCACCCTCACCCGCGAAGGCAAGGTGCTGATCAAGGGCGCTTACCTCTCCAGCCGCTCCTCCGGGGTCAACCGCATCAAGGGCGGTTCGGTGCAGATCAACTGACAGAGCCGCGCACATGGAATTGCTCAACGCCACCCGCCTGATGGCCGCCTACACCCAAGGCCTGGCCCCCGACGGGCGCGAGTCCCTGGTGGTGGTCGCCAAGGGCACCTTCGACCTGCCGCTGGACGGCAGCGAAGCGCGCCTGGCCGAGGTCCAGCGCCCGCTGCTGATGGCCGACGAATACGTCGGCGAGCCCGGCCTCTCGGCGCCGCGCCAGGAAATGGACTTCGCCCCGCTCAAACCCTTCTGCGACGTGCTGGTGATGGGCAAGGCCCACGCCCCCAACGGCCGCCCCGCCACCCAGTTCACCGCCGGCATCCGCGTCGGCCGGGTCAGCAAGGCCTTCACCGTGCTCGGCCCGCGCCAGTGGCAGCCCGGCATGCTCGGCGCCAGCCCCGGCGTACCGCAGCCCTTCCTGGAACAGGACATCGGCTACGCCCACGCCTTCGGCGGCAGCCGCGCCATGGCCGACCGCCCGGACTTCGCCGAAACCTACCTGCCCAACCCGGCCGGCACCGGCTGGTACCCGAAGAGCGCCGGCACCGCCGAGATCGTCGGCATGCCCATGCCCAATACCGAAGCCCTGGGCCAGCCCATCGACGGCCCCCACGGCGACTTCACCCCCATGGCCCTCGGCCCCATCGGCCGCCACTGGCCGCCGCGCATCAGCTACGCCGGCACCTACGACGACGCCTGGCTGGCCGACCACTTCCCCTTCCTGCCACCGGACTTCGACCCCCGCTACTACCAGGCCGCCCCGCCGGACCAGCAGACCGAACACCTGCAAGGCGGCGAGGACGTGCTGCTGCTCAACCTGACCAAGCAGGAACGCGCCGGTTTCAAGGTGCCGAGGATGCAGGTGCCGGTGACCTTCTTCCTGAAGAAGAACCAGCATGAGCAGGTCCATGCCGTGATCGACACCCTGGTGATCGACACCGACGCCGGCAAGGTGGAGATCACCTGGCGCACCAGCCGGGTGCTGAAGAAGGACATGTTCGAGATCCCGCAGATTCTCATCGGCGAAATGCCCAGGGCCTGGTGGCGCGCCCGCCTGCTGGGCAAGGACTACTACACCTCGCTGGATGCCCTGAGCCGGGCCAAGCGTGCCCGCGAGGATGCCCTGCGATGAGCGCGCTGTGCATCGTCGGCACCGGCATGGTCAGTGCCGTGGGCCTGGACGCCCCCTCCAGTTGCGCAGCCATCCGCTGCGCCATCGACAACTTCCAGGAAACCCGCTTCGTCGATCAGGCCGGTGAGTGGCTGCTGGGCGCCAGCGTACCCTTCGAGCAACCCTGGCGCGGCCGCATCAAGCTGGTGAAGATGGCCGCCCGCGCCATTGCCGAAGCCCTGGCCACGACCCCGGGTGTGGACCCACAGAAAACCCCGCTGCTGCTCTGCGTCGCCGAGGAGGAGCGCCCGGGCCGCCTGCCCAACCTCGACCGCAGCCTGCTGCGCGAGATCGAGCAGGAGCTGGGCCTGCGCTTCCACGAAGCCTCCAGCCTCATTCCCCGTGGCCGCGTCAGCGGCGCGGTGGCCCTGCTCAACGCCCGCAAGCTGGTTCACGAGCAGGGCCACCGCCACGTGCTGGTCGCCGGCGTCGACTCCTTCCTCAACGGCGCCACCCTGAGCGCATTCGAGAAGCGCGACCGCCTGCTCACCAGCCAGAACTCCAACGGCTTCATCCCCGGCGAAGGCGCCGCGGCCATCACCCTCAGCGCGCCGGTGCAGAGCGACGCACCCCAGCTGGCCTGCATCGCCCTGGGCTTCGGCGTCGAGCCGGTGACGGTGGATACCGAAGAGAAGAAGCTGCGCGCGGATGGGCTGACCCAGGCGCTCAAGACCGCCCTCGCGGAAGCCGGATGCGGCCTCGAAAGCATGGACTACCGCCTCACCGACCTCTCCGGCGAGCAGTACTACTTCAAGGAAGCATCCCTGGCCCTGAGCCGCACCCTGCGCGTGCGCAAGGAGTTCTTCCATATCTGGCACCCCGCCGACTGCATCGGCGAATGCGGCGCCGCCATCGGCCCGGCCATGCTGGTGGTGGCCCTGGCCGCCAGCCGCAAGGACTACGGCGACGGGCCGAATATCTGCTGCCAGCTCGGCAATGATGCGGGGCAGCGTGCCGTTGCCCTGCTCACCTATCAGCACGTGAGGGCCGCCTGATGAGCAACCAGGTCTACGCCAACAACATGGAGGTCTCCTGCAAGTCGGCGGGAGGCAAGGCCATCGCCTGCTTCCCGGACGTCTGCTTCACCCCGCCCCAGGCGCCGCCCACGCCCACCGGGGTGCCCATCCCCTACCCCAATACCGGGATGGCCAGCGACACCACCAACGGCACGCGCACCATCAAGATCACCGGCAAGGAGGCGATGCTCAAGAACAAGAGCTACTTCAAGACCAGCTATGGCGACGAAGCCGGCTGCGCGCCGAAGAAAGGGGTGATCACCAGCAAGATCAAGGGCAAGGTTTATTTCACGTCCTGGTCGATGAACGTGAAATTCGAAGCGGAAAACGTGGTCAGACACCTCGACCTGACCACCCACAACCATGCCTCGCCACCCGGCAACACGGCCCCCTGGACCTACGCGGACCGCATGGCCTTCGCCGATGGCATCACCCAATGCTCGGGCGAGAAGGACCGGGCCGAGAAGGCCTGCGGCGACACCAGCAAGAAGATGATCTGCCCGGACATTTCCGCACTGCAGGCCGCCTCCAAGGCGCGCAAGCAGGCCAAGGACAAGGCCGGCGACAACTTCCAGGCTGACCCCGAGTACATGAAAAAGCATGCCGAGGTGCAGGGCCACTACGGGGCGCTGGCCAAGACCATGAACGACGACCCCTGCCAGAAGGCCATGCGCTGCTTCCTGGCACCCTACAAGCCCAACCGCTGCTGCCCGGGGCAGACCGGCGACCACCTGGTGGACGCCGCTTCCTTCGGCCCCCGGGACGGCACCAAGATCGATGGCTGGAGCAAGTACAACACCGACAAGGCACCGGTAATGTGCGCCGAAGGGCCGAACCAGACCACCGCCACCCACGGCCAGATGCACACCCGCCGTGGCGTGGTGGCGCTGCGCCAGGAGAACGGGGAATGGCCTCGCTCCAAAGCTACTGAAACCGGGGCCAAGGCTGCCAAGAAGACCTTCCCCGACTCCAACTGCTCCCAGGAATGCCTGGAAGCCCAGTTGAACAAGTACCACGACAAAGCCAAGGACGATGGTCCGGAAAAGCCAATCAAGGCCAATGCCACCATGACCAGCGATCCGGCGGAACGAAACAAGGCGACGGCGGAGATGTTCGCCAGCGAATCCGCCCGTTAATTTCAAAGCACCCAGGAGAACACCATGGACACCCGAGATCCACGATTCAGCGGCTACAGCATCGGTACCGGAACCGTTCGCTACTCAGACCTCAGCTATCTGGTCACGACCAATGACGAGGCCATCAGCGAAGGGCACACCGGCTCCCTGCTGTTCACCCTGGACCGTGGCACCTGGGGTGCGGGTGCCGTCGACTGGCTGGCCTGCTCCGGAACTGTCTGCCACACCCCCGCCGAGCGCTACCTGGTGCTGGGTACCGATGGCTCGATCCGTGCCAGCGGTGGTGGTTCGGTAAAGGAAGAGTCGCCCATCGCCAGTTGCGGCGTAGACCCGAAGAAGCGTGGCCCGCTGCGTGAAATCCGCGCCTTCGCCAAAGGTCGCGCCTATGCCGTCGGCACCTGCCGCCAGGCCTATGTGCGCACCGACGAAAGCCAGTGGAAATGCATCGACCAGTCCGCCCAGGGCGGCGACGTGGACATCACCGACACCAGCTTCGAATCCATTGACGGCTTCGACGAGCAGGAGATCTACACCGTCGGCTGGGAAGGCGAGATCTGGAAATACGACGGCGCCACCTTCACCCAGCTGACCAGCCCCACCAACCTGGCGCTGTACAAGGTGCGCTGCGCGCCGGACGGCTTCGTCTACGCCTGCGGCCAACTCGGCACCCTGCTGCGCGGCCGTGGCGACCAGTGGGAAGTGATCGAGCACGACAGCACCACCGAAGACCTCTGGGGCATGGAAGTCTTCAATGGCGAGGTCTACGTGGCGTCCACCCACTTCGTCTACCGCCTGGTGGACGGCAAGCTCAAGGCCGTCGATTTCGGTGATGACGTGCCGGGCAGCTGCTACCACCTCAGCGCCGCGGACGGGATCATGTGGTCCATCGGCCCGAAGGACGTCATGGAGTTCAACGGTTCCACCTGGAAGCGGATCCTGCAAATTGGCTGATAGCGCACTGACCCCCTCCAGGGACGAGAGGAGCGAAGGACGATGAACGCCCTGCCCATCGTCCTCGACCAGCACGCCGAAGAGGCCGGCTTCCTCGCCGGCCTGCGTGACTATGCCGTGCGCGCGCCGCATTACGACCTCAAGCACCTGCGCACCCTGGATGGCCGCATCGAGGCGCACCTGGACGGGCTGCTGGTGGCCGGGCTCAAGGGGCTGGACCTGTTGCTCAAGGGGCTGCATCCGCTGGCCACGGGCGAGGTGTTCGCCGCCACCGCGCTGGCCTTCATGGCCGGCAACGGCCCGGCGCTGTCAACCCTTGCCGAGCACCTGCGCAAGGCGCCGGACGGCGAGCGGGCCTTCACCGCGGCCCTTGGCTGGCTGGAGTGGGACAAGGTCGAACCCTGGACCGAGCGCCTGCTGGCGTCCCAGGAGCCGCTGTTCCGCCGCCTGGGCCTGGCCGCCTGCGGCATGCACCGCCGCGACCCGGGCCCGGCGCTGATCGCCGGGCTTTCCCACGCCGACCCCGGCGTGCTGGCCCGTGCCGCGCGCACCGCCGGCGAACTGCGCCGGCGCGACCTGATGCAAGCCATCCGTGCCCATCGCCTGCACGCCGACGAGGCGGTGCGCTTCTGGGCCAACTGGGCAACGGTGCAGATGGGTGACGAAGAGGCCCTGGGCCCGCTGCGCCTGCTGGCCGAGCAGCAAGGCGTGTTCCGCCTGCGGGCCCTCAACGCCCTGCTCTGCTGGCAACCCCGCGAGGCCAGCATCGCCTGGCTGCGCGGGCTGATGCAGAGCCCGCAGCATCGACGCCTGGTGATCCAGGCCACCGGCCTGTTCGGCGACCCGGTGACGGTGCCCTGGCTGATCCAGCAGATGGGCGACCTGCCCCATGCCCGCGTGGCCGGCGAAGCCTTCACCCTGATCACCGGGGCGGACCTGGCCGAACTGGACCTGGAGCTGAAGGTCTACCCCGACTACGACGCCGGCCCCACGGACGACCCCGACGACCCGAACGTGGACATGGACCCGGACACCGACCTGGCCTGGCCGGACCCGGCACGGGTGGAAGCCTGGTGGCAGGCCAATCAGGAGCGCTTCACCAAGGGCACCGGCTACCTGCTGGGCCAGCCCCTGAGCGAGGCCCGCTGCCTGGACGTACTGAAGACCGGCTACCAGCGCCAGCGCGTCGCCGCTGCCTGCGCCCTCGCCCGCTACATCCCCACCCGCCCGCTGTTCCCCACCAGCGCCCCGGCCGTGCGCCAGCGCCAGTTGCTGGGTATCTGACCCCGCCCGGGGTCAGGCCTGGAGAAAGCGCAGGATCGATTCGACGATCATGTCCCGGTGGCGTGCCTTCACCTCGTCCTCGTTGAGGTCGATGGCGAAGATCGCGCCCAGGGTGTGGCGGTTGGACACGCGGTAGAAGCAGAACGACGACATCAGCAGGTGCACGTCCATCGCCTGCACGCCGGCGCGGAAGGCGCCCGCAGCCACGCCACGGCGGAGGATGTCGTCGAGGCTGGTGAGGATGGTGACGTTGAGCGAACCGATGGCATCGGACTCGCGGATGTACTGCCCGTGCTGGATGTTCTCGATGCTGACGATGCGCACGAAATCGACGTTGCGGTCGTGGTGGTCGAAGGTGAACTCCACCAGCCGGCGGATCGCCTCGCGGGGCTCCAGTTCGGCCAGGTGCAGCTGCGCCTCGGTGTGGCGGATGTCGCCGTAGAGCTTCTCCAGCACCCGCAGGTAGAGCTGTTCCTTGCTCTCGAAGTAGTAGTAGATCATCCGCTTGGAGGTCTGGGTGCGCTCGGCGATGGCGTCGACGCGGGCACCGGTGAGGCCCTGCTGGACGAATTCGACGACGGCCGCCTGGAGGATGTTCTCGCGGGTCTTCTCGGGGTTGTTCTTGCGGCTCTTGCGGGGTGTTTCGACAGGCTCGTCGGGCAGGTCAGCAGTAAGGGTCATAACGGACTCAGGCCAAATGCATACCGGCCCGATTATGGGCCGGTCGCCCCGTCGAAGGAAGCGCCGGCCCGCCCATCGGCTAGAGCCGGGCCTGGCGCGCGAGGCCACTGCGCGCCTTGGCCATGGCCGCCAGGCGCACCGCCACGTTGGCCGCGCCGTAGCCGGCATACCCGCCCTTGCGCTGCAGCAGCTCGAAGAAGAAGCGCCCCTCGAACGGCTCGGTGTAGACGTGGAACAGCTCGCCGCCCTGGGCGTCGCGGTCGTAGAGCACGTTGTAGTAGGCCAGCTCGCTGAGGAACTCGTCGTCGAAGTCGAAGCGCGCGGCCAGGTCGTCGTAGTAGTTAAGCGGGATGTCCAGCAGCGGCACGCCGGCATCCTTGGCCCGGGCGATCTCGGCGAACAGGTCGTCGCAGGCGAAGGCGATGTGGTGCACGCCCGAGCCCCGATAGCTGGACAGCGCGTGGGAGATGGCGGTGTTGCGGTTCTCCGAGATGTTCAGCGGCAGGCGCACGCTGCCGCAGCGGCTGCGCAGGGCGCGGCTCTTCACCAGGCCGTAGGGGTCGGGCAGCACCACCTCGTCGTCGGCCTCGAAATCCAGCAGCCCCTTGTAGAACAGCACCCAGCTGTCGAGGCTGTCGGCCGGCAGCGCCATGGCCATGTGGTCGATGCGCGTGAGGCTGCCGCTGGGCTGCGCGGTGGCGTCGAGGCGGAAGTCGCTGTCGTAGATGGTCTGCCCCGGCGCGGAGGGCTCCACCAGGTAGATCAGGCTGCCATCCGGCGCGCGCACGGCGGGGATTTCCCGCTCGTTGGGGCCGACCAGGCCGCGATAGGGCTGCCCGCGATAGGCCCGCGCCCGCTCCAGTGCCGAGGCGCTGTCGCCCACGCGCAGGGCGGTGGCGCAGAGGGACGGGCCGTGGGCCTCGAAGAAGCCGTGGGCGAAGGAATAGGGTTCGGCATTGAGGACGATGTTGATATCGCCCTGGCGCAGCAGGCTGACGTCCTTGGAGCGGTGCTGCCCGGCGCGGGCGAAGCCCAGGCGCTCCAGCCAGGTGGCCAGGCGCGCGCCCTGCTCGCCGTCCACGGCGAATTCGAGGAACTCCACGCCGTCGTAGCGGCCGGCCGGCGGCGGCGCGAACTGCAGGTCGAGGTCGGCGGGCGGCGTCGGGTCCTGGCGCAGCAGGTCGCGGGTCTTCTCTTCCAGGTACAGCAGCGAGCGCAGGCCGTCGGCGGCATTGGCCCGGGGCGGTGCGGCGCGGAAACCGTCGTTGAAGATTTCCAGGGACAGCGGGCCGCGATAACCGCTGCGCAGGATGGGTGCGAGGAAGCCCGGCAGGTCGAACTCGCCCTGCCCGGGGAAGCAGCGGAAGTGGCGGCTCCACTCCAGCACGTCCATGGCCAGGATCGGCGCGTCGGCCATCTGCACGAAGAAGATCTTCTCGCCGGGGATGTCGGCGATGGCCCGGGGGTCGCCCTTGAGCGACAGGGTGTGGAAGCTGTCGAGGATCACGCCCACGGCCGGGTGGTCGGCCTGGCGCACCAGGTTCCAGACCTGCTGCCAGGTGTTGACGTGGCGGCCCCAGGCCAGGGCCTCGTAGCCGATGCGCAGGCCGCGCGCGCCGGCGTGCTCGCCGAGCAGGCGCAGGTCGTCCACCAGGGTGCGCTCATCGCCCAGGGAATCGGCGGCGACGTTGCTGCACACCAGCACCAGGTCGGTGCCCAGCTCCTGCATCAGGTCGAACTTGCGTTCGGCGCGATCGAGGTTCTTCTGCAAGCGGTCGCGGCGGCAGCCCTCGAAGTCGCGGAACGGCTGGAACAGGGTGATGGCGAGCCCGAGGTCGGCGCACAGCTGGCGCACTTCACGGGGGCTGCCAGCGTAGTAGAGAAGGTCGTTCTCGAAGATCTCCACACCGTCGAAACCGGCGGCGGCGATGGCTTCGAGCTTTTCCGGCAGGGTGCCGCTCAACGAGACGGTGGCAATCGAACGCTGCATGCTTCAGCTCCTGATCGAGGGCGCCGGCTCTGCGGTCGGCGGCAGGGGTGGTCGCCGCGAGTCCCGACACGATGTCGGAGGATTTTGCGCGGCAGCCGTAGCGCAATCGATTATTCGTAGCTAAAGTCCGCCCAGCAATTGAAATGTACGAACTGGTTAGTTTTGTGTTCGATTATCGAACAGAAGGCCGGTTATCGAATTGACGGTCTTTCGCTCGCTGCGCAACCATCTTCACCACATTGCAACCCGCCGTCGGCACAGCCTGCTGAAAACGCCACGGCAAAACGCAATCGAAACCCAGCGTCACCACATAACAATTTCAAGAATCGGGTAAATGCTCATGCTCACGCCAAGCCGCCTCACCGCACTCCCCCCTCCCCCAGCCATGCCGTGCCCCGACACCCGGGCGCGAACGGCCTAGCCATCCCCGGCAGCACTCCCTGAACCAGACCGGTCAACCCGGTACGTGCCCCTAGGGCACCGCCAGTCCGGCCAAGCCTGCGTGCACCTCATTCGACCCGGCACACTACCGGTCGAGCCCGCTTGCCCGGCGTACAGACAAGAACAACGGAGACAACGATGGCTACTCCCTCAAGCTCCCAAGCCAAGAAAGCAACTGCCAGCGGGTGGATAGGCTCCGCCCTCGAGTACTACGACTTCTTCATCTACGCCCAGGCCGCGGCGCTGATCTTCCCGCAGATCTTCTTCCCCTCCACCGACCCGAAGATCGCCATCGTCGCCTCGCTGGCCACCTACGGCGTCGGCTACCTGGCGCGCCCCATCGGCGCCTTCGTGCTCGGCCACTGGGGCGACACCCGCGGCCGCAAGAACGTGTTGCTGCTGTGCATGTTCCTTATGGGTATCTCCACCATGGCCGTGGGCCTGTTGCCCACCTACCACGACATCGGCATCCTCGCGCCGGTGCTGCTGGTGGTGCTGCGCCTGATCCAGGGCTTCGCCGTGGCCGGGGAAATCTCCGGGGCCAGCTCGATGATCATGGAGCACGCGCCCTTCGGCAGACGGGGCTATTACGCCAGCTTCACCCTGCAGGGCGTGCAGGCCGGCCAGGTGATGGCCGCCGCGGTGTTCCTGCCGCTGGCCTACTTCATGCCCAGCGACGCCTTCAATGAATGGGGCTGGCGCATTCCCTTCCTGCTCAGCGCCTTGGTGCTGGTGGCTGGCTACATCATCCGCCGCGAAGTCCACGAGACCCCGGCCTTCGTCAACGAGGAGGCACAGCAGAAGGTCGCCAGGTCGCCGGTCACCGAAGCCTTCCGCCACAGCTGGAAGAACATGATCCTGGTCACCTTCATGGCGCTGATGAACGTGGTCCCGGTGGTCGCCACCATCTTCGGCGCGGCCTACGCGGTGCAGCCCGCCTACGGCATCGGCTTCGACAAGAGCGTCTACCTGTGGATACCGGTGGTGGGCAACATCGTCGCCGTGCTGGTCATCCCCTTCGTCGGCAACCTCTCCGACCGCATCGGCCGCCGCCCGACCATGATCGCCGGTGCGCTGGGCTCGGGCCTGCTGGCCTTCGCCTACCTCTACGCCATCAGCATCCACAACGTGCCGCTGGCCTTCGGCATGTCGATCCTCATGTGGGGCATGGTCTACCAGGGCTACAACGCGGTGTTCCCGAGCTTCTACCCGGAGCTGTTCCAGACCCGCTACCGCGTCTCGGCCATGGCCATCTCGCAGAACATCGGCACCCTGTTCACCGCCATGCTGCCGGCGCTGTTCGCCGCCGTCGCCCCGCCCGGCTCGGACAACGTCCCGGTGATCGTCGGCAGCCTGGCCTTCGCCATCACCTGCATCTGCGCCCTCGCCGCCTACCTGGCGCCCGAGACCTACCGCCTGGGCATGGAAGACCTCGGCAAGCCCGACGCCAAGCCCATGGACAAGACCCAGTACGACAGCAGCCGCGAAAACAGCCTGCGCGTCGCCAGCCACTGACGCCCCCGGGGCTCCTCCGGGGCCCCGCACTCACCTGCACCACTCAACGCCTTTCGCGCCACGGCGCGAGACGGCTTCGCCATGCCTGAAAACAACAAGCAAAGAGGCACGATCACCATGCAACAGCCGCATCGCAACCGCCTTTCCCACACCCGCCTGCCGCTGGCCATCGCCCTGGCCCTAAGCGCCGGCGCCGTGTCTGCCGAGCCCGGCTTCGTCGAAGACGCCACCGCGACGCTGACGGCGCGCAACTTCTACATGAACCGCAACTTCGTCGGCGACACCACCCAGGCCCAGGCCGAGGAATGGACCCAGAGCTTCATTCTCGACGCCCGCTCCGGCTTCACCCAGGGGCCGGTGGGTTTCGGTGTCGACATGCTCGGCCTGTATTCCCTCAAGCTCGACGGTGGCAAGGGCACCCGGGGCACCCAGCTGCTGCCGGTGCATGACGATGGCCGCCCCGCCGACGACTTCGGCCGCCTCGGCGTGGCCGGCAAGATGCGCCTGTCGAAGACCGAGCTGAAGGTCGGCGAATGGATGCCGGTGCTGCCCATCCTGCGTTCCGACGACGGCCGCTCCCTGCCGCAGACCTTCGAGGGCGCCCAGCTGACCTCCAAGGAGTTCGACGGCCTGACCCTCTACGCCGGCCAGTTCCGCGGCAACAGCCCGCGCAACGACGCCAGTATGGAAGACATGTCCCTCAACGGCCGCGCGGCCTTCACCTCGGACCGCTTCGACTTCGCCGGTAGCGAATACGCCTTCAACCAGGGCCGCACCCTGCTCGGCGCCTGGCACGTCCGACTGGAGGACATCTACCAGCAGAACTACCTGCAACTGACCCACAGCCAGCCCATCGGCGACTGGACCCTGGGCGCCAACATCGGCTGGTTCAACGGCAAGGAAGACGGCAGCGCCCTGGCCGGCGACCTGGACAACCGCACCTGGTCCGGCCTGTTCTCGGCGAAGATCGGCGGCAACACCTTCTACCTCGGCCTGCAGAAGGTCAGCGGCGATGACGCCTGGATGCGCGTCAACGGCACCAGCGGCGGCACCCTGGCCAACGACAGCTACAACTCCAGCTACGAGAACGCCAAGGAGAAGTCCTGGCAGCTGCGCCACGACTACAACTTCGTCGCCCTCGGCATCCCCGGACTGACCCTGATGAACCGCTACATCCACGGCTCCAACGTGCACACCGGCAGCGTCACCGACGGCAAGGAATGGGGCCGCGAAAGCGAACTCGCCTACGTGGTGCAGTCCGGCGCCTTCAAGAGCCTGGCGGTGAAATGGCGCAACTCCAGCCAGCGCCGCGACTGGGGCAACACCAACAGCTTCGACGAGAACCGCCTGATCGTCAGCTACCCCTTCTCGCTGCTCTGAATCCCCGCTTCATCCTCGTAGCTGCAGCCCCTCGCCCGTCCTTGTGACGGGCTTTTTTATGGGGCGGGTAGAACCCGCAAAACCCGGCGCAGGGATCGTCGGGTGGCACGGACCGCCCATCCCGTGGGAGCGAATTCATTCGCGATGGAGTGCCCGGCCATCCACAGCCAGGTGCCGGCGGAAGGTCTTTCGCGGCTGAAGCCGCTCCCACAGGGGGCTGCGCCACCGTGCACGATCAAAAACACCCATCGGGGGGTGGATGACGCTTCACCCATCCACCAGGCGGTGCCACCGGTGAACTCGGTGCGAGGGCAGCCCTGCGGCCTGCTTGGCGAATGAATTCGCCCCTACAGGTGCCATGGGCGGCGGTGGCCCTTGGTGCATGGGCGAGATACACCGCACACACAAAAACGCCGCCCGGATGCGGGGTCCGGGCGGCGTTTGTGTGGCGCGCGAGTCAGTCCTGCAGCGATTCCACGCCCAGCTCGTCCCACACCGATTCGGCCAGGTGGAAGGTGGCATTGGCAGCGGGAATGCCGCAGTAGATGGCGCTCTGCATGATCACTTCCTTGATCTCGTCGCGGGTCACGCCGTTGTTCTTCGCCGCGCGCAGGTGCAGGCGCAACTCGCCCTCGCGGTTCATGCCGATGAGCATGGCGATGGTCACCAGGCTGCGGGTGTGGCGCGGCAGGCCCGGGCGCGTCCAGATATCACCCCAGGCGTGGCGGGTGATCATCTCCTGGAACTCTTCGTTGAAGGGCGTGAGGTTCTGCAGGCTGCGGTCGACATGGGCATCGCCCAGCACCGTACGGCGCACCTGCATGCCGGCCTCGTAGCGTTCTTTTTCGTCCATCGGTGGCTCCTCGCTAACCCTGGGCCTTCAGGCGATCAGGAAGTCCAGCACCCGGCGGGTGAAGGCCTCGCCGGCCTGGACATTGGACAGGTGCGCGGCATGGAACTCCACAAGCTCCGCGCCAGCAATGTGCGCCTGCAGGAAGCGGCCGTGCTCGGGCGTGGTCACCGCATCGCCTCTGCCGCAGACGATCAGTGTCGGCGCGCGGATGGCGCCCAGTTGTTCGCGGAAATCGGCGTCGCGCACCGCTGCGCAGTTGGCGGCGTAGCCCTGGGGCGAGGTCTGCGCCAGCATGGCGACGATGGGCTCCACCTTGCCCGGTTGCGCCTCGGCGAAGTCCGGGGTGAACCAGCGGGCGATGGAGGCATCGCGCAGAGCCGCCATGGCCGCCTGGCCATCGCGCAGCACCGTCTCGATGCGCGGGTTCCACACATCCGGGGTGCCGATCTTCGCAGCGGTGTTGCACAGCACCAGGCGCTGGATGCGTTCCGGCGCATGGATCCCCAGCCACTGGCCGATCAGCCCACCCATGGACAGGCCGCAGAACGAGGCCTGGGCGATATCCAGCGCATCCAGCAGGGCCAGCACGTCACGGCCGTTCTGCTCGATGCTGTAGGGGCCTTCGGTCACCAGCGAGGCGCCGTGGCCACGGGTGTCGTAGCGCAACACACGAAAGTGCTCGGTGAAGGCCGGGATCTGCGCGTCCCACATGTGCAGGTCGGTGCCCAGGGAGTTGCTGAGTACCAGCACCGGCGCACCAGCCGGGCCTTCGAACAGGTAATTCAGGTCGCCATCGGCGAGTCGTACGGCAGGCATGCAAAGGCTCCTAACGCGAGAAATTCTGATGCTCGGCCACGGCGCGGTCGACCCAGCGACGCGCCTGCCCGAGGTAATGGGCCGGGTCGAGCAGGCGGTCCAGCTCGTCGGCGGAGAGTTGCGCGGTGACCTCGGGGTTGGCGCCGAGCACGGCACGCAGGTGCGCGCCCTCCTTCACCGCCTGGCGGCAGCATTGCTCAACCAGGTGGTGGGCGGCGTCGCGGCCGATGCGCTGGGCCAGGGCGATGCTCACCGCCTCGGCCAGCACCAGCCCTTGGGTCAGGTCCAGGTTGTGGCGCATGCGCGCGGCGTCCACCTCCAGGCCCGGGACCACCAGCAGCGCTTGCTGCAGGGCGCCGGACACCAGGCAGCAGAGCTCCGGCAGGGTTTCCCATTCGGCGTGCCACAGGCCGAGGCTGCGTTCGTGCTCCTGGGGCATGGCGGCCAGCAGGGTTGCCACCAGTCCCGGCGCGCGGGTGGCGGCGCCGATGAGCACGGCGGCGCTCACCGGGTTGCGCTTGTGCGGCATGGTGGACGAGCCGCCCTTGCCCGGCGCGGCGGGCTCGAAGACTTCGCCCGCCTCGGTCTGCATCAGCAGGCTGAGGTCGCGCCCCAGCTTGCCCAGGCTGCCGGCGACCAGCCCCAGCAGGCTGGCGAACTCCACCAGGCGGTCACGCTGGGTGTGCCAGGGCTGCTCAGGCAGGGTCAGGTCCAGTTCCTCCGCCAGGGCGCCGGCCACGGCGAAGGCCTTGTCGCCCAGTGCCGCGAGGCTGCCGGAAGCGCCGCCGAACTGCAGGCACAGCAGGCGCGGTTTCAGCTCGGCCAGGCGCTGGCGGTGACGGGTCACCGCGCCCAGCCAGCCGGCGATCTTCATGCCCAGGGTCACAGGCGTGGCGTGCTGCAGCCAGGTGCGCCCGGCCAACGGTGTATCGGCATGCAGGCGGGCCTGGCTGGCGAGTGCATCAGCCAGGGTGGCGAGGTCGTTTTCCAGCAGGGTGACGGCGGCGCGCAGCTGCAGCACCAGGCCGCTGTCCATGGCGTCCTGGCTGGTGGCGCCCAGGTGCACATGGCGCTCGGCGGCAGCATCACTGGCGACGATACGCTTGCCCAACGCCTTGACCAGCGGAATCGCCGAGTTGCCGGCGCTGCCGATGGCCACGGCCAGGGCGGAGAAGTCATAGAGCTCGGCCTTGCAGGCCGCCTCGATGGCCGCCACCGCCTCTGCAGGGATCACCCCGACACGGGCCTCGGCGCGGGCCAGCGCGGCCTCGAAATCCAGCATGCCCTGCACCCGGCCGTGGTCGCAGAAGATCGCGCGCATGGCCGGCGCGGTGAAATAGGCATCGAAGAGTTGGTTGCTCGGGCTGTTCAAGCCAGTGCTCCGGAAATCAGGAAGGTGAATCGTTTTATAGCAGCCGGCCCGTCACGACCAGCCTTTACGCACTTCGCCTGGCACATCAGGCGTAGCGAGCTCAAACCGCTTCGTCGGATGGGTCATGGTGGGCTGAAGCCCACCCTACGACTGCATCACGCCGACCAGCCGTAGGATGGGTAGAGCGGAGCGAAACCCATCATGTGCCTCGCAGCTCCACGGAACGTCCCTACAGCTGCGCCGCGCACAGCAGGCGTAGCGAGCGCAGTAGCCTGTCACACCCTCTCTATGACGAGTGCGAGCCCTTGCCCTACCCCCACACACATGGTGGCAAGGCCGAGCTTGCCGCCGGACTTCTCCAACTGGTGCAACGCGGTCTGCACCAGGCGCGCGCCGCTGGCGCCCAGGGGATGGCCGAGGGCGATGGCGCCGCCGTTGGGGTTGACCCGGGCGTCGTCATCGGCGAGGCCTAGGTCACGGGTCACTGCCAGCCCTTGGGCGGCGAAGGCTTCGTTGAGTTCGATGACGTCGAACTGGTCGATGCCCAGGTTGAGGCGTTCCAGCAGCTTGCGCACCGCCGGCACCGGGCCGATGCCCATGACCCGCGGTGCCACGCCGGCGCTGGCCATGCCCAGCACCTTGGCACGTGGGGTCAGGCCGTGTTTCTTCACCGCCTCGGCGCTGGCGAGGATCAGCGCCACGGCGCCGTCGTTGACGCCCGAGGCGTTGCCGGCAGTGACGGTCTTGCCTTCACCGTTGACCGGCCTCAGCTTGGCCAGGGCCTCCAGGGTGGTGTCCGGACGCAGGTGCTCGTCCTGGTCGATCACCGTGTCGCCCTTCTTGCCCTTGATCACCACCGGGACGATCTCCTCGGCGAAGAAGCCCGCCGCCTGGGCCGCACCGGCGCGCTGCTGGCTGCGCAGGGCGAAGGCGTCCTGGTCCTCGCGGCTGACCTGATGGTCGTCGGCGACGTTGTCGGCGGTCTGCGGCATGGCATCGACACCGTATTGCGCCTTCATCAGCGGGTTGATGAAGCGCCAGCCGATGGTGGTGTCTTCGATCTTCTGGCTGCGGCCGAAGGCGCTGTCCGCCTTGCCCATCACATAGGGCGCGCGGGACATGGACTCGACGCCACCGGCCAGGGCCAGCTCCATCTCGCCGGCAGCGATGGCGCGGAAGGCGGTGCCCACCGCGTCCATGCCCGAGGCGCAGAGGCGGTTGAGGGTGACGCCGGGAACGCTTTCCGGCAGGCCCGCCAGCAGCAGCGCCATGCGCGCGACGTTGCGGTTGTCCTCACCGGCCTGGTTGGCGCAGCCGAGGAAGACTTCATCGACTTCGTCCCAGCGTACCTGCGGGTTGCGCTCGATCAACGCCTTGAGCGGGATGGCCGCCAGGTCGTCGGCACGCACCGGCGCCAGGCCCCCGCCGAAGCGGCCGATGGGCGTGCGCACGGCATCGCAGATGAATACGTCGCGGCTCATTCCTCACCTCCCTGCTGGCCGTGGGCGGCAGCGGTACGGGCCTCCAGGGCGCGCAGCGCGGCCAGTTCCTCGGCATTGGGGGCGAGGGTTTCGCTGACGCTGTCGGCGAAGCGGATCGCCCAGCCGGTGGCCTCGACCACCTGCTCGCGGGTCACCCCCGGGTGCAGCGAGGTGACGATGAATTCGTGGGTGCCGGCTTCGGGCTCCATGATGCACAGGTCGGTGATGATGCCCACCGGGCCCTTGCCGGGCAGGCCCAGGCGCTGGCGCGAATCGCCGCCTTCGCCATGGCCGACCGAAGTGACGAAGGCCAGCTTGTCGACGAAGGTGCGGTGAGACTGCTTGAGGATGATCAGCACTTCCTTGGCGGAGCCGGCGATCTCCGGCGCGCCACCGGCACCGGGCAGGCGCACCTTGGGCTTGTGGTAGTCGCCGATCACGGTGGTGTTGATGTTGCCGAAGCGGTCGACCTGGGCGGCGCCGAGGAAGCCGACGTCGATGCGCCCGCCCTGCAGCCAGTAGCGGAAGATCTCGCCGGTGGGCACCACGGTGTCGGCGGTCTCGGCCAGTTCGCCATCACCGATGGACAGCGGCAGCACCGTGGGCTTGGCACCGATGGGGCCGGATTCGTAGATCAGCACCACGTCCGGGGACGAGGTCAGGCGCGCCAGGTTGGCGGCCTTGGACGGCAGGCCGATGCCGACGAAGCAGACCGCGCCGTTCTTCAGGCGGCGGGCGGCGGCGACGGTCATCATTTCATTGGTGCTGTAGCCGGTGGATTGGGCGCTCATTGCTTGGCCTCCGCAATTTTCTGCTGGAACTGGGCGAAGTCCTCGGTGCCACGGATGTAGTCGTCGATCCAGGCGCTGAAGGTCTCGCGGTCGCGGGCGATGGGGTCCCAGGCCTGGTAGAAGCGGTTGTCGCGCTCGTAGTAGCCGTGGGCGTAGGACGGGTGCGCGCCGCCGGGCACGTGGCAGACGGCGGTCAGGGCCCAGGTGGGCAGCACGCAGGCGTTCATCGGTGCATTAAGGTCGTCGACGATCTCTTCCACCGTGACGATGCAGCGCTTGGCCGCCAGGGCCGCTTCCTTCTGCACGCCGAGGATGCCCCAGAGCAGCACGTTGCCCTTGCGGTCGGCCTTCTGCGCGTGGATCACGGTCACGTCCGGGCGCACCGAGGGCACGGCGGCCAGCACTTCGCCGGTGAAGGGGCAGGTCACGCTCTTGATCAGCGGGTTGACCTTGGGCAGGTCGGAGCCGGCATAGGCGCGCAGCACCGCAAACGGCAGCCCGGAGGCGCCGGCCACATAGGAGTTGGCCAGGTCGGCGTGACTGTGTTCCTCAATCTCCAGCTCACGGGGCCAGCCCTTCTCCACCGCGTCACGCAGGCGGTGCAGCGAGCCCACGCCCGGGTTGCCGCCCCAGGAGAACACCAGCTTCTTCGCGCAGCCGGCACCGATCAGCAGGTCGTAGACCAGGTCGGGCGTCATGCGCACCAGGGTCAGGTCGCGCTTGTTCTGGCGGATCAGCTCGTGGGAAGCGGCCGTGGGAATCAGGTGGGTGAAGCCTTCGAGGGCGACGGTGTCGCCGTCGTTGACGAAGCGCTCGACCGCTTCGCGCAGGGAGATGATTTCAGCCATGTCGATCTCGTGTTCGTGTCCAGGCCAGGCGGAGTGCCGGGTGCTTGGCAAGGTACCTCCCCACTTGCCCCTGGACAATTCGATAATCGACTATTCGTTCGATTATCGAACACTTAAGCGACCCACAAGCATCAGGGCCAGCAGGTGCTGGCGGAGGCCGCAGTGCCGCTGTAGCCCTTGGCGCCGGCCTGGTCGAGGGTGAGGGTCTTGCAGTCCTTGTCTTTCACCTGGGAGCCGATGGCCGTGGCGGTCAGGGTGTAGGTGGCAGCACCGACGTTGGAGATGGAAAGGCTGTAGCTCTTCAGGTTGGCCACGTAGCTGGTCATGTTCAGCGCCGCAGCGGTGCTGGCGTAGCTGTTGTTCTGGGTGAAATAACGCTCCTGCCGGGACGCCGCCTCGCTGAGCAGCGCTTGGGCCTCGCTGCGATTGCTACGCAGCACATAACTCAGGTAACTAGGCAGGGCTATGGATGCCAGGATGGCGAGGATCACCATCGCGATCAGCATCTCCAGAAGAGTGAAGCCACCTATATGGGCTGCTCGTTTCATATCACCTCTGCGTCAATTTGAATTGGCCGGCTGGATGTACCAGGTCCGTCGTCCGGTGACCGCCCCGGTGTCGGTGGCGACGCCGTCGAGGGTATTGGTGAGCTGGGAGTTGCCCCAGGTGTAGCCCCCGGAAAGCGTGATATCCCCACCGTCGGTAACGAAGCCGGACAGGTCATCGAAGGTGCCGTCGCCGTCCATGTCGAACACCTTGTAGAGACTCTGCCCGCCGGTGTCGGGATTGATGGCGTACACCGTACCCGACAGCCCTGCCGCGCAGGTTCCGGTCTGCGGTGTCACGCTGCTGAAGATCAGGCTGGAGCCATAGAGCGTCGTGTCATAGATGAGCCGCTCGCCGGTCTGGGTGAAGTCGAAGTACCAGCCCCAGCGGCTGACATTGCTGTCGGCGGTATTGCCGGAGCTGTCGTACCAACCCACTTCAGTCCCGCTCAAGCCATAAGTGGTGACGCCGCTGAGGCTGCTGGCGGTCAGCGTCTGCTGCTGCAGATTGGCCCGAACCTTGTCGGAGGACGGCGAGCTGGTGCTGGCCTGGCCGGCAGTGCGCCGGTCCCAGATGCCGTACATGCTCTGCCCCGCGCTGGAGGTCTTGTCCGAGGTCACCAGGTAGCGGCCGGTGCCGAATGTGACGATGTAGCCGGTGCCGCTCGGGTGCGGAATCAGGTACGGCGCGGACGTGATGGGCTGTCTGGCGCCACCCGCGCTGCGCGCTACGTAGAGGGGGTTGCCACCAAAGGCCACAGCGTAGCGGTTCTCGGCAGCGGTGGCAGTGAGCGGGCTGGTCGCGCTGGTATCGATCAGGTCGAGCCGCCACAGGTTGCCCAGCAGGTCACCGGCGTAGGCGTAGTCGGCGATGCCATCGCTGTTCATATCGGCCACATAGAGTCGGGACAGGCCGTTGCCGAGGGAGTCAACGGTTTCGCCCGTGGCCAGGGTCGGGGTGGCGGTGAGCTTGGTCAGCAAGGCACCGGTCTGGATATCGATCACCAGCAGGGAGGCCGAGGTCGAGCCGATGTCGTAGCCGCTGGGCACCAGGGCCGCCCATTTGCCGTTATGCAGGCGTGCGATGGTGGGCTTGGCCACCGTGTAGCCGAGACTGGCGTCGTTGTCACTGGTGAACTCCCAGAGCAGCCTTGGCGAGGACGGCGTGGTGATATCCAGGGCGAACACTTCCCGTCCGCCTCCACCCAGGGTGCCCAGCAGTACCTTGCGCCAGGACGAGTTGTAGTACACATCCGCCACCACCGGCGTGCCGTCGACGTAATAGCGGTGCTCGGTGCCATCGCGCTGGCCATAGTCGCTGGCAGTGAGGGCATTGAGGCTGGAGAACACCGCGCTGGGGATGAAGGCGAAGAGCTCCGCTCCGGTGCTGGCATTGAAGGCATGCAGCATGCCGTCGTTGGCGCCGACATAGACCACTGGCGAGGTGGAGGCCTGGCCGTTGGCAAAGGTCGAGTAGTTGGTACTGCCCTCCAGGGCGTCGGCCCGTGCGCTGAGGTAATCGGCACCGCTCACCAGGACGGGCGATGAGTTGATGATGTCGCCGATCAGCGAGGCGCGGGTCCTGAAGCTGCTGTTCTCGCCACGCAGGAAGCCCACCCGCGTCTGCCCCAGGTTGTCCACCGTCCCCGAAACGTTCCTGTTCAACTGGGTCTGCTGAGTGCTGGTCAGGTTGGCCCAGGAGAAGCCGGTCAGCACTCCGTTCTTGGCGAAGAGAATGTTGCGGCTGCTGGGCGTACCCAGCTGCGCCGCGGCCCGCCACAAGGTGGTGGTCGTCGTGGTCGTTGTACCGCCGGTCGTGGTCGTTGTACCGCCGGTGGTGGTCCTGGCTTTCTGTTTCTTCATCAGGTCCCCGCTCCAGTCGGCGGAGGTGAAACCGGTGCTGTACACATAGCTGCCGCTGTCGGTGGACTGGGAATCCACCGCCACCGCGGTCACCGAGCTGTTGAGCTGGAGGATCTCGTCGAAGGCCGATTTCAACTGGCTGGCGAGCTTGCTCGGGTCGCTGACGAGGAAGTAGTTGTCCGGCGTGCCATCACCGTCCTGGTCCCAGGATGCCAGGTCGCTCTGACCGTACTTGGCTGCGTACCACAATGGGTCCTGCAGCGTGGTGACGGCCCTGGAGGCGGATGGGGTGAAATTGCGGGTGTGGAAGGCCGGGCGATTTCCGCTGAGGGCGGAACTGTTGTTGCCCAGGCCGGGCAGCAAGGCGCATGTGATGCTTGCGCAATCGCCGGGGGAACGGCCATCCGGCGTATCGAGCCGGTTGCGCACGTTGCCACTGCCACCACCGGACACCTCCAGGTAGACGCCGTCGCTGGTGGTACCCGCCATGGTGTAGCCCATGTGCGACTCGTCACCGGCCACCGAGTACTCGGTGCGGGCGGTGACGTCCACCGTGCCGTCGCTCTTGGCCGTCACCGTATAGAGGACGATGGCGTCCATGTCGTAGTCGCGACCCTGGGCCGCGTCGTCGTAGACCACACGGAAGGTGATGGACGTGAGGTTGCCCGCGCTGTCGTTGGTCAGGGTGTCGATGTAGAAGCCGGTGATCTGGCTCACCACGCTCTGGCTGACGTTCATGCTGAAAGGCACCAGCTTCAGCGTGCCCCGGCTGGTCTTGATACGGATATTGGGCAAGGTGGAAGACAGGGCGATGGAGAAGCTCTGCACCTTGTTCGAGCCTGCCGTGGTCAGGGCCGTCTGGCTGCCGAAATAGGACACGGCCGAGGCACTGTAGCTACCCTGGCGGGTGGGCTCCTCGGCCAACCCACGAATGGTGGCGAAGCTGCTGGCACTCTTGGCGGTGGGCGCCGAATCACTGGTGTTGCCGGACTGGCCGACGTTTACCGAGACGGAGCCGCCTACCTCCTTGCTCCACAGGGTCGCGCCCAGGGCGGCGAAGTCGAAGCCGATATCCGTGGTCGGCTTGCTGTCCGAGCCCAGGCTGCTGCCCGGCACATCGGAGTCGTAGCTGGGGTTGATGTCGCTCATCAGGGTCATGAACGGCTTGGTGCACGACGGGTAGGTGGAATAGGGATTGGTCCAGCTGGCCAGGCTGCTCATGCCCAGGCTGGTGTCCGAGGTGCCGGCCGCATAGGCGCTGTTGGGTGCCTTGCCGGCGTAATAGCGTAGGGTTTCGTAGGCCATCTCGCCCAGGGGGTTGCCCCAGTCCAGGCAGTTGCCGTTGGTCAACGGATTGAGGTTGAAGCCCGAAGACGAGGTGCAACCGGCGGAGAACACCAGCCGATCGAGGTTGGCGACGATGCCGCTGTTGTTCACATAGCAACGGGCGTTCTGGCAACCGGTGCCGGACGTGGCATCCGTGAGGAAGCGCCCGTTGGCCGAGGTGAACTCGTTGCTGAAGGACGCCGCCGCCTTGCGCACCACCCCGCCACGCAGGTTGTTGCTGTAGGTGCCGGTGACCATGCCGAAGTACATCTTGTCGGCCGAACCGTAGTCGTGGAGTACGCCGGTGGGCTTGTAGGCGCTGCCGTACTGGGTGCAGTTGGCCTCCAGCAGCCCACTGACGCAGGCCCGGACCCTCACGGTCAGGTCGTAGTCCGGAACTATGGTGTTGGTGACGTTGGTGGTGCTGGTGACGCTGTTGGTGGCCTGGGGGCTCTCCCGGGATACCCAGCCCCAGATACGGTAGGTGTAGATGCTCTGGTTGGTGCTGCTGATGATGCGCAGCTTGGGCACGGCCGTATTGCTGTAGGCGCTGAGGGTGCTACTGCCGATCGAGGTGTTGGCGAAGAGGATGTACTTGCCGTTGGTGGGTACGGCCAGCGGTGTGTAGTCGGCGATGCTGTAGCCGTCCCGGGCGATGCTCAGGTACTCCTTGCCCCAGCTGTGGGCGTCGTTGGGGATGAAGGTGCGCTCCAGCACCGTGGAGGTGGCGCTGTCGGTGTAGCGGTAACCGCCGTACAGCACCTTGCGCAGCACATCCAGGCGCGACATGGACAGGTAGTTGAGGAAGTCGCCACTCCAGCGCCCGGTGGCGCTGGTGCACTTCTTGGTGCTGGTGGTGGATGCGGGGACGAAGACGCCATTGAGGGCGTCGTAGGTGTAGCACTTGTAGGAATCGAAGTAGCCGGTGTAGTCGATGGCGGGCTTGTAGTAGATGTCCAGTTGGTCGTCGCCGTCGATGTCCGAGGCGTCGTTGTAGGCCGGGAAATAGAGCTTCTGGTCACGCCCCACCACCAGCATGTTCATCGGCGGCGCGATATTGCTGACGAAGAGCGGTGTCTGCGCCATCACCCCCGGCCTGGCGGCACCACTGGCCAGGATAAGGAGGAGGATGAACAGCTGGATGGCGCGCGAAACGGACATGGACGGCATTCCTCGATCGAAACGGGGCTTCACTGCACCACCAGGGCGAAGGTCGAGCGCAGGCACAGGGCATCAGGGCCACAGGCCTTGGAAGTGGCGGTCCCCTTGTAGGCCTCGGAATTGATCTCGTAATAGTAGGTGCAGCCCGACTGCCCCTTGGACAGGTAGGCGTTGCCACCGCCACCCGAGCCCCCGGTACAACTGGTGCTGATGTAGCGCAAATACCAGCGGGCGCTACGCAGCAGGCTGGTGGAGCCCTCCAGGCCCGAATAGAGGATGGAGCCGGAAAAGTCGGTGTTGTAGGTGCTGGCCTGGGACATGTAGCAGGGACTGGACGATGCCGAGCAGGCGTTCAACGCTTTGTTGCTGCCGCGTAGCCTGCCCTCGGCTTCGCGCAGGGCGGAATCCGCCGCGCTCATCAAACGCTGCTGCTCGAGGCGGTTGCCGGTCATGCGCCCTTCCAGCTGCATCTGGCGCATGCCGCTCACCGCAGCCATGGTCAGCACCAACAGCATGATCAGGGCGACGAAGAGCGCGGCGCCACGCTGGTATTCCGGAGAGGTGGCGGTCATGGCATCAGGTTCCTCAACATGCTGGTCCCGCTGACGATGCGACGCAGGCTGCCGTCGGTGTCACTGCAGGAGGTGACGCCGGTGAGTGTTTTCCAGTTCTGGCACGCGGTAGCGGCAATGCCGTCGGTGAGGTTGCTGTGGCTACTGGTGAGCAACAGCGCATAGCGCACGCCCCGTACCGTCTGCCCACTGCCAGGTGATGCGGAGTACTGGGCGATCTTGCGCTTGAACTCGTCACTGCTGGTGTCCACTCCGTAGTCGAACTGCACCGCCACCACGTTCTCCACCAGCACGGTGCCGTTGCAGGTCAGGTTGCCGCCGCTGAGGGTGATCTTTTCCACCACGTTGTTGCTGGGGCTGAAGACACCGTAGGGCGTACTCACACCGGCTACACCGCTCAAGGAGGCTCCGGTGCAATCCACGTCGACGTTGTCCCGGGGCTGGTAGCGCAAGCACAGGGTACTGGCATCGACCCGTACCAGTGCTTGGCCGGATGTGAAGCTGCAACCATTGGCGGTCTGTGTCGGGAAGGCAGCGCTCATGCGGGTCGACGGCAAGCGCCGGTAGCCGGCCTTGGCCAGGCGACCCTCCAGAACCATCTGCGCGTACCGCGCGTTGTCCTGGTTTTGTGCCTGGCCATTGAAGTAAAGCGCACGCGTCTTGCCGTCGATGTACATCTGGGTGACACCCAGGATCAGGAACAGGCTGATGGTCATGGAGATCATCAGTTCGACAAGAGAAAAACCGGCCTGACGAGCGGGAGCGTCGTTCATCCTAGGGCGCCTCCCTGAGAACGTAGCGGCAGATGGTGGGGTCGCTGTCGCTGCCGGCGTTGGCATCCAGGCACTCCCCCGCCTTGACCCGCCAGGCGACCTGGATCTCGATGGCCGATCCAGTACCGCTACAGAGACTGGCGCCGTTGCTGCGGCAGATATAGAACTCCGGCTTCATCAGGTTGACCGAATCCGGCAATGCCAGCTGCGCACGCTGGGCCCAGCAGCCGAGACGCTGAGACGCCGACAGCGAAGCCATGGAAGTGCAATTGCTGGGTGCACTGGGAAAATCGCTGCCCTTGGCCTTGTAGTACCCCCAGGATGCGGGCGGAGTCAGGGCGGTACTGCTGCCGTCCTGGGTCGAGTACAGATCGGCACGCATCATCTCCATCAACTCGTCTGCCAACTCGGCCGCATTGCTGCGCAGATTGGTGTCCTGGGCATAGCCGACGGTACGGCCCTGCATCGACAACATTCCCAGCACGCCGATACAGATCACCACCAGTGCCACCAATACTTCGATGAGGCCGAATCCAGCCTGCCGGGCATAGACCATGGGCTACTTGCTCGATGACATGGTGATAAAGCCGGACCCAGCCACCTTGACGGTATAGACACTGCTGGTTCTCTTGCTGGACAGCGTCAGCGTCATGGCAGTCGCGGTGCCATCCGATCGAAACGGCACACTGCTCACGGTACTGGTGACCGTAAGGCTGCTGGGCAAGCTCAGGCGCTGGGCAACCAGGTTGTCATCCAGGGAGCTGCAATTTGCTGCCCGAACCAGCAACCATTCGGCTGCACTACCGTTTTGGCACAGCGTCTGCGGAGAACGAGTGGTGACGGCATCGGAGCGTGCCAACTGCAGTACACGAAAAGCGGAAAAGGCGCTGGACTCCACGCGATTGGATTGGATCAACGTGCCGAATGACGGCAAGGCGATGCCGGCGAACAACGACAGCAGCGCGACCACCACCATCATTTCAATTAACGAGAAGCCCGATTGGACAGGACGACTCCTCTCGTCGAATGGTGGGAGGAACTCAGGTAAACGAGCAGATTCGGCTAGCAGGTCCATTGCGAAAACTCCAATAGTCATACAACGAATCTCTGAGTCGGCCTTAAAGGCATCAGGACAATTGGCTTATTGTCCGACAGTGATTCGCGTTGGAAGTTGTCGCTATTGTTTTAGCTCAGACACAAAGGCCACCGCCTGTCCCTGGTTGAAAACCGCCTGTCTGCCGACGACCGGTCCAGTAGATGAACGGTCAAGAAACGGGGAAGGAAGAAGGCGAAGGTCACGGGGACTGCTCGGATAGAGCCGCCAGCACCCCGCATCTGGCGGGGAAAGATGTGCGTTGGATACCGCCAAGGACGGTGGGTCACGGGATCGGTCCGGATACGCAGGGAAGGAAAGCCCCGGCGCATCAGACCCAAGCCGAGACACCGATAACGGGCCGCCCCCTCATGACTCATCAGTCCCTCGATCACCTAGTCACCTGGGGAGAACAGGCTGTTCAGTAGCACGATGTCCTATCCCTCAATATCGGCCTCGTAGAGGCCGAGCGCTGATCAAAAATCTCTGGGCATGATCTCAAAGAGGCAGCCCAAACAGGTCCTCTCAGGTCGCATCCGCATGGCTCACCAGCCCCTTGATCACCACCGCCGCCGTGGCGATCGCAGCGGGGACCACCAGCGCGGTGAGCACCTGTTCGAAGTTCCAGCCCAGGCCCAGCAGCGTGGCACCGATCCAGGCGCCGAGGATGGCGCCGAAGCGGCCGATGCCGAGCATCCAGGAGACGCCCGTGGCGCGGCCCTGGGTGGGGTAGAAGCGTGCGGCGAGGGACGGCATGGCCGATTGGGCGCCGTTGATGCACATGCCGGCGAGCAGCACCAGGGTCGCCAACAGGGTGACCTGGCCCAGGCTCTGGCCGACGAAGTAGGCGAAGACGCCCGCCAGCAGGTAGAACACGCCGATGACCTTGTGCGGGTTGAATTTGTCCATCGCCCAGCCCACGCCCACGGCGCTGAGCACGCCGCCGAACTGGAACAGCGCACCGATGAAGGCGGCCTGCTCCATGCTCGCGCCGCTGTCGCGCATCAGCGTCGGCAGCCAGCTGGTGAGCAGGTAGACGATCACCAGGCCCATGAAGTAGATCAGCCACAGCAACAGGGTACCGGCGCTGTAGGTGCCGGCGAAGACCACCTTGAGCACGTTGCGGCTCTGCACCGTTTTCTGCTCCGGCACGCTGAAGTCCGTGGCCACGGCCACTTCCGCCGGGGCGATGGGGGCCAGCACCTGGCGCACCTTGTCGGCACCGCGATTGCGCACCACCAGGTAGCGGGCGGATTCCGGCAGCCAGACAACCAACACCACCGCCAGCAGCAGCGGCAGCACGCCGCCGAGCAGCAGCAGGCTGTGCCAGCCGAAGGCCGGGATCATCTTCGCGGAGACGAAGCCGCCAGACGCCATGCCGAGGTTGAAGCCGCAGAACATGCTGGTCACCAGCAGCGACTTGAGCCGTTCCGGAGTGTATTCGGAGAGCAGCGTGGTGGCGTTGGGCATCGCCGCGCCCAGGCCCAGCCCGGTGAGCAGGCGCAGGGCGAGCAACTGGTCGATGTTGCTGCTGAAGGCCGACAGCAGGCTGAACAGGCCGAAGAGGAACACCGCCACCACCAGCACGATCTTGCGGCCGAAGCGGTCGGCCAGCGGGCCGGAGCCCAGGGCGCCGAAGACCATGCCGATCAGCGCGGCGCTCATCACCGGGCCGAGGCTGGCGCGGTCGATGCCCCAGTCCTGGGTCAGGGCCGGGGCGATGAAGCCCATGGCGGCGGTGTCGAGGCCGTCGAGGAAGACGATGAGGAAGCACAGCAGCACGATCCGCCATTGGTAGCGGGACAGAGGCTGGGCATTGATGAAGGATTGGACGTCGAGGGTACCGGCGGCCGGTAGCTGTGCAGGGCGGGTCATGTAGGAAGTTCCTGTGAAGGCGTCTTCGCGCGGCGCGGGTCGATGGGTTCGACCTCTAAACCGGACTGCGCGAATGAGACAGGAATGAGCGTGCCCGGCAGGCGAACCCCTGCGGCGTGCGACGACGGAGCGCTTGCGCGCTGCGGATGGCTGCTGGCCATGGCTGACTCTCATTGTTTTTATGGCGCCGCATCGTGTCGTGCGGCCCGGCAAACACTACGGAGAGGCCCGGGGCAGTTCAATTCGATAATCGACTATGCGTGCGCTTATCGAACGCTTTGCAAGCGGTGCTGTGCGTGGATGTCGGAGCGACATCCACGCCGCGTGGGAATGCCCTCACTGGAACAGACGCGCGCTGATTTCCTTGCTGGCCTCCAGCAGCACCGGCAGGAAGCGCGTCTCCAATTCCTGGCGGGTGACGCGCCCGGCGTGGGTGCCGACGTTAAGGGCGGCGAGCACCTGGCCGGCGGAGTCCTTCAGCGGCACCGCCACCGAGCGCAGGCCGACTTCCAGCTCCTGGTCGATGATCACCCAGCCCTGGGTGCGGATCTCCGCGACGCTCGCGCGCAGCCCCTCGGGCGTGTGCACGGTGCGGCTGGTCTTGATCTGCAGGTCGGCGTGCTCGATGTACTCCTCCAGCGCCGCGTCATCCAGCGCGGCGAGAAGAATGCGGCCCATGGAGGTGCAATAGGCCGGCAGGCGGCTGCCGACGCTGAGGTCCACCGAGATCAACCGCTGCGGCGTGGCCGAGCGGGCGATGTAGAGAATCTCGTCGCCCTCCAGGGTGGCCATGGAGCAGGCCTCGTGCAGCTGCTCGCTGAGGCGGTCGAGGATCGGCTGCGCGGTGACCGCCAGGGGCGTCGACGACAGGTAGGCGTGGCCGAGGGTGAGCACCTTGGGCAGCAGCGAATAGGTGCGCCCGTCGGTGGTCACGTAACCGAGGTTCATCAGCGTGTGCAGGCAGCGGCGCACAGCGGCGCGGGGAATCTCGGTGCGGTGGCTGATCTGGGCGATGGTCAGGTGGCGCTTGCGCTCCTGGAAGGCGTGGATCACCGCCAGGCCGCGGGCCAGGGAAGTCATGAAGTTGGGGTCGCCGGTGAAGGCTTCGATGCGTTTGGCCGGCGAGGCGATGATGGGCGGCGCCAGGGGCGGTAGGGGGACGCGTTGTTCGTCGCTCATTGTTGTTGTCCTTGGCGGTCACGGCGAGAGTCGGGCGATTATCGAAGCGGTGGGCGGTTATCGCAATTGTCGGCGCACCCTCGCGAATACGGGACTACTGGGCAGCATCCAGCTTCACGCTGCGCAGCTGCTTCATGCGGCTCAGGGTGCGGGCGAAGTCCACCGCATTGCCGCCTTCGGCCAGCTGCTCCAGCGCCACGGCGGAGTACAGCCGCAGGTGCAGTCCACGGTCGTAGGCGATGTCGATGAAATTGAGGAAGCGCTGGCTGACGTCCTGGGGGTGGTCACCGAGGCGGTCCAGCCCGCCCACCGCCATATGCGGGAAATGCTCGATCAGCCACAGGTAGTCACTGGCCGAGCGCGGCGTGGCGAACAGTTCGTGGAAGTCCAGCCAGGCACGGTCGCCCTCCAGGGCATGCACCCGCAGCGGGTGGTGATTGACCTCCAGCACCTGGTCCAGCAAGGCGCCCTCCCCCAGCCCCAGGGCACGGCGGATCGATGCGCCGCCGTCATCCGGCTCGGGCCAGCAGTAATCGCCCCAGGCTTCCAGCTCGGTGCTGTGCTGGCGGTAATCCTGCCCCGCATCCAGGGAAACCACGTCGAAGCGCTTCTCGATCAGCTGGATGGCCGGGCGGAAGCGCTCGCGGTACAGCGGGTTGGGGCAGAGCTTGTCGGGGCTGTAGTTGGAGGTGCAGACCAGGCCCACGCCCTCCTCCACCAGCACCTTGAGCAGGCGCCCGAGCAGCATGGCGTCACCGATGTCGTGCACGTGGAATTCGTCGAAGCACAGCAGGCGCGTCTGCTGGGCGATCTCCCGGGCCACGCGCACCAGCGGGTCGGCCTGGCCGCTGAAGGCGAGCATGCGCACCTGCAGCTCCTGCAGGAAGGCGTGGAAGTGCACGCGGCGCTTGGCCTGCACCGGCGCCGCGGCGAAGAAGGCGTCCATCACGAAGCTCTTGCCACGGCCGACGCCACCCCACAGGTAGACGCCCGCCACCGGCCGGCGGAACCAGCCATGGCGGGCGGCCAGGTGCTTGCCCAGCCAGTCGCCGAGGTGCTCGATGGCCGCCTGCTGCGCGCTGTCGGCACGGTAGCCCCGCGCCTCCAGCACGGCATTGAAGTGTCGCCGCACGCGATCGAGGACCGCTTCGGCGGGCTGACCCGCCTCATGAATCTGCGCGTTAGAAGTCAAAGAAGACCGTTTCCCCTTCCCCCTGGATGCGGATATCAAAGCGGTAAGCGAGCCTGCCGTCCACCTCGCAGCGCTTGGCGACCAGGGTTTCACGCCGCTGCGGCTGCTCGATCAGGTTGAGCACCGGGCACCGGGCGTTGGCGTCGGCTTCGTCGTCGAAGTACAGGCGCGTCTGCAGCTGGATGTTGATGCCCCGGGCGAACAGCGCGACGTTGATGTGCGGCGCCATCGGCACCCCGGCGGCGTTGTGCACCACGCCGGGCTTGATGGTTTTCAGCGTCCATTCGCCGGCATCGAAGGTGGTGGTGGTGCGGCCGAAGCCGTTGAAGGGCTTCTCCAGGTCGAAGGCGCTGTCGTAGCGGCCTTCATGGTCGGCCTGCCAGAACTCGAGAAAAGAGTCGCGCACCAGGTGGCCGTTGCCGTCATGGACGTGGCCGATGAGCAGGATGTGCTCGCCGGGTGCGCCGGGCTTGGCCATTTCGTTCCAGATCTCCTGGTCGCGGCTCGGGTTGCCGGCGGCGGCGAGCGCCAGGCCGATGTGCACGTAGGGGCCGGCGGTTTGCGACGGGGTTTCCGGCAGCAATTGAATGGGCATGCGCGCAGCTCCTCAGCGGTTTTCGAAGTGGGTCCGACGCTGGCCGCGCAGGACGATGTCGAAGCGGTAGGCCAGGCAATCCATGGGGTTGGCGGCGTTCATGTCGAGCTTGGCGATCAGGCTCTGCACCGCCTCGGGGTTGGCGATGGACTTGACGATGGGGCACATGGGGATCAGCGGGTCCCCCTCGAAATACAGCTGGGTGATCAGCCGGGTGGCGATCGACGGGCCGCTGATGGAGAAGTGGATATGCGCCGGGCGCCAGTCGTTGGGGCCGTTGCGCCACGGATAGGGGCCGGGCTTGATGGTGCGGAAGCTGTAGTAGCCCTCGCTGTCGGTCAGCGCGCGGCCGACCCCGCCGAAGTTCGGGTCCAGCGGCGCCAGGTAGCGGTCGTTCTTGTGGCGGTAGCGGCCGCCGGCGTTGGCCTGCCACATCTCCACCAGGGTATGCGGGATCGGCTTGCCGTACTGATCGCAGACACGCCCGGCGACGATGATGCGCTCGCCGATGGGTAGGCCGCCGTGGTCGAAGTTGAGCAGCAGGTCATTGTCGAAACGCCCCAGCTTCAGGTGCGAGAAGTCCGGGCCAGTGGTTTCGGAAACCGATTGCGGGATGCTCACCAGCGCCTGGCGCGGGGAACGGGGAATGGAGGTCTTGTAGTCAGGCGTCAGGGCTTTGGGGTGCCAGTTGCGGTCACGAATGACGAAGCGGCTCTGTTCCGCATCGGACATGTCGATCTCCTTCTTATTGGATTTATGGAGGCTGCGGGGCAGCAGGCTGTGGCGGAGTGTCGCGCCTCGCTGGCGGCGGTAAAACTGAAATAACGCCACCCATCCATAACCATTCAGTTAAGGATATTGCCCTTCGCGGTAGGACTGCCCCAGCTCCCGCAGCACCTCCACGCACCAGTGCGCCGCCAGGGGCAGCGGCAGCGCGGCGTTGCTGCAGATGCCCACCGAACCGCCCGGTTCCTGGATGCCCAGTTGCAGTTCCACCAGCTCACCCCGGCGCAGGTCCAGCTGCACCGCGTCGGTGGGGGCGATCCAGATCGCCTCGCTGGTCTGCACGTAGCGCCGGCTCAAGGCCACGGACAGGGTCTCCAGGCGCTGGCGCGGCGGGTTGATGCCGCATTGCACGAAGAAGGCATCGGCGTACTTGCGGATGGTGGTCCCGGCCAGCGGCAGCACCAGTGGGTAATCCTGCAGCCGCTCCCGTGCCGGCGGCCCCGCCAGCAGCGGGTGGCCGGGGCGCACCACCAGGGTCATCGACTCGCTGTACAGGTGCTCGAACAGCAGGCCCTGGATCTGCGGGCTGTCGGTCATGCGCCCCACCACCAGGTCCAGCTCGCCCACGTGCAGCTGCGACAGCAGGTAGGCGCTGGGGCCGGTCACCACGCTGGCCACCAGGGTCGGGTGGCGTGCGTGCAGGCGGCGCACCACCTCGGGCACCAGCAGGCTCTCCACCGTGGACAGTACGCCCAGGCGCAGGGTGGCGGACTCGTGCTCGCCACTGCGCAGGCTGTCCACGCCATCGCGCAACGCCTGCACGCAGGGGCCGGCGTAACGCATGAAGGCCACGCCCGCCTCGGTAAGGGTGACGCCGCTCTTGCTGCGCGCGAACAGGCTGGCGCCGAGCAGGTCCTCCAGCTCCTTGAGGGTCTTGGAAATGGCCGGCTGACTCACCGCCAGCTTGTCCGCCGCCCGCGCCAGGGTGCCCTGGCGCGCCACTTCGAGAAAGCACACCAGGTGGCGGAACTTGATGCGGGTATCGATATTCACGGCAGGCGCCCGATCAGGGAAATGCCGGAAGCCTAGCCTTGATTCCGGGCCAGGCCAACAGATTTGGTTATGACCGGGGACCGGGTTTGCGTCGCGTAGGTCGGGTGAAACCCGACAACCCCACACAGGACATCTGCGGGTTTCACCCGCCCTACGAGCGAGCCGTCGACACAGGCGAGGAATGACTCCACCCCATAAAAAAACAGGCCCGAAGGCCTGTGAATTAGGAGGGTGTCGCACTTGCTCAGTGGGCGATGCACACCGATTTCAGCTCGGTGTAGGCCTCGATGACGGTGCGGCCGAACTCGCGGCCCATGCCCGATTGCTTGACGCCACCGAACGGCATGTTGGGGTCCAGCAGCACGTGGGCGTTGACCCACACGGTGCCCGCTTCGATGCGCGGTACCAGGTTCATCGCCTTGGTCAGGTCGTTGGTCCAGAGGCTGGCGGCCAGGCCGTATTCGCTGTCGTTGGCCATGGCGATGGCGCTCTCCTCGTCGTCGAAGGGGATCACCGACAGCACCGGGCCGAACACTTCCTCGCGGGAGACGGTCATGGAGTGGTCGACATCGGCCAGCACCGTGGGGCGCACGTAGAAGCCTTCGCTGTCCACCGGCGTGCCCCCGGTGACCACACGGGCACCCTCGCTGCGGGCCAGCTCGATATGGCGCAGCACGCCCTGCTGCTGCTTGCGCGACACCAGCGGGTTGATGGCTGCCGTGCAGTCCATGCCGGCACCGATGCTCATGCCGGACACGGCGGCGGCCAGCTTCTCGACGAACTCGTCGTAGCGCGAGCGCTGCACATAGAAGCGCGACGCCGCGGCGCAGACCTGGCCCTGGTTGAGCAGGCCGCCGAGCAGCGCGCCGCCGATGGCTTTGTCGATGTCCGCGTCGGCGAGGATGATCATCGGGTTCTTGCCGCCCAGCTCCAGGGCGAAGCGGGTCATGTTGCGCACCGCCACCACGCCGACGCTCTTGCCCACGGCGGTGGAGCCGGTGAAGGACACCTTGTTGATCAGCGGGTGCGAGGCCAGGGCGTTGCCCACGGTGGCGCCGCCCCCGGTCACCAGGTTGAACACGCCCGGCGGAATGCCCGCCTCCAGCGCCAGCTCGGCCAGGCGCAACGCGGTCAGCGGCGTCTCGGTGGCCGGCTTGATCACCACCGTGCAGCCACAGGCCAGCGCCGGCATCAGTTTCCAGGTGGTGATCATCAGTGGAAAGTTCCAGGGCACGATGCCGGCCACCACGCCCACCGGCTCGCGACGGGCGAAGGCGGTGAAGCGCGCGCCTTCGGGCAGCGGGATGGACACGTCCAGGGTCTGGCCCTCGATCTTGGTCGCCCAGCCGGCCATGTAGCGCATGAACTCCACCGTGGCGCTGACATCGAGCATCCGCGCCATGTTGATGGACTTGCCCTGGCTCAGGGTTTCCAGTTGCGCCAGCTCCTCGCCGTGCTCTTCCACCAGCGCGGTGAAGCGCAGCAGGATGCGTTCGCGGTCGGCCGGGCGCAGGCCCGACCAGACGCCGGCCTTGAAGGCGCGGTGGGCCGATTGCACGGCGCGGTCCAGCAGCACGTCATCGGCTTCCGCCACATCGGCGATCACCTCGCCGGTGGCCGGGTTCAGCACCGGGGTGGAAGCGCCTTCGGGCACCACCCACTGGCCGTCGATGAAGCAGCCGTGGCGGCGTTGCAGGAAGGCCGCGACCTGCGGCAGTACGTCAACCTTGCTCATGTTCTTTCCTCGTTCATGGGAGTTCCGGGGCGCCTCAGTGCTGCTGGGCGAGGAAGCAGGCGATGGCCTGGCGATCCGTCGCGTCGGCCAGGCCGGCATAGGGCATGTAGGTGCCGGGCACCTGGGCCTGCGGCTGGGCGATGAAGGCTTGCAGGCTGTCCTGCTGCCAGGGTTGAGCGCGGGCCTTCATCGCCTGGGAATAGGCGAAGCCGGGCTGGCTGCCGGCATTGCGGCCGATCACCCCGGCCAGGTTCGGCCCCATGCCCGGCGCGGCATCCTTGCTGGCGGCGTGGCACACCGAGCATTCGGCGGCGAAGGCATTGGCGCCCCGCTCCACCCCGGCCTGGCCGCAATCGGCGAGAACCGGCAGGGCCGGCAGCAGGAACAGCAACGAGGCGGTAGCGAAGAACGGGCGGATCTTGTTGTTATGCGGCATGCAACGAACCTTGATGACCTGGGCCACCCGGCGGACACCGGGGCGCCCTGCGGGAAATGCCGCCCTCAGGGCTGCTGCTCCGGAAGAGAAACAGCCTATGGGGTGGCGGTCAGTCGATTCTTACCGCTCGGGAGAGCCCGGGGTTTTTCCTGCATGCCAGACGTATTGGCAGTTCTGCCAGCGCCCGCTCCGCGAGGAACAGGGCGCCGTTAAGCGAGGGAGTGCGCCCCGGAATGGCTCCGGGGCGGCGGGGGTCACTTGGCGTCGACGACGCCCGTGGTGTTGCCCAGCAGGCTCTTGGTGGCCACCTGGATGAAGGCTTCGAGGCGACGGCTCATGGCTTGTACCGCTTCCGGGTCCTCGACGCGGGTCGCGCCCTGCTCGCTGTTGAGGCGGTAGTCGTAGAGCAGCGGGTCGCCACCACGCGGCTGCACCAGGATGCGCCCGTCGGCCACCATGGCCACGGTCTGGTCGCTGCCCGAGGGCTTGATCACGCCGAAGCCCTTGTCTTCCGGCGCCAGGCTCAGCAGGTCGCGGCCCCAGCACTGGTGGCGGGTCTCGCCGCCGAGGCGGCCCATGATGGTGGGCACCACGTCCACCTGGGTACCGACCACATCGGTGCGCGCGCCGAACTTCTCCTGGAGGCCGGGGGCGATCAGCAGCAGCGGCACGTTGAAGCGGTAGAGGTCGATGTCGGTGAGCTGCTCGGGGGTGCCGAAGCCGTGGTCGCCGACTATCACGAACAGGGTGTCCTTGTAGTACGGCGACTGCTTGGCCTTCTCGAAGAACTGCCCCAGGGCCCAGTCGGAGTAGCGCATGGCGGTGAGGTGCTGGTCCAGCGAGCCGAAACCGGTCACCGGCTCTACCGGCAGTTGTTCGGGCAGCGCGTAGGGGGTGTGGTTGGAGAGAGTCTGCAACAACGCATAGAAGGGCTTGCTGCCGTAGTTGTCCTTCAGCTCCTGGGCGGCGCGGTCGAACATGTCCTGGTCGGAAACGCCCCAGGTCGGGTCCGAGACCACCGGGTTCACGAAATCATTGCGGCCAACGAAGTTGCGCATGCCCTGGTTGCCGAAGAAGCCCAGCTGGTTGTCCCAGCCGAAATCACCGTTGTAGACGTACAGGTCGTCGTACTGGCGGGCGCTGAGCAGCTGCGGCAGGCCGGAGAACTTGTGGGTGCCCTCCTGCTGCTCCATCAGGTACTCGAAGCCCGGCAGGTTGGGGAAGCAGGCCATGGTGGCGAACATGCCCTGGTGGGTGTGGGTGCCATTGGAGAAGAAGCGGGTGAACAGCAGCCCTTCCTTGCTCAGGCGGTCGAAGTTGGGGGTGATGTCGCCCTTGCCGCCGAGGGCGCCGACGTAGTGCCCGGCCAGGCTCTCCATAAGGATGACCACCACGTTGCGCACCGGCAGGCTGCCATCGGCATTGGGCGTGAGCAGGCGGCGCACGGCGGCGCTGCCCTCGTCCACAAGCTGGTCCTGCGGGGTCAGCAGCATGTCGCGGACCACGTCCTGGGCCTCGCCTTCCGGCAGGCTGGCCTTCCACTGGTTGTCACGGGTTTCGGAGAAGCGCGCCTGGGCGGCGTTCATCAGCATCAGCGTGCCGTTGAGGCCGAGCTGGTTGGCGAAGGCCGAGTCGGTGGTGTTGGCATCACCCCAGCGCAGCGGCGGGCCCTGGCGCAGGGTGCCACGGGCGGCGACCACGGCGAGCACCAGCACCAGGCCGAAGACCCCGACGCGCAGGTACCAGGGGGCGATGGCGGCGCGGCCGCTGCCCTCGCCCGCCAGCGCCTCGCCACGGGGGCGGTGCACCCGGCTCAGCCACTGGAACAGCTTGAACAGCAGCCAGGTGGCGATGGCCCAGGCCAGCAGATAGCGCACCACCGGGAAGCCGTACCAAAGCATGCTCAGCACCGTTTTCGGGTCCTGGCTCATGTACTGGAACACCAGGCTGTTCAGGCGCTGGTGGAATTCACGGTAGAAATCCAGCTCCAGCAGGCCGAAGAACAGGGTGACGCTGGCGAAGCCGGTCAACCACACCAGGTGCAGGCGGCGCGCGGCCATGGCACCGGCGAAGGGAATGGACAGCAGCAACGGCGCCAGGGCGTAGATGGTCAGGCGCAGGTCGAAGCGGAAGCCGTTGAAGAAGGCCTCGACGAAGGTGGCGGCCGGGGTGGCGCCGATCAGCTCGCGGTTGTAGACCAGCAACGCCCCCCGCAACAGGGTGTACATCACCAGGAACACCAGGCCACACGACAGGGTGAAGGCCAGGTGGCTGCCCAGGGTCGGGCGGTAGGCGCCCAACGGGTTGCGGGTTCTACTCATGTCTCGGAGTCCATCCAATTGGAAAGGAAATGCGAACTGCCGGGCGCCCGTAACGGGATGCCGGGGAGGCGCGATGATAGTGCTTAGGTGACGCAAATGGGAAAGGTTCAGCTGTAACCGGCTTTTCCATCACCCGTCCTTGCGTAGGACATAGGTGCGCACCATCGCCCAGCCGGGCAGGAAGTCCTGGTGCGAGAGGATCTGCAGGCCCACTTGGCGGAACTCGTCCTCCAGCACGTCACGGCGCAACGGCGGCACGCTGGCGCCCTCGCCCCGGTGGCGCCGCCAGTGCCAGGCCTCCAGGTTGCCGTCCACCGGCAGCGAGAGGATCAGCGTGTCGCGGGTCACCCGGCGCAGCTCGCGCAGGGCCATCAGGCGTTGCTCGGGGCTCAGGCGGCTCAGCGACTGCAGGCAGAGGATGCTGTCCACCGCGTTCTCCGGCAGCTGGATGGCCAGCACCGAGGTCTGGAAGCCGCGCACCCGCTCCACCAGGGGGCCGCTGCGGGCGGCCAGGGCACGGTCGAGCACCTCCCGCGAGGGGTCGGCGGCGAGGATGAAGCGGTTCGGGTGTTCGGCCAGCAGCGCCCAGGAACGCCCCAGGCCGCACGGCAGGTCGAGCACCAGGTTGGGCTCGCCGGCGGCCTTGAGGGCGCGCCGGGCGATCTGCCGCTGGCGCCAGCGCCCGAACCAGGGGGACAGGGTCATCAGGACGCCGACCTCCGGCAAGGTGCGAAGAGGTCCAGGTCGCGCTGGTATTCGCCGGTCTCGATCTGCAGCAGGCCGAGCATGGAATGGAACAGGTTGTCCTGGCTCACCGGCTTGTCGCGCTGGCTGCCGAGGCAGGCGTTGTCCAGGCCGAAGTCCTTCTGGTAGCCCTCGGAGAACCAGGTCAGCAGGCCCACGTGCTTCTGCTCGTCCGGTGCCATCGCGTAGGGCGTGCCGTGCAGGTAGAGGTTGTATTCGCCGAGGGATTCGCCGTGGTCGGAGAGGTAGATCATCGCCGTGTCGACGCGGTCCTGGTTCTTGCGCAGCAGGTCGATCAGGCTCGACAGCAGGTAGTCGGTGTAGACCAGGGTGTTGTCATAGGCGTTGATGATGCTCTCCCGCGAGCAGTCGCTCAGGGTCGCGCTGCGGCACACCGGGGTGAAGCGCTCGAAGGCAGCCGGGTAGCGCTTGTAGTAGGCCGGGCCATGGCTGCCCATCTGGTGCAGCACCAGCACGCTGTCGTCCTTGAGGTTATCGATATAGCCCTGCAGCCCGTCGAGGAGGATGGCGTCGTGGCATTCGCCGTCGGCGCACAGGCTGGGGTCCTTGGCGTTGCCCATGTCCTCGAAGGCCACGCGGTCGCAGGTGCCCTTGCAGCCGGACTGGTTATCGCGCCAGCGCACCGCCAGGCCGGCGTGCTTGAGCACGTCCAAAAGCCCTTCCTGGGATTTGGCGCGGGCGTAGCTGTAATCGCTGCGGGTCATGTTGGAGAACATGCAGGGCACCGACACGGCGGTTTCGGTGCCGCAGGAGCGCATCTGGGTGAAGGCGGTCAGGCCCTGCTGCTTCGCCAGCAGCGGCGTGGTGTCGCGGCCGTAGCCCAGCAGCCCGAGGTTGGCGGCACGGGCGCTCTCCCCCACCACCAGCACCGTCAGGGACTTGCGTGCATGGCCCTGCCAGGCGGGCGCACGGCGGGCATCGGTACCAATGGCCCGCATGGGCTCGTCCGCCGTGGCGAAGTGAGTGCGCAGGTAACTGAACGACGCGCCCAGATAGTTGCTCGGCACCACCATCAGGCGCAGCTCGTGGTGGTTGCGGAACAACGAGGCCAGCGCCTGGTAGTTACTCAACGCGATCGCCCCCAGGGCCACCAGGCAAGCCACCGTCACCAGCAGTTTGCTGAGCAGCTCACGCAGCAGCGGGCGATGGCCGATCTGCAGGTGCCACAGCAAGCCGGCCGGCAGCACGCCGAACAGCAGCAGGAAGCCGGCGAACTTCAGGGTCAGCAGGTCACGCACCTCGCCGACATCGGTCTCGGCGACATTGCGCAGCATCTCGATGTCCACCACCACGCCGTACTGGGTCATGAAATACAGCACCCCGGCGCTGCCCAGCAGCACCAGCGTCAGCAGTGGCTTGAACACCCAGCGGAAGGAAAACAACGTCAGCACCAGGTTGAAGATCAGCACCACCAGCAAGCCGAAGACCACCCGCAACCAGGGGTCGGGCACGATCTGTGCGACATGGCGCCACAGCGGCAGGTTGTAGAAAAGCAGCAGCGCGACGCTGACCAGCAGGGTCAGGGCTTCGGGGCGCAACCGGAGGTTCTTCAGCATGGAGGGGGCTCGACCGGCCCTGCAGGGGTTGCAGGAGACGGCTCGCAGCCTAGGTAGCGACCGGTCAAGAATTCGTGAAAAAAACCTCGTGGAAACGTCGCCGCCAGAACCCAGGGGCCGCAACCGGCTGACGGCTGGCCAGCGGCGGCGATTGCCAGCTTTCCGGGCGCGAATATAGAATGAGATCAATTCTTATCTACATCCAGGGCGGGCCGCCCTGACGGACGCAGTAGCCCATGTCGGCAGCCGATCAGACCCTCAACCGCCAGATCCACTCCCTTTATAGCGACCACCACGGCTGGCTCCATGCCTGGCTCAGCCGGCGCCTGGGCAACGCCTGGGATGCAGCGGACCTGGCCCACGACACCTTCCTGCGCCTGCTGGGCCGTCAGGTCGGGCGTGATTTCGGCAACGAGCCCCGCGCCCTGCTCACCCATATCGCCAAGGGCCTGGTGATCGACCGCTGGCGGCGCCAGGACATCGAACAGGCCTACCTGGAAAGCATCGCCCACCTGCCCGAGCCCGAAGCACCCTCCCCCGAAACCCGGCTGCTGATCCTGGAAACCTTGTGCCGCATCGAGGCGCTGCTCGCCGAAATGCCCGAGAAGACCCGCCAGGCCTTCCTCCTGTCCCAGCTCGAAGGCCTCGGCTACGCCGAGATCGCCACGCGCCTGGGCGTGTCCCTGGCCAGCGTCAAGCGCTACATGCGCGACGCCTTCCTCGCCTGCCTTAGCGCGGCCTGATGAACCGCATCGACCCGCAGATCCTCGGCGAGGCCGCCGACTGGCTGGTGCAATTGCATTCCGGCAGTGCCACCGAGGACGACCACCGCGCCATCCAGCTGTGGCGCAACCGCAGCCCGCAGCATGCCCAGGCCTGGGCTCGCGCCGAAAGCATCCTCGGTGATTTCCGCAACCTGCCCGGCAGCCTGGCACTGCAGACCCTGGACAATGCCAAGCGCAAAGGCATCGGTCGCCGCCAGGCCATCGCCCGCCTGGGCATGCTGCTGCTCGCCGCGCCGGTCGCCTGGGCGGCCTGGCGCCAGCTGCCCTGGCAGGACTGGAGCGCCGACCTGCGCACCGCCACCGGTGAACAGAAGGACCTGCACCTGCCCGATGGCACCCGCCTGCTGCTCAATACCGCCAGCGCCCTGGACGTGGCCTTCGACGCCACCAGTCGGCGCCTGCGCCTGTTCAGCGGCGAGGTGCTGATCACCACCGCCAAGGACCCGTCCCCCACACCGCGGCCGTTCCTGGTGGAAACGCCCCAGGGCATCGCCCAGGCGCTGGGCACCCGCTTCAGCCTGCGCCTCGACGGCGAGCGTTGCCGGGTCGCGGTGATGGAAGGTGCCGTACGCGTCAGCAACAGCGGGCGCAGCGACTCGCAGGTGATCGAGGCGGGCCGACAAGCCGCCTTCGACCGCGAGCACGTGCTGCCAAGCACCGCCCTGGACCCGGCCGCCACCGCCTGGGAAACCGGCATGCTGCTGGCCCAGGACATGCGCCTGGCCGACCTGGTGGACGAACTCGGCCGCTACCGCCCCGGCGTGCTGCGCTGCCACCCGCGCATTGCCGATATCCGCGTCTCCGGCGCCTTCCCGCTGCGCGACACCGATGCCAGCCTGCGCCTGCTGCAAGACACCCTGCCCATCGCCCTCAGCAGCCTGACTCGCTACTGGGTGACGCTGGAGCCGGCGGCATCCGCCTGACCCCACCAGACAGGCGCCAACCCCCACGGACGCAACGCCCTGCGACAGGACCGCAGGCCGCTTCACCTCACGGATCGAAACCCCAGGGAAACGGGGCCCCACGGCCTCGCGGAATTATTTTCGCGGTGCCCTGACACCTTTTTCGATTTCGTCCGGTGTGTTGGATGAACCCCTTTCATCCAAGCGTCGACAGGAAAGCAGCATGACTTCGTGGTCGCCCCAGCAGCTTCGCTCCGCCACCCAACCGGCTCCAGCCCGTACTCCGTTGCACGCCCTGAGCCTGGCCATCGGCCTCGCCCTGTGCGCCGCACCGTTCGCCCAGCCGGCCCTGGCCGAGGACGCCACGCAACAGGCCGCCGCGCGCCAGTACGCCATCGCCCCCGGGCCGCTGGGCCATGTGCTGGCCCGCTTCGCCGCCCAGGCCGGCGTGCCGCTGTCCTTCCAGCAAGGCCTGCTCGATGACCAGCAAAGCCCCGGCCTGCAAGGCAGCTACAGCGTGCAGGACGGCTTCGCCACCCTGCTTGCCGGCAGCGGCTACCAGTTGGCCAGCAGCGGCAACGGCTACACCCTGGTGCCGGCCGCCACCGGTGCGGGCCTGGAGCTGAGCGCCACCAACATCAATGACAGTGCGCTGCGGGGCGACGGCCTGCCGGAAAGCTACGCCGGCGGCCAGGTGGCGCGCGGCGCGCGTATCGGCATGCTGGGCAACCAGGACATGCAGGACGTGCCCTTCAGCTTCTCCAGCTACACCAGCGAGCTGATCGAGAACCGCCAGGCGCAGAACATCGGCGATGTGCTGCGCAGCGACCCGGCGGTGCGCCAGTCCTACGGCTTCGGCAACTTCTCCCAGGTGTTCGTGATCCGCGGCTTCGCCCTGTTCAGCGACGACATCTCCTTCAACGGCCTGTACGGCGTGCTGCCCCGGCAGATCATCGCCACCGAGTCGGTGGAGCGCGTGGAGGTGTTCAAGGGCCCCAGCGCCTTCCTCAATGGCGTGTCCCCCGGCGGCAGCGGCATCGGCGGCAATATCAACGTGGTGCCCAAGCGCGCCGAGGACGCGCCCACCCGCAGCCTGACCCTGGATTACGCCAGTGACGACCGCGTCGGCGGCCACTTCGACTTCGGCCAGCGCTTCGGCCAGGACAACCGCTTCGGCGTGCGGGTCAACATGGCCAAGCGTGACGGCGAGACGGCGGTGGACGACGAGCATCAGCACTTCAGCCTGTTCAGCGTCGGCCTCGACTACCGTGGCGACCGCCTGCGCCTGTCCGGCGACTTCGGCTACCAGAAGCAGCGCATCAACGACGGCCGCTCGGTGGTCTACCTGGTCACCGGCGCCAGCCTGCCTAAGACCCCGAAGGTGCCGGATGCCAACCACAGCTACTCCCAGCCCTGGGCCTGGTCGCAGCTGGAAGATACCTACGGCATGCTCAACGCCGAGTACGACCTCAACGACAGCTGGAGTAGCTACCTTTCCTTCGGCAGCAAGTACACCCGCGAGAACGGCGTCTACTCCTCCCTCTATGTCAGCGACCCCAGCGGCACCGCCCGTGTCGGCCGTCTGTACGCCCCGCGTGATGAGGAAAGCAACAGCATCAGCAGCGGCCTGCGTGGGCACTTCGATACCGGCGCGGTAAGCCACCAGGTGAACCTCGGGCTGTCCGGCAACTGGCGGGAATACCGCAGCGCCAACCAGTCCACCAGCCTTGCCAATCGCCTACCGGGGAATCTCTACGACCCCTTCCCCAGCCCCGAACCGACGCCGAATCGCAACGGCGACCTGCACCACCCGGGCAAGACGGGCTCCAGCAAGGCACGCAGCGTGGCGGTCTCCGACACCCTGGGCTTCTTCGATGATCGTGCCCTGCTGACCCTGGGCATCCGTCGCCAGTCGATCGCCACCGATGGCTGGTCCACCGCAGGCGTCCGCACGTCCGACTACGACGACTCGATCACCACCCCCGTCTACGGCCTGGTGGTCAAGGCCACCGACTCGATCTCCCTCTACGCCAACCGTATCGAGGGCCTGGCCCCGGGTCCGATTGCGCCGGCGGCGTCCCTGAATCCCGCCGGCCAGATGTTCGCACCCTACCGCACCAAGCAGATCGAAGCCGGCATGAAGCTCGACCAGGGCTCCTTCGGCGCACAGCTCGGCATCTATCGAATCGAACAGCCCCAGGGGCTCATCGGCGGCGACGGTTACTACCGGGTGGACGCCCAGCAACGTAACCGGGGCATCGAGTTCAGCGTCTTCGGCGAGCCGCTCACGGGCCTGCGCCTGCTGGCTGGCGGCACGCTGATGGACACCGAACTATCGGGAACCACCAACGGCGCCAACGACGGCAACCGCGCCGTGGGCGTGCCGGAGTTCCAGTACAACCTCAGCGCCGATTGGGATGTGCCCGGCGTGAAGGGGCTGGCAGTCAACGCCCTGCTGCAACGCACCGGCGGCCAGTACTACGACACGGGCAATGCCCTGAGCATCCCCGCCTGGACCCGCGTCGACCTGGGCGCGCGCTACGCCTTCAAGCTGGACGAGCGCGACATCACCCTGCGCGCCGGGCTGGAGAACGTGGCCAACGAGGACTACTGGGAATCCGCCTACAGCGGCTACCTGACCCAGGGCGCGCCGCGCACCCTCAAGGTCTCGGCCACCCTCGACTTCTAGGTCGACACGACCGGCGGCTGAACCGGGCCACGCGCTCCTTGTCAGAAGGTCAGCACGATCACTGACAAGGAGTTCCCGACGTGGCCCTCATCGACTGCCCCGAATGCAACCGCTCCATCTCCGACCAAGCCCCCAGCTGCCCGCAATGCGGCTACCCGATGAAGGGCGGCGCCAACCCGCGCCTGCTCTCGGAGAAGAACATCGGCCAGGTGGCCGGCGTCGCAGGCGTCTGGCTCGCCGCGCCCTGGCTGGCCCGAACCCTGGTCGCCGTCACGCTCATCATCGCCGGCACCCTCGCCTACATCTATCGCTGACCGGAAAGCGGCATGCCCATGTGGGCGAACTCATTGGCTTCGTCTGCGTTTGCTGCTGTGGTTTTAAAGCAAGCGGTGCTTTCCGGGCACCCAACGGTTCTGCCGGCTCCGCCGCATGGGTTTCGCTTCGCTCTACGCCATCCTACGAAAGCCCGTGCGCACCACGTGGCGATGCGCTGGACGAAGAAAGGTGGGGCAGCCGCCAACGCCCCTCCAGGAGGCCGAACGCAGTCGTTGCGCCGGGGGACGAGCGGCATGGATGCCGCGAGAGGCGCGCCAGGCCATGGATGGCCCATCGCGCCGGCCCCCAGACGCCGCTTGCGGCGAACGCACTTCAGTGCGGCCCGAAGGGCGAGCGTAGCGAGTAACGGCGATGGAGTGAGGGAACCTCGGCGAAGCCGGGGCCGGATGATGGGGCAAGCCCTTTTGGTTACTTTTCTGGCGACTGAGAAAAGTGACTCGCCCGGGTGGGCGAAATCAGAAGCACCAACAAAGCTCGGCAATCAGCTGGACTCAATTCTTCTAGCAACACTTTGAGCTTCCCGGGCTGAAGCCCGGGCTACAGGTCGGTATCGATTCCGGCAGCTTCCAGCATCCGCTGGTAATACCCGGCGAGCTGCCCGCTGGCATCCCAGGCATCGGCGCGGCATTCCTCCAGGGCGATATGGCTGTCGGCGCGGCAGCGGGTGTCCAGGCCGCACTCGCGGTAGAAGGTGTTGACCACCTCCACCATGGCCTCGCGCTGGTTACCCATGAGGATGGCGCCGTGGGCCAGCACCACGTGACGGCCGTCGCTTTGTCGGCGGCGCCAGCGCTGGGCGGTGCCCACCAGCTTGCGGCCCTGCAGGTTGACGTTGAAGCGGCCATCGCAGAAGGCGCCCTCCACCTCGCCTAGCCCCGGCTCCAGGTCCAATCCGCTGAGCCAATCGCACAGGGGCTGGCACAGCCGCCTATAAGCAGTCTCGATACGCGTCAGTTCGCTCTCTTCCCGGGGCACCGCATAGGCCAGGGCGACGTTGAGCACCGCCGATGATTGCGGCACCGGCTCGCCCCCGGTGTCGCGCAGGGCGATGGGCCAGCCTTGCTCCAGGCAAGCCTGCCGGGCGGTCTCGTAGGCTGGCAGGCGGCTCATGCGCCGGGGCATCACCAGCGCCGCATGCAGGGGGCGCCACAACAGCAGGCCGCTGTCGCGCTGCCCGTCGTAGACTTGGTCCAGCAGTTGCCGTTCCGCGTCCAGCCCCGCACCCACCGTGTGTCGCTGCATGCTTTCACCACCGCCTCGAATACCTGGAGGGTGCCGATGCTACGCCGGCCCCCGATCCTTGCCCAGACGGCGACCGGCACCCTTGATGCAAATAAATTGCTGCAAACGAGCAATATTATTCATTGGCGACATGGCTGATGCCGCCCGTAGGATGCCCACCATCTCGCCGCCCGGCTACGCCGGCTGCGGTAACGATCGCACCACCCTTGCTCCTGTTCCATGTCCAAGGATGGCACCCCTCCCGCGCACGCAGTGGGACTCCTGCAGGGCCCTTAAGGGCCCTTTTTTATCGCCCCGAACGACTGAAAAGCGAACGAGACCCCGATGCACGAGAACCCGGACGCCCTCTGGCAGCGCTGGCGCAAACGCCTGTCCCCCACCCCACGTACCGCGCACCCCGGGGAATGGCTGCGTGCCGCACTGGGCGCCTGCCTGGGCCTGGCGCTGTGCTGCATCGCCTGCGGCCATGTGTTCGGCACCGAGATCGCCCTGCGCCTGGCCGGCCCGCTCGGCGCCAGCTCGCTGCTGGTGTTCGCCGTCGCCTCCAGCCCGCTGGCGCAACCCTGGTCGGTGGTGATGGGCAACCTGGTGGCGGCCCTGGTGGGCACGGCCGCGGGCCTGTGGATCGACTACTCCATACTGGCCGCCACACTGGGCCTGGCCCTGACCGTGCTGGCCATGTACGCCCTGCGCTGCCTGCACCCGCCGGGCACCGCGCTCGCCGTATCGGTGGCCCTGGGCGGCCCCGCGTTCGAGGCACAGGGCTTTGCCGTCGCCGGGCCGGTTCTGCTCGGTTCCGCCCTGCTGGTGGCGGTGGCCCTGGCCTATAACCGCGTCACCCGCAGCGCCCTGAGCACCGCCCCGAGCCAGGCCCGCAGCGGCCAGCACCTGACCGCCGACCCGCTGCCCAGCGAGCGCGGCGTGTTCTCCGATGAAGACCTGGACCAGGCCCTGGAAGAATTCGGCGAGTTCGTCGACATCACCCGCGACGACCTGGAACGCCTGCTGCGCCAGACCGAGCGCAATGCCCTGCGGCGCAGCGTCGGCCAGGTGACGGCGGAGCAGATCATGTCCCGCGACCTGCTCACCGCCACCCCGCAGACCACCCGCGAGCAAGCCTGGAAGCTGTTCGAGAAGCACCACATCAAGGCCCTGCCCGTGCTCGACGAACAGAAGCAGCTGGTGGGCATCGTCACCCCCGGCGACCTGTTCCGCCACGCCCAGGAAGACACCCCCGGCTCGCTGTTCGGCCGCCTGCGCCACCGCCCGGCGCCGCGCCTGGGCGAGCTGATGACCCGCTCGGTGCGCTGCGTGAAGCGCAATACCGATATCGGCGTGCTGGTCTCGATGCTCTCCGACCAGGGCCTGCACTGCCTGCCGGTGCTGGGTGATGACGACACGCTGGTGGGCCTGGTGACCCAGAGCGACCTGATCGGCGGGCTCTACCGCTATTGGCTCAAGGACCTCACCGCCCGCGCTCCGGCCCCAACGCTGAAAGTCGCCAGCTGACGCCCAGTAGCCCGGGCTTCAGCCCGGGAAGGCCACGCACTGCGGGCTCAGAGCGTGGCTTCCCAGCGCTGCGACCAGTCGATGTCCTCGCCCACCACGTCGCGCAGCACAGCGATGGCCTGCTGCAGCAGCGGCGAATCCTTGTCGCGGGAATAGATCAGGTAGGTCGGGTAGGTGAATTCCGGGGCGCGCTCCACGCGTTCCAGCTGGCCGCTGTCCAGGTAGCTCTGCACCACGCGGGTACGGAAGTAGCCCGAACCGCCGTGCTGGAGGATGAACTGCAGCGCCAGCGGCCCGAGGTTCACCGTTACCGCGGCGCGGGCCTTGTCCGGCAGCGCGGCGTCGTGCTGCTGGCGGAAGGTCGGGCCCCAGTCCACCTGCACGTAGGGCTCGGGGTTGGCGGTGGAGCGGATCAGGATGAGCTTCTCTTCCAGCAGTTGCTCCACCTGCATGCCCGGCCAGTACTCCGGCTGGTAGACCAACGCGGCATCCAGCAGGCCCAACTCCAGCTGCTTCTGCAACTGCTGCCCGGGCGCGACCTCGACGCGCACCGCATGGGAGGGGATGCGCTCGCGCAGGCGGCTCATCCAGCCCAGCAGCAAGGGGTTGCTCAGGCTCTGTTCGCCACCGATGGCCAGCAGGTCGCGGTAGCCCTTGGGCAACGGCAGGTCGCGTCGCGCGGCTTCCCAGGTATGCACCAACTGGGTGGCGTGGCCGACGAAGACCTCGCCTTCGGCGGTGAGCCGCGCGCCGGCGCGGTTGCGCACGAAGAGCTTGCAGCCCAGCTGGCTCTCGAGGTTCTGCACCCGCGCGGTGATCGCCGTCTGGGTGACGTGCAAGCGCTCGGCGGCGGCGACGAAGCTGCCGCTGCGGACGATTTCCAGGAAGGTGCGTGCCAGGTCGATATCCACGCTGCGGACTCGGGTCGGGAAAGCCGGCAATGGTAGCAAGGCCCGACCCACCCCGCGCGAGTCACTCCGCCAGGGGTTCCAGCAGCGGCTGCTTCTCCTCGGTCAGCAGCCACACCAGCAGCGTGGCCGGCTTCGTGGCGCTGGCGTTGCGCGAGGCCAGGTGCACTGTGCCCGCCGGCTCGTACCAGCTCTCGCCGGCCTTGTAGGTGTGCGCCGGCTCGCCCTGCAACTGGGACACCACCTCGCCTTCGAGCACATAGGCGATCACCGAGCCGCCGTGACGGTGGGCGATGGACTGCTGCCCCGGCGCATAGCCGACGGTGATCAGCGTGCCCTTCATGCCCAGGGCGTTCTGCAGCGGGTGTTCCTGGAGCACCTCGATGGTCTCCTGGCCCTCGCCGTGGGCCCAGGCGCCAAGGCTGGCCAGGAGAGCGAGGCCGGCAACGCCGGTGCGGATCAGGTTGAGGATTTTCATGCAGGCTCTCCGGGTCAAGGATGGATGGCCCAGCCTAAGACCCGTAGCACCCGTGCCCTATAGCCAATCCCACGGAAGACGGGGAGACCAATCGCCTAGACCAGGCCCTCCTCCGGCATCTCGAAGCGCACCGCCTTGGCCCCGTAGCGCCAGATCGCCTCACCCAGCAGGCGCGCGCTGCAGGAGTCGCCGTCCAGGGCCGCCTGCGCCGCATCGGCCGAAGCCCAGCGGCTGCGATGGATCAGCCAGCGGCCGTCCGCGCTGGTTTCCAGGCTGGTGGACAGCAGCCCCACCTGGGCTTTCAGGCAGGCGGCCAGGCGCACACCCAGGTCCTCCACCAGCGCCGGCAGGCAGGCCGGGTCGGCCGCGAAATGAATGGATGAGACGACGCCCTGCAAATGCTCGTTGGTCATGCCGAAACTCCTTCTACCGTTGTGCAATGCTGGCCGCGAGGGTAAAACCTCAACTTAACTTTAGGTCAAGAGGAAATGGCACGCATGCCCAAGGTGACGGCGAGCAACATCGGCAAGGCGCTGACGGTGGGCCAGGTGGCCGAACGCAGCGGGGTGGCGGTCTCCACCCTGCACTTCTACGAGGCCAAGGGGCTGATCAGCAGTACCCGCAATGCCGGCAACCAGCGCCGCTATCCACGGGAGGTGCTGCGCCGGGTGGCGGTGATCAAGGTGGCCCAGCGCCTGGGCATCCCGCTGGCGTCCATCCACGCGGCGCTGATGACCCTGCCGGAAGGCCGCACCCCCACCGCCGCCGACTGGCATGCGCTCTCGGCGCGCTGGAAGGCGGAGCTGGACGAACGCATCCGCCGCCTCACCCAGTTGCGCGACCAGCTCGACGGCTGCATCGGCTGCGGCTGCCTGACCATGGAAGTCTGCCCGCTGCGCAACCCCGGCGACGAACTCTCCGACCTGGGCAGCGGGCCGGTGCTGCTGGACACGGGTGACGCCGTCGAGTGACCGATTATCGAACGAAATAACCCAGGGCAAACCCACCGTCCGCCCACCATCGATTGATTAAATTAACCAGTTAGTACATTTTCCATTGCAACGCTCCCCGTGCATCCGGGAGGGTTCATAACAATGGAGAAATGTCCGCGATGTCCCCCACCCTGCTGGTCCTCAACGGCCCCAACCTGAACATGCTCGGCACCCGCGAGCCCGCCAACTACGGCCATGAAACCCTCGCCGATATCGAGCGGCTCTGCTGCGAAACGGGCGCCGCGCTGGGCCTTGAGGTCGAGTGCCGCCAGACCAACCACGAAGGCCAGCTGATCGACTGGATCCACCAGGCGCGCGGCCGCTGCGCCGGCATCCTGATCAATCCCGGTGCCTGGACCCACACCTCGGTCGCCATCCGCGACGCCCTGGTGGCCAGCGAGCTGCCGGTGGTCGAGGTGCACCTCTCCAACGTCCACAAGCGCGAGGAATTCCGCCAGCACTCCTTCGTCTCCGCCATCGCCGTCGGGGTCATCTGTGGCCTGGGCAGCGACGGCTACCGCGCCGGCGTGCAGCATTTCGCCAAGCGGCTCGCGGAGTGAAGCCATGACTGCACATGCAAGCGTTCTCGCCGGCCTGATCGGTTCCGGCATCCAGGCCTCGCGCACCCCTGCCCTGCACGAACACGAAGGCGATGCCCAGGGCCTGCGCTACCTCTACCGGCTGATCGACCTCGACCCGCTCCAGCTCGATGTCAGCGCCCTGCCCCAGCTGCTGGAAGCCGCCGAGCGCACCGGCTTCACCGGGCTCAACATCACCTTCCCCTGCAAGCAGGCGATCATCCCGCTGCTCGACGAACTCTCCCCCGAGGCGCGCGGCATCGGCGCGGTGAACACCGTGGTGCTGCGGGGTGGGCGGCGCGTCGGCCACAACACCGACTGCCTGGGCTTCGCCGAAGGCTTCCGACGTGGCCTGGGCAACGTCGCCCGTGAGCGCGTGGTGCAGATGGGGGCCGGTGGTGCCGGCGCTGCGGTGGCCCATGCGCTGCTGGCCGAAGGCGTCGGCCAGTTGTGGATATTCGATGTCGACCCCGGGCGCGCCCAGAGCCTGGCGGACAACCTCAACCAGCACTTCGGCGCCGGCCGTGCCCACGCGGGCGAGGACCTGCCCGGCGCCCTGGCGACGGCGGACGGCCTGGTCAACACCACGCCCATGGGCATGGCCAAGCTGCCGGGCACACCGGTACCGGCCGAGTTGCTACGGCCCGCCCTGTGGGTCGCCGAGATCGTCTACTTCCCCCTGGAAACCCAGCTGCTCAAGGACGCCCGCGCCCTCGGCTGCCGCACCCTGGACGGCGGCACCATGGCGGTGTTCCAGGCGGTGAAGGCCTTCGAGCTGTTCAGCGGCACCGAGGCGGACGCCCAGCGCATGCTCGAGCACTTCCGCAGCCTCGGCGCCTGATCAGGGCTGCAGGTCGAACAGTGCCTGGCCACTCTCCATGTCGAAGGGCGCGGAGAAGTGGTCATGGACGATGCGCCACTGCCCGCCGCTGCGCTGGTAGCCGCAGCTGACGCGCATGTAGCCCTGCTGCTCGACCCCTTCGGCGTTGGTGCCGCCGCACAGGCAGAGGAAGTGGGCGAAACCGACATCGCCACTGGCGCGGATCCTCACGTGCTGCGGGTCGAAAATCGAATGGCCCTGGCACATCTCCATGCAGTAGGCCCAATGCGCGCCATAGGCTTCGCGGCCGACGAACTGCAGCTGAAGGATGGCGTCGTAGGCCACCACCTCCTCGGCATAGAAACCGACAATGCGCTTCACGTCCTTGCTGCGTACCGCCTCGGCCCAATCGGCCAGCAGGGCCTGGATCTCGGCGACGGCCTGTTCATTGCTGCTCATGCTGTTTCTCCTTCGTGGTCCAACCCTGAAAAACCCTGGCCCGGGCTTGAGCCCGGGCAATCCACATCACTGCCCCAGCTCCGCCAGGCGCCGTTCGATGAAGCGCCGCTCGGTGTCCTGGCGGGTCAGCCCCAGCGCCACCCGGTAGGCCGCGCGGGCCTCCTCGCGGCGGCCGAGGCGGCGATAGAGATCGGCGCGGGCCGAGTGCGCCAGTTGGTAGTCGCGCAACTCGCCGCGTTCGAGGATGGCCTCGATCAGCACCAGCCCGGCTTCCGGCCCCTGGTGCATGGCCACCGCCACCGCACGGTTGAGTTCGATCACCGGCGAGCCGATACCGCGCTGCAACACACTGTAGAGCGCGACGATCTGCGCCCAATCGGTGGCCTCGGGCGTGGCGGCGCTGGCGTGCACGGCGGAGATGGCCGCCTGCAGCGTGTACATGCCGATGCGCCGCGACTCCAGGGCGCGCTCCACCAGGGCGCAGCCCTCGTCGATCTGCTGGCGGTTCCACAGCGCACGGTCCTGGTCCTCCAGCAACACCAGCTCGCCATCCACGCCGGTGCGGGCCTGGCGCCGCGAATCGTGCAGCAGCATCAGCGCCAGCAGCCCCATGACTTCCGAATCCGGCAGCAGCTCCAGCAACAGGCGCCCCAGGCGGATGGCCTCGGCCGAAAGGTCGGCGCGGGTCAGCGAATCCCCGGAGGTGGCCGAGTAACCCTCGTTGAACACCAGGTAGATGACCCGCAGCACGTTATCCAGGCGCTCCGGCAGCTCGGCCATGGCCGGCACCTGGTAGGGAATGCGCGCGTCGCGGATCTTCGCCTTGGCGCGGACGATGCGCTGGGCGATGGTCGACGGCGTGGCGAGGAAGGCCCGGGCGATCTCCTCGGTCTTCAGGTCGCACACCTCGCGCAGGGTCAGCGGCACCTGGGCGTCCGCCGGCAGCGCCGGGTGGCAGCAGGTGAAGATCAGGCGCAGGCGGTCGTCTTCCACATCCTCGATCTCCTCGGGCTCGTCACGCTCCAGCTCGATGATCAGCTGCGCCTGGCGCGCATCGAAACGGGCACGCCGGCGCAAGGCGTCGATAGCCTTGAAGCGCCCCGCCGATACCAGCCAGGCGCGCGGGTTGGCCGGTACGCCGTCGACCGGCCACTGCTCGACGGCGGCGATGAAGGCGTCGTGCAACGCCTCCTCCGCCAGCTCGAAATCCCCCAGCAGGCGGATCAGCGTCGCCAGCACCCGGCGCGACTCCTCGCGGTAGACCGCTTCCACCCGCTGGCGGGCCTGGGTCGCCTCCATCAATCGCCCCCGTCCTTGGCCGAGCAGCAGTCGTGGCACGGGCCGGCGCCTTCGTAGCGGTCGTGGTGGCGTACCCAGTCCATGATCTCGTCCTCGTCGCGCCCCTTGGGCAGCAGGTCGAGAAAGTTGTAGGTGCCCACCAGCATGTCCAGCCCGCGCGCATAGGTGGAATAGGTGTGGAACACCTCCCCCGACGGCAGGCGGAAGAACACGCTGAGGCCGGGCATCTCCTCGCCGGGGTCGCGGCTGGTGTCGTAGTTGTAGCGGGCGGTGCCGGCGGCGATCGCCTCGGGCGTGGCGCTGACGCCGAAGTCGGCGTTGAACGCGCAGCCGTGGGACGACACCCACTTGAACGCCCAGCCCATGCGCCGCTTGAAGTCCTGGAACTCCTGCCAGGGCGCACGGGAGACGGCCACCAGGCTGACGTCGTGATGGGCCAGGTGCAGGTTGGCGCCGTCGAAATGGTCGGCGAGGAAGGAGCAACCGTCGCAGCCCTCCTTCCACCCCGGGCCGAACATGAAGTGGTAGACCACCAGGGTGCTGCGGCCCGCGAACAGCTGCTCCAGCGTCTCCTGCCCCGTGGGGCCCTCGAAGCGGTAGGCATCGCTCACCCGCTCCCAGGGCAGGTCACGGCGTGCGGCGCTGAGCTCGTCACGCAGGCGGTTGAAGTCCTTCTCCTTGCGTAGCAGCTCCTTGCGGGCGTCCAGCCACTGTTCGTGGCTGACCACGGGATGGGATTCGATCTTCATCGGGGGTTCCTCCGTTTCAGAGCCTGGGCAGTTCCTTGATCGGGCGGATCTCGATGCAGCCCAGGCGGGCCGGCGGGATCTTCGACGCGATCTGGATCGCCTCGTTGAGGTCCTTGGCATCGATCAGGTAGAAGCCGCCCAGTTGCTCGCGGGTCTCGGCGAAGGGGCCGTCGGTGATCGACAGCTTGTCGCCCTGCAGGCGCAGCGTGGTGGCGGTCGCGGTGGATTGCAGCGCCTCGGCGGCGATGTACTGGCCGCTGCGTTGCAGGCGCTGCTCGTATTCCATGCAGTGGCCGACGATGGATTCGAAGCGCTCGGCGGGCATGGAGTCGAGCACGGTCTCGTCGAAATAGATCAGGCACAGGTACTTCATCATTCGCTCCTTGTTGTAGGGCTTGCATCCTTAGTCGAACGGCCGTGGACCGGATCGACAGGCCCGCTGAAAAAAAGTCGTCCAAGCATAGACAGTGATAGTTCGCCCGCCCTTGGCCGGCCCTTCGACCGATTGGTGCTAAGAGGCCCGCTGCTGGGAACGGGCGCCTATAACGCGCCCCGCGCAATCGGCCCGGCTAGCGTCGCCGGGCGATCTGCACCGCCACTGGCGCCAAGGGGAAGGTCACCGCCGGCCGTTGCTCGGTCACCTCGAAGCCCGCCGCCTCCAGCGCCAAGACCAGCTCGCCCGGCTGCGGCAGGTAACGGCCCTGCATGCGCAGCCCCAGGTAATAGGGCAGCACCCGCGCCGCATCGGCCGCCTGTTCCGGCACCTCGGCGTGGGCGCAAACCAGGGTGCCGCCCGGGCGCAGCGCCCGATAAATCTTCGCCAGTGCGGCGGGCGGGTCCGGCATGAAGTGCAACACCGACGAGCACCAGACCAGGTCATAACCGCTGCCGAGGTCGTCCTGCAGCAGATCGCCGCCCAACGCCTCCAGCCGCCCACCAAGCCCTGCAGCGGTGATGTTCTCCCGGGCCACGGCAGCGGAATCCGGCAGGTCGAACACCACGCCATGCAGTTGCGGGTTGGCGCGGGCCAGGGCGATGGCCACCAGGCCGGGGCCGCCGCCCAGGTCGAGCAATCGCGGCGCGCCGGTGAAAGCCTCCAGGCGCTGCATCAGGGCCAGTGCGGTATCGACGGTCACCGCCCGCTGCTCCTGGGCGATCTGCACCCGCGCCGCTTCGGCCCAGCCGCCCGGTGGCGGTCCGGCGGGCACCTCGCCGGCAAGCCGGCTCTCCAGTTGCGCGCCCAGCGCCCGCAAGGTGCGCAGGCGGAACAGCAACGCATCGCCGCAGTAGCGCGGCGCTTGCGGGTGCAGGTAGCAGGCGGCCACCGGCGCGTTGCGGTAGGCGCCCTCGCCCACTTCCGTCCGCGACAGCAGGCCCATGCTCCACAGTTGGTCCAGCAGCGCCCGCGTGGGCGATGCCTGCCAGCCTTGCGCGGTGGCGACAGCCGCTGCGTCCAGCGGCTGCTCCAGTGCGGCGAACAGCCTGCGCTCCAGCGCCACCCGCAAGGCGTCGGCACGCACGCTCGCCAGCAGGCTGTCCCAGCACGCCTGCAAGGGGTGTATCGATAGGGTTTCCATGGGTGCCTCTCCTCTGTACCGCCGTGCCAGGCGTCGCCCGGCGTTCATGGAGATGCTAGGGATTATCGAGAATGAGTATCATCCAGAGAACTATGGGAAACGGATCGATATCCATGGAATCCGCAGCGCGGCCAACGGAGGCAGGCAGATGACAACGGCACAGGGCAGCACAAGAAGCCAGCGGATCCCCCCCGCGCAGCTGGAGTCGGGCCCCACGCCGCACCCTGGCGGCCAGCGCATCCGCCTGCCCGCCGCATTCGGCGACTGCCGCACGGAGCGCCTGTCGCTGGACGATGGCCTGGCGCTGGTGAGCACGCGGTACCTGCCCAACCGGCCGCTGGTGGAGGAATCCACCAACCCGCATCCAGAGCCCATGCTGGTGATCACCTTCGGCCTGCGTGGCCGCTCCGGCTACCTGGGGCGCGACGGTTCGGCGCTGGCCTTCGACGCCGGGCGCACCACGGTCAGCCGCTTCCACGGCGGCAGCGGCGAACGCCGCTACGACGCGGCGCAGGAAGTCCTGCAACTGCGCCTGCTGGCGGACCGCCGCCTACTCACCCGCTACCTGGGTGCCGAGCGCGCCGGGCAGTTGCTGGGCGATGGCAGCCTGTGCCAGTTGGCCGGTAGCCCCACCGCCCCGGCCAGCACGGCCCATGTCAATGCCCTGGCCCTCGCCCTGGAACAACCAGCGGGCGGCCCGCTGCAGATGCACATCCACGCGCTCAGCCTGCTGGCCACGCAGTTGGAGGCGCTGGCGAACCCGCCACCCCGTCCGACCGCACGCTTCAGCCAGGCGGACATCGAGCGGCTGCACCAGGCCCGCGAACTGATGCAGGCGCAGCTGGACCAGCCGCTGACCGTCGCCTACCTCTGCGCGGCCGTGGGGCTCAATGCGTTCAAGCTCAAGCAAGGCTTCCACCACTGCTTCGCCACCCCCCCCCCATCGCCTGCTGCTGGAAATGCGCATGCACAAGGCCCACCTGCTGCTGGAGTCCGGCTGCCAGGTGGCCCAGGCGGCCTGGCAGGTGGGCTACCGCCACCCGAACAATTTCAGCGCGGCCTTCACCGCCTTCTTCGGCAAATCCCCCAAGACCGTGTTCGGCAAGCGCCGGCGGGATTGAACGCCATCGAGGCGCTTCCGAGCCTAGCTGCGCGGGTTTCACCCCGCCCCACGGATGCCAAACCTGTAGGGGCGAATTCATTGGCTCTGTCTGCGTTAGCTGTTGTGGTTTTAATGCAAGCGCTCAAGCACGGCTATTTC
>NZ_JAOTQU010000015.1:0-169584 GCF_025685765.1 Pseudomonas sp. PDM13 | reverse complement strand
CGATCTTCGTAAGAAGGTCGGGGGTTTGACTTTGTGCTGTGGAAAAGTTGGCGAGCAATGTGCAGTGCTCGCGATACCCGCTTGAGGCAACACTGGTCCAGCCAGGGTGCAATGGGACGGCTTGCCAGGGTGACTTGTAGGGGCGACTTCAGTCGCCAAGCAGGCCGAAGGGCTGCCATGCCTAGGAGCCTCGCTGCAGCCGATCCCGTTATTTCCGCTGAGCCGAAGAGCCCCCGGACTGAAGTCCGGGCTACATCCGGTCCACGCCCGACTAAACAGGCGATATGATCGGCAGGATCTACGCGCAACAAAAAGGCCACCCTAGGGTGGCCTTTTGCATTTGCGCAGGAGAAGAATCAGTCGCCGCGGTACTCGCAGCCACTGGTGCAGGTCTCATGGATGCGCACGCGGCTGAGGTCGGGTAGCAGCGGCTTGAGCTGTTGCCAGATCCACTTGGCGAGCACTTCGCTGGTGGGTTCTCCAGGCCAGGAGTGTCGTGCCTTGGCTGCCCAGTGCGCCCGGGTTCAGGCGTGGTTCCCATGCGCTTGCGCGAAGCCCATATACCCCCCGCCAGCTCTGCGGCATTCCGGAGAGCCTCAACAGCCGCCCAACAAAAAGCCACCCGAAGGTGGCTCTATATGAACCGTCAATCCCTGCTACTGCGGCGGCAGCGGTACGGCTTTGATCTTCAGCTCCTTCTCCGCGCTGTTGATGCGCTCCGGCAGCGTGGGCACGCCCTTGGCGATGTCCTGGTCGGCATAGCGAAGCTGGCGTTCCCGGATGAAGTTGTACTTGCCTTCGGTCAACTGGTCGGCGTGGTCGAAGTCGTTGATGATGGTGGGCTTGATGAACACCATCAGGTTCTTCTTGTTCACTTCCTTGCGATCGCTGCGGAACAGCTGGCCAATGATGGGGATCTTGCCCAGGAAGGGCACCTTGTCGCCCGAATCCCTCACCTCATCCGAGATGAGTCCGCCCAGTACCAAGGTCATGTTGTCCTTGATCAGCACCCGCGTTTCCACCGAGCGCTTGTTGGTCACGATGTCGGCCGCGCTGGTGTCGTTGGTGACGCTGGAAATCTCCTGATAGACGTTCAGGGTCACCGAGTCCCCTTCGTTGATCTGCGGTTTGATCTTCAGGGTGATACCCACGTCCTGGCGCTCGATGGTCTGGAACGGGTTGGTGGACGGGTTCGAGGCGCTGGTCGAGCTGCCGGTCACGAAGGGCACGTTCTGGCCGACCACGATCTTGCCTTCCTCGTTGTCGAGGGTGACCAGGTTCGGGGTGGACAGGATGTTCATCGAGTCATCGGTGGACAGCGTGCGGATCAGCGCCCTCAGCGAGCCGTTGCTGTAGAAGCCCAGGCTCAACCCGGCATCCAGTTTGGGAGGGGTGCCACCGGGGAAGGTGTCGACCGTATTGCCCTTGAGCGAAGACTTGAAGCCGCCGTAGAAACCGTCACCGCCAATGGCCCCATCCGAGGTCTTCCACTGCACACCCAGCTCGTTGACCTTGTTGTCCGAGACCTCGACTATCACCGCCTCCACCAGCACCTGTGCACGACGGATATCCAGCCGCTGCACCACGCCCTCTACGGTCTTCATGATCGCCGGTGGCGCGCTGATCACCAGGGCATTGGTGGTGTCGTTGGCCTGGATGGAAATCTCCGCCCCGCTGATGCCCACATCCTTGTCCTGCTTCTGCAGGCTGGTGGCCACGTTCTGCAGAATCTGTGCGACTTCCGAAGCCTTCAGGTAATGCAGGTAGATCACCTGGGTGTCGCGGATGATGTTCCCCGGGCGATCCAGATTGGCGAGCACATCGCGCAACTGCTGGCGTTTGCTCGGGTCACCGGAGATCAGGATGCTGTTGGTGCGCTCGTCCACCGACACGTTCATCTTGCTCGAACCCTCGGCGCCGCCACCCTGGGGCACCAGGGTGCCAAGCATGCTCGACAGCTCCTTGGCATTGGCGAACTTCAGCGGGATCACATCGATCTCGAACTGGCCGGCGCGGTCGATCTCCGAGATCAGCTTCAGCAGCTGGCTGATGTTCGAAGCCCGGTCGGAAATGATCAGCGCATTGCTATCGGGGTACGCCGCCAGATGCCCCACCTGCGGCACCATCGGCCGCAGGATGTTCACCAGCTGCGTCGCCGGCACGTGCTGCGTGCGGATCACCCGCACCACCTGCTGGTCATCGTTCAGCTTGTCGTCGTCCACCAGCGGCACGCCGCTCTGCTTGGCATTCGCGTCGGGAATCACCTTCACCGCGCTTTCCGACTCGATGGCGGAGAAGCCGTGCACCTGCAGCACCGAGAGGAACACCCGGTAGGCCTCTTCCGGCTTCATCGACTCGTTGGAAATGACCGTCACCTTGCCGGTCACCCGTGGGTCGATGATGAAATTCTTGCCGGTCGTCTTGGCGATCCACTCGATGAAGGAGCGGATGTTGGTGTCCTGCATGTTGATCTTCACATCGCTGGACGCCGCAGGCGCCTCGGCCGCTACCGGTTTTTCATCGGCGTGGGCCAGGGTGAAGGGGAAGAGCAGGCACAGGCTGAGCAATAGGCACGACGGGGCTCTGGTGGACACTTCCATTACTCGACTACTTGTTCTGCGCGAGTTTGCGCTGAATGTATTGCTGATAAGCGGTGGGCACACCCTGGCTCACAGGTACCGGCTCCGCCACGGCGGGCAGCGAGCTGGCCAGGGTGTCGGTCACCGGTTCGATGTTCTGGGCAACGGGCATGGGCATCGGGCTTTCCGGCGCGGGGCTGGCCCCCGGTATATCGCCATAGCCGCGGAAGGTGATCTGTTCCAGCTTGCCGTTGCGCTTCAGCGTGATCCGGTGGCTCTCGATGCGCTGCACGGCAATGCCGGGGCGGACTTCTTCCCCGGGCTTGAGAATGAGGGTGCGATCGCCGTCTTCCAGGATCGCCGTGCTCTCTTCGGCCGGGACCACGAAGAAAATCGCCGAAACCTGCAGGTCCAGGTTGCTTTCAGGCAGCTTCTCGAGCGCCTCGGCGGCCACGGACTCGGCATCGGCGCTGGAACCGAACAAACCGAGCAGGCCTTTGCCGAGTTGCGTCGGGCCATCCTGCGGGCTGGGCTCGTTCGCCTCGGTGGGCGCGAGTACCGGCGCTTGCAGGGCAGCTCGAAGCTGCAGGCCTTGCCACACGAGGGCGGCGAGCACGAGGAGGAAACACAGGGAGAGCGCCGACAGCTTGACTGAGCGAATGCCCGCGAGCCGGGTCAGCGTGTGAAGTATGGTGGCCATGGACTCTTCCCTGTAATGGCGCGGCAATACTATCGGTTGCCCTAACGGGTGCAAAGCCGGGTCAGGACGGGTGGTGGCACATGATGGCGTTCTTTGATGTCGATCACGTTCCCCACCGTTTATGCCCGTTCGGCATTTGTATCTGGCTTGAAATAAGATTTTTCCGTGTATAGCATTCTGCCACTGGAAAGGCTAAGGCTATCGAATTCCTACGCCTTTATAAGCAAAGTAAATGGAACTTTCCCCAAGATGCTGCAAGGATGCCGCCATACAGGGTTTCGTCGGGTGCTCGCCGCGCTTATCGCGCTGGCAGCCCCTGAAGCCTTTGCATCCGAAATAGACATCCGCACCGCCTCCGCCCTCGGTTCCTCCGGCAACGCTGCCGACTACGTTCTCTCCATCGACGACTGCCGCGACCTCGCCGAAGTCAGCGTGCCCGCCACCGGCAAGCGCTTCCTGCCTACCGACGCCGCCCGCGACATCGATTCCAGCGTCGCCTGCTCGTTCAGCTTCCGTCTCGAAGGTACCGACGTCCTGCAGCCCGCCGTCAAGCTGGTCTTCGCCGATGGCCGCATCCAGGACTACAGCGAGACCTTCCAGCAGGAAAACGTCGCCCCGCAGCTGGAACTCGCCCAGCTGGCCATCGAAAACCAGGACGGCAACCAATACCTGGTCGCCAGCTTCGACGCCCAGGACGACATCGACCTCAGCTACCTCAGCCTCTCCCTCACCGGCCTGCGCGCGTCCGATCTGCGCGCCGCTGGCGGCGTGGTCAGCCAGGCCGAGCGCCGCGCCTTCCTGCGCATGCCCGAAGCGCTCCGCGTCTTCCCCAAGGTGGATGGCCAGCAGCGCTACACCCTGCGCCAGCGCCTGGATGCTCCCCTCAGCGCCGAGGAAGTGGCGCGCAACGCCCTGGTCATGGTCCAGGCCGTCGCCGTCGATGCCTCCGGCAACCAGAGCAGCTTCTCCGACATCCGCTTCATCGGCGACAGCGTCGAAGAAGCCGCCCGCTCCATCGCCGTCCACCCCGACCGCCTGGTGTTCAGCGACGCCCTGCAGTCGGCCCGGCTGATTCCCGAGGTCGATTTCGAATTCCGCGGGCCTACCCCCCTGGCCGGCCTGGGAAACGGCATCAGCTACCGCTCTTCCAATCCGGACGCGGTCTGGGTCAGCGCCGAAGGCGTTGTCTATCCATTGCAAGAGACCGCCGCCGAGGCGGTCTTTGTTTATGTGAGCTACCCCGGCCTGCCGGAAGTCAGCCTGCCGGTGAAGGTCGACTACAGCCGCCGCCTTACCGCCCTGCGCTTCGAAGGCCAGGTCGCCGGCCAGCCGCTGGTCCTGCCGCGCCTCAACGACTACCAATCGCTGCCGGCGCTGCTGGCGGTATTCGACGATGGCAGTGAATCGCCCCTGGCCGACAGCCTTGTCGTCGAACTGCAACTGCCCAACGGCAGCGAAGGCATCCTCGACAGCAACGACCAGCTGCAACTGCGCGCCCGGGCCCAGGTGCCCGAGCAGAGCCCCATGCAGCTGCATGCCCGCCTGCAGCGTTACCCGGATATCGGCGTCGACCTGCCGGTCGCCGCCCAGGACGCCGCGCCCACGGTCGACCTGCAACCCGAAGCCAGCATCGCCGTCGGCTCGGTACTGGAGCTCCAGGCCAGCGCCAGCGACGACGTCGGCGTGAAGAGCGTGGAATTCTGGCTCGACGGCAGCATGGTCGGCCGTCGCCTGTCCCCGCCCTACGCCCTCAGCCTGCCCATCGAACAGGAACTGGAAGGCCGCACCCTGCGGGCACGCGCCGTCGCCTTCGATGAAACCGGCAAAAGCCAGAGCAGCCCCGAGCGTGCGGTGCAGGTCGTGGCCAAGAGCAATCCCAAGGCCCCCGACTTCATCTTCGAATCCCCGGTGGATGCCCAGCGCGTGGTGGAGAACAGCCCGCTGCGCGCCGCCATCAGCGTCAACCTGGGCGTGCTCCCGGACGTGGAATACCAGAGCGGCATCAGCCAGGTCGAATACTTCCTCGACGGCCGCAAGGTCGGCGAAACCCGCTTCCCCATCTTCGAGCAGCGCCCGCTGGAGAGTGACCCGAAGCAGAAGCAGCTGTTCGAGGTCTGGCAGGTCACGCTGCAGGTTCCCGAGATTGCCCTGCGGGAAACCAGCATGGCGCTCTCCGCCCGCGTACACGCCCAGAACGGCGCCGTGGTCGACGCCCCGGCCCGCCTGCTGCGGGTGCTGGAGAACCAGCGGCCCACCTCGCGCATCACCCAGCCAGCGGCCGGCAGCATCGCCACCGTGGGCCAGACCATCAGCGTCACGGTCGAAGCCACCGACGACACCCTCGAAGGCGGCACCGACATCTTCCTGCTGGTGAACGGCGAAGAAGTGCAGTCCTACCGCCACCAGGACCGCGACTACGATGGCTCCAAGCTCGGCCTGCGCAGCACCAGCCACAGCTTCCAGCTGCCGATCAAGCAGGACTGGCTCGGCCGCACCCTCGAACTGCGCGCCCGCGTGGTCGACCTGCACCAGCAATCCAACCTGTCCGAGCCCCTCACCCTTCCGGTCAAGGGCGACCAGGCCCCCACCGTCGCCCTCAGCCACCCGGTGGAAGGCGCGCATCTGGTCTCCGGCCAGCCGGTCGAACTGCGGGCCAACGCCACCGACGACCTGGGCCTGCGCCAGGTCGACTTCTACGTCAACGGCAAGCTGGTGGGCACCGACCTCAAGGCGCCCTTCGCGGTGATCTACCAGGCACCGGCCGGCGTCGACAAGGAAACCCCGCTCACCATTCACGCCGAGGTCACCGACAGCGCCGGCCAACTGGCCCGCAGCGCCCCGGTCAACGTCACCCTGGGCAAGGACGAGGAAGACCCGGTCATCAACCTGGCGTCCCCCTCCATCACCGTCAGCGATGCCGGCGACGACCTCGCCCCGGTGGTGGAAGACAGCACCTTCGTGCTCAAGGTCACCGGCTACGACAACGTCGGTGTCGAGCGCCTGGACCTCTACGGCGTCGCCAAGAAGGAAGGCGTCGGCTTCTACCTCACCGGCAACCCCAGCGACCACCTGAGCAGCGCCGACGGCAGCCTCTCGGTGCAAGCCATCCCGGGTGCCCTCAAGGCCTTCTCCACCCTCAAGGTGGTGGCCGCACCCAAGTTCAAGCACCTCGACGGCGTGCGCTACGACCGTTACCCGATCCGCGCCGTGGCCACCGACGGTGCCGGCAACGACAGCGAAGTGAAGGTGCTGATCGGTATCGCCGACGACACCAAGCCCGAAGTCCGCGCCCTCAACCCGGTGCAGAGCCGCGTCTACAGCAAGGACAGCCTGCAGGTGGACGTGGTCGCCCACGACGACCGCGCCGTGCACGCCCTCGAAGCCAGCCTCTGGGCCGAAGGCGGCAGCGCCCCGCTCTGGCACAAGCGCCTCGACCAGCAGTCAGGCCTCAACATCGGCCCGGACACCGTCAACCGCCTGGTGGTGGACCTCAAGCCCCTCAACCTGGGCAACCAGGACCGCGCCCTGCGCCTGAAGGTCGCCGCCATCGACGACGGCGGCCAGCAGGGCGACGACCGCGAACTGCCCGTGCAGGTCATGGCCGACACCCTCGGCCCGCGCCTGGCCGTGGTCTCGCCGATCCAGGGCGCGCCGCTCTATGCCGGCAACCGCATCCAGGTCCGCCTGCGTGGCGTCGACGACACCCGCCTGGTGACCTTCAGCGCCCACAGCGGCACCAAGGAGCTGTACGCCAAGACCTTCGGCGAGAAACAACAGGTCGCCAGCTTCGAAGACAGCTTCTTGATGGACGTGCCCTCGGACCAGCAGGAGCTGGTGATCGAGCTGCGCGGCAGCGACCAGTACGAAAACGACGCCCAGCCCACCCTCTGGCGCTTCCCCATCAGCAAGGACTTGCCGCCGAAGATCAGCGTCCGCGCCCCGGCTCCCGGATCGCGCCTCTACGAAGGTGAAGCCTTCACCGCCCAGGCCCTGGTCACCGACGACCGCGAAGTGAACCGCGTCGAATTCATCCTGCGCCAGGGCGGCCAGGTGCAGGTGCTCAAGACCGTCACCGGTGCCGACATAGCCAAATCCAAGGAAGGCTACGTCGGTGCCGCCCTGCGCGTGCCCAACAAGGCCGGTGCCGATACCGATATCGCCGTGCGCGCCTACGACAGTGCCAACCAGGTCAGCGAAGCCTCGCTGGAACTGGAAATCATCGACGACACCGAGCCGCCGACCCTGCAGCTGAGCAAGCCGGAAGGCGACTTCAGCCTGCCCCCGGGCACCAGCTTCCAGATCCAGGGCAGCGCCGGCGACAACCAGTACGTCGACAGCCTCGACCCGGTGCTGATCGACCCGGACACCCACGAAGAACACGCCATCGCCTGGGAGCTGTTCAGCCGCAAGGACCGCGTCGAAACCGTCAGGGTCCCCAACCCCGGCACCCTCGGCGCCATCCTCGTGGGCCAGCGCTTCTATGCCGACTTCGACGGCCGCCTGCGCCTCACACCCGAGCTGACCCGCCGCTACGCCGGCCGCGTCCTGCAACTGGTGCTGCGCGCCCGTGACCGGGGCATCAACGAAACCCGCTCCCCGGCCATCAACATCAAGGTGCTGGGCGACGAGACCGGCCCGCAGATCAACATCCAGTCGCCCATCGAGCGCCTCTTCGAGCGGCAGAAGACCAAGCTGCAGATCAGCCTGCAGGACGACACCGCCGTCGCCTCCTACGAAGTGCGCCTGCTGGACGACCAGGGCCGCGACGATCTGCTGACCAAGGCCGAAGGCCTCAGCCTGCCGCAGGTCGAGGTGCCCGCGAACGGCGCCACCGTCGAGCTCGATATCGAACGCTACCGTCCCCAGGCCGAGCCCATCGGCCTCACCCTGGTGGTCAAGGCCAAGGACCTGCTCGGCAACGAAAGCCAGGTCACCCGCCGCCTGCTGGTCCAGCGCGACATGGCGCCGCTGCTCAGCTGGAAGGACAGCACCCCCTCTGCCCAGCAGCAGCGCGGCATGCCCCTGCGCGGCAGCCTGCTGGTGCAGGACGACTTCAATGACGGCGTGCCGGAAAGCACCGCCCGCTACCTGCTGCTGGCCAGCTCCCTGCGTGACCTCGGCGGCGCCCGTGATGTGCGCGGCCTGAACCAGGTCGAGCCCACCAGCAAGCAGAACAGCCCGCTGATCAGCATCGCCTACCCCGAAGCCCAGGGCTGGCAGGGCAACCTGCTGTTCAACGAAAAACCCTTCCTGCAGGTCAAGGACGGTCGCCTGATCGTCGCCGGCAGCGACCAGTTCTATCAGCCGCGCCTGCTCAAGGTGGGCGACCAGACCAGCACCTGGCAGCTGGAAACATACTCCCGCAGCCTCTGCCAGGTACGCCCGGCCCTGCGTGACGTACAGGCCGTCAACGGCCTGCTCGACCTCACCGCCCTGGGCGGCCCCGACGCCACCCGCCTGGTGCTGCGCCCCCGCAGCGGCGCGCCGGCCTTCATCCGCGAGCTGCAGTTCACCCAACTGGAAACCGCCCTGGCGGATGTCAGCACCGACGGCGGCACCCGTGTACCGGGTCGCTACGCCCTCAACCTGCTGCTCCAGGACGGCCTCGACGGCAACGCCCAGACCGCCTTCCTGCAACTGGGTGGCAGTGCCTCCCAGAACCGTGCGGAAGACCGCTACAACCTGCTCCTGCCGGTGCCCGCCGAGGTGCAAAGCAACAGCCTCAGCCTGATCGGCCACGCCACCGACCGTCTCTCCCATGAGCGTGGCGACCTGGTGCTCGGCACCCTGCTGCAACAGCCCCTGCGGCTGGACGAACAGGCGCCCCAGTCGCGCATCGTCAGCCCGGTGGCCGGCAGCGTCGTGGTGCCCATGCAGCAGCTGGACCTGAAAACCACCTTCGGTGACGACAGCCTGGGCCTGAAGAGCCTGCGCCTGCTGGAAAACCGTGGCCGTACCGTCCATGACCTCGGCGTCATCCTCGGCCAGACCGGCCTGCAACTGCCCTACCAGGTGCCCCGCGAGTTCTCCAGCGGCGAGCTGGAGCTCACCCTGGTGGCCGAGGACTGGAGCGGCCGCACCACCGAGCACAGCCTGCGCTACCCCCTGGCGGCCAACGAAAAGCCCCAGCTCAGCATCACCGGCTTCAACTCCTACTGGGTCGACGGCAAGTACGAAAAAGCCCTTACCGACCCGGCCCGCATCAACTACGGCGAGTTCTGGGTACGCACCCAGGAACGCTTCCGCCTTGACACCGACCTGCGCGACGACGCCGGCCTCGCCGCCTACCGCGTGCTGCGTCTGAAGCGCGACGGCAGCATCGCCGCCGTGGTCTACGAGCGCGGCTTCCAGGTCAACTGCCCCACCGCGCCGCCGCTGCAGGCGCTCGACCAGGCCGAAATCCTCTTCGACCAGACCGAGCCCACCGAATACCGCATCGAACTGACCGACACCTACGGTCATGTCAGTGACCGCACCATCCTGGTCCACCCGCTGACCAACATGGTCCCCGAGGTGCGCATCACCGCCCCGGGTGACACCCAGGAAATCGCCGCCGGCACCTTCCGCATCCGCGTGGGCCTGGTGGCCGCCGACGACCGCAAGATCACCGCCAGCCGCCTCAAGGTCTTCGCCAATGGCGTGCCGCTGCCGGTGATCGCCAGCGCCGACGGCGCCGCCGGTGGCGACAAGGTGGTGGAAGCCGCGTTCGCCAGCATCCACGACAGCATCCATGGCCGCTACGACAAGTCCATGGCCGACGACTTCGGCCGCAAGGACAGCCCCTACGCGATGCAGCGCACCTTCGTGCTGGAAGTGCCGCAGGGCCTGATCCGCTACAACGAAGACCTCAAGCTGACTGCCCAGATCGAAGACTCCGATGGAGCGGTCGGGCTCTACGAACGCAAGATCAAGGTGATGGCCGATACCATCAGCCCGAAACTGCTGTTCAAGCGTCCGACTGTCGGTTTCGGCGCCATCGAAGACAGCGACTTCACCCTGGTCTACCAAGCCTTCGACAACGTCAAGGTCAACCGCCTGGTGCTCTCGCGTGGCTACTCGGTGCGCGTCCGTGGCGAAGCCCAGGACCGCGAGCAGCCCTTCACCGTGGTGCGCACCATCGACGGCATTCCTTCCGAGGACTACGAGCCGGTCACCACGGTCGACATCGACACCCCCGAATACAGCCAGCTGATCCACGTCGACCGCCTGGCCGAGATCGTCCGCGCCTTCGGCCTGACCAGCGACCAGATCGAGCGGGTCAGCGTGCGCGTGCGCCTGGAAGGCTTCGACGCCGCCAATAACGCGGTGCTCACCAACAGCTACCCGATCAACATCGACGCCCGCCCGGTGATCGACGTCGTCGAGCCGGTGCCCGGCGCCAAGGTGGTGGAAGGCAACCCGCTGTACGTCAACGCCAAGGCCTTCGACGACGTCGGCGTCGAGTACGTGCACCTGCGCGCCACCTACGGCAACGGCCAGGCGCCCTACGAGATCCGCCTGCGCCAGTCGCCCTACAACTTCTCCGTGCCGATGCCGGCCTTCGACCCGGACAACCCCCAGGCCAACCAGGTGCAGCTCAGCCTGGAAGCGGTGGACACCTACGGCGTCGCCCACGGTGATCTGGACGCCCACCGCGCCGAAGAACACCTGACGGTGGAAGTCACCCGTGACCAGCTGCCCAGCGTGGTAGTCGGCGCGCCGCTGAACAACAGCGAGACCACCGAAGGCCAGCTGCTGCTGGTGGAAATCAACGCCGTGGACGACGTCGGCATCGACCGCGTGGTGCTCAACATCGGTGGCCTCAAGGGCGGCGACCGCAGCCTCACCGACATGGTCTTCCCCTACGAATTCCTCGTCGAAGTGCCCTATGGCCAGGCCGGCACCGACCTTAGCCTCACCGCCAGCGCCCTGGAGCGTCGCGCCGACGGCAAGGGCCGCAACGTCACCACGCCGCAAGCGGTGCGGGTGCGCGTACTGAAGGACGACAAGGCGCCGCAGCTGCTGGTCAAGCTGCCGGTGGCCAACGGCGCCAGCATCGCCGAGAAACGCAACCTGCCGTACCAGCTCGAAGTCAGCGACAATGTCAAGGTCGGCTCCGTGAGCCTGGGCCTCTATGTCGACCGCAACGGCGACGGCACCTTCGCCCCCGAAGAGCGCGTCTCCGACCGCCTGCTGCTCACCGGCCCCTTCATCGGCAGCCTGCCGGTGGCCAGCATCGCCGACTACCTCGGTCGCACCGAGACGCTGCCCGAATCCCTCGCGATGCAGCTGCAGGTCACCGCCCGTGACCCCGCCGGCAACGAAGCCAAGGAAATCATCCCGGTCAACCTGCTGCGCAACCAGCCGCCGGAGATCAACGCCATCAAGCTGCTGGACGCCCGAGGCTTCGCCATGGGCGAGGTCACCGAGCTCACCGAAGGCCGCGGCGTGGTGGTCCAGGTCCAGGCCAGCGACCCCGAAGTCGGCGTCGACAGTGCTGCGCTCTACTACGCCATCGGCCCGGCCGGCTCGGCGCCCAAGTACCAGGCCCTGGGCGAAGACTCCGCCGCGCCCTACCAATTCCAGTTCAAGGTGCCCACCGGCCGCGTCGACCAGGTGCTGCGCTTCCGCGCCAAGGCCCGTGACCTCGATGGCTACGAATCCGCCATGGTGGACCTGCCCGGCAGCATCCTGATCAAGGCCGACAAGCCGCCGCAGGCGCGCATCGTCAAGCCCGACAACGACAACTCGGTGGTGATCGACGGCCAGGACCTGGAAGTCTTCGTCGAAGCCTTCGACGACCTCGGCCCGGAAGGCATCGACCACGTCACCTTCTATGTCAACGGCGTACCGGTCACCACCACCGAGCAGAGCTACGGCCAGCAGGTCGGCAGCCACGCCCAGGACCACGTCTACCGCGCGCGCCTCGCCGCACCGGCGGGCGTCCAGGGCTTCACCGTCCAGGCCATCGCCTACGACACGCTGGGCCAGGCGGGTGAAACCCAGGTGGTCCGCGTCGGCAAGCTGGAAGACACCGTGGTGCCGCGCCTGGGCGTGCTCTACCCGATCGACAAGGACGTACTGACCATGGGCGAAAGCCTGCGGGCGGTGGTGTCCATCGAAGACATGGGCGGCGCCATCCAGAGCGTCAGCATGCTCTGGCGCCGCGAGTACCAGAACGACGCCGGCGAATGGAAGGTGGCGGACGAGTACCCGCTGTCGCTGTTCCGTGATGACCAGCGCCAGCCGGGCGACACCACGCCGGTCAGCGACCCCGACAAGCACTACTTCATCTACTGGGCCGACATCAGCCAGGGCAACGTGCTGCGCCGTACCGGCCTGCGCAACGAGCGCCTGCACGTGCTCACCAAGGTGGTCACGCCGAACCACACCGTCACCCGCGACACCTACCACGAAGTGGGCTGGCCGCTGAGCGAGCGCCGCTTCATCGCGCCCCAGGCCGGTGCCCAGGCGTCCGCCAAGGGTGTGCACTACACCGCCATCGACCAGTACCGTGCCCTCGACCGCACCGGCGCGATGATCGCCGCCTGGGCCAGCGTCGACCCGCTACGCGTCGAACAGGGCCTCGGCCTGCTGAGCAAGGAAGATGCCTTGCGCGGCCTCGCCGAGCCCCGCACCGGCATCTTCATCATGGACGCCGTGGACGAAACCCAGGGCAACCAGAAGGGCGACTACTTTGCCTACTCGCCGCTGCTCAACGGCGCCGCCGAAATCTTCACCGGCACCATCGGCGAGCTGGTCACCGACGAGAACATCGTCCTCGCCGGCAAGTCCGGCGTCACCGCCCCGGGCAGCTGCCAGTCGAACGCCCTGGGCTGCCAGTTCGTCAGCCAGTTCAGCGAAGAGATCCGCAAGGACTGGCACGGCGGCGACACCCCGAGCGAAGGCACCGGCGCCCTCTACCTGGACAACAAGGCCGGCGAGCTGCTGCTGTTCGGCCAGCGCAACGGTGACGGCCAGTTCGGCCTGCCCTACCTGAAGATGGGCCGCGTCGACATGCCCTACCCGGATGTCTACGGCCTCACCCGCAGCGGCAACCTGGCCCTGGTGGCCAACGGCGCCGGCGGCGTGCAGGTCATCGACATCACCAACATGACCGCGCCCTACCACGTCGGCTACATCAAGCCCAACGGCTTTGCCCGTGACGTCAAGGTGCGTGGCCACTACGCCTACATCGCCGCCTCCGAAGAAGGCGTGGTGGTGGCCGACCTCAGCACCCCGGCCATGCCCCAGGTGGCACGCATCGACACCCTCGGCGTCGCCAACCGCCTGCACCTGGTGGGCAACCAGCTCTATGTCACCGACATGGCCGGCAGCGGCGACAGCGCCCGCCTGACGCGCATCGACATCAGCGAGCCCGACCAGCCGCGCCTGGTCCAGGTGGTGGAGATCAAGCCGCACCGTCCCGACCAGGCCGCCGACGGCCTCTACGACGTGCACGTCTCTGGCAACCTGGCCTACGTCACCGAGCTGCTCTCCGACCAGGAAGACAAGCCCACCCAGAGCCTGGTGCAGATCCTCGACCTGGCCCGCATCGGTGAAAGCGGCCTGGACGCCAGCGTCCCGGTCATGGTCCAGCGCAACGCCACCACCGACAACTTCGCCATCCGTGGCGTGACCCTCGCCCGTGGCGCCATCCAGGTCGCCGCCGGCAAGGGCGGCATCGGACGCATCGACCTGCCGGCCCTCACCGTGCTGCAACACAACCCGCAGGTGGGCGAGAGCGATGTCAGCACCCAGCTGCCGGCCATGCTCATCGAGCTGTCGGCGGTGCTGCCGGAGCAGACCCGCCTGGCCGACTTCGTCCAGGTGCTCGAAGGCGATGCCCAGGTCGGCCGCGACGTCACCGGCCTGTTCGACCTGTCCTTCGCCGCCCGTGGCACCGACACCACCAAGCGCCGCATCCAGCTCACCCGCAAGGACGGCCAGAGCCTGCAGCCGCGCCAGCGCTACTACGTGCGCATCAAGCAGGGCCTGGCGCCCATCACCGGCCAACCGCTGGCGTCCGACTACGTCTTCAGCTTCAGCACCGCGCCGGCCGACGCCGCCTACCCGGACATCCAGAGCATCTGCACCCGCGAAAGCGCCGAGCGCAGTGCCTGCGTCAACGTCGGCGACGTGCGCGGCGGTACCGAACTCATCGTCCGTGGCCTCAACTTCGGCGACCAGCCGCGCCTGCTGGTGGGCGGCGAACCGCTGGTGATCGAGCGTCGTGTGGTGGACGCCGCCAGCGGCGTGATCAGCCTCTACGCCCGCACCGTGCCCAACTACCCGGGCCCGGCGGCGGTCAGCCTGTACACCGAAGCCGGCCTCTCCGACACCGTGCTCGGCGGCTTCGTGTTCGTCGACGAACTGTCCATCTCGCACCTGGCCCCGGCCGTGGTGCGCGTGGCCCAGAGCGGCAAGAACGACCGCGTCGACCTGGTGGGCAAGGGCTTCCACAGCGGCCTCCGGCTCACCGCGTACAAGAGCGGCGAGCCGAACCCCGAGAAGAAGGTCATCAAGGTCGGCTCCGACGACCTGCGCCTCTACAGCGCGGAACGCATGAGCCTGCTGGTGCCGGACTTCCGCGACGAAAACGGCAACGGCTACCGCGGCTTCGTCGACCTCGAACTGGACGACGATCTGGGCCGCCACTATGTCCAGCGCAACGCCCTGTTCTACGGTCGCCTGGAGCTGAACCGCGGCCTCGAGAGCGAGAAGCCGATGACCGCCAAGGACATCGACAAGCGGCTGGAGACCCTGGAGCAGGGCGGAATCACCGACTACGTGCCGGACCCGCTCAAGCTGCCGCCGGGCCAGATCGTCGACCTCGCCGTCGACAGCCAGCTGCACATGTTCTACGTGCTCGGCCGTGGCGAACTGGGCGAGGGCTCGCCCCGACCCAACCAGGTGTTCAGCCGCGAGCAGCTCGAGCACTACTACGCCCCGGGCTGGATCAGCCTGGTGAAATACGACCCGGCCAAGGTCGGCGAAGCCTCGCCGCGCCACGGCCTGGGCTACTACAACCTGCCCCAGGACATGAAGCCCAGCGCCATGGCCCTGGCTGACAAGCAGCTGTATGTTGTGGGCCGCGGTTACGACTTCCCCTACATCGACACCGAATACGAAAGCCGCAGCGTGCTGCTGGTCTACGACCGCGAAATCCGTGACCCCGACGACCTCACCGAACAGCCCCCGGGCAAAGACCGTGGCATCCGCTACAGCCTGCCGCTGCCCTTCACCCAGGCCGTGCCGGAAAAAGTGGTCGCCCACCAGGGGCTGCTGCTGATCGCCACCACCGGCGAAGGCATCGCCGTGGTCAGCGTCGCCGACCCGCTGCGCCCCACCGTGGTGCGCCGCATCACCCAGGCCAGCATCGACGGTCGCGCCCAGACCCTGAGCAACGTCCAGGACATCGCCGTCATCGGCGACAGCCTGCACGTGGTCAACGGCACCAGCCGCGTGGTCTTCGACCTGTCGCGTCCGTCCCTGCCGCAGCTGGGCGAATCCCGCGTGGGTGGCTACATCGGCCTCACCGCCGACGGCAGCCGCTTCGCCACCGGCAACGGCCTCAACCTCTACGACGCTAGCCGTCCGGCCTTCATCCGCGAGCAGGGTCGCTACCTCTCCAGCGGCTTCAGCGTGCCGGGCGAAAGCCGTGGCATCGCCGCCCAGGCCACCGCCGGCCTCAACCTGACCCTCACCGACAGCGACGATGGCGCCTGCGAGAAGGGTCTGCGGGCTTACCTGGGCTTCTACGACTTCAGCCGCACTGCGGAAATCGGCCTGCTGGACGCCCTCAGCCTGCCTTATTGCGTACGTCCCGCCGATTATCAGTACGAATACGACGGCCTGCTGAAGAAACCCTGGCGCACCCAGCCGCTGGTCATCGCCGACCAGGGCATCGCCGGCTTCGCCCTGCGCGCCGACGCCAATGCCGGCAGAGTCTCCCACCTCGGCCTGGTGGACCTGCTGACCCTGGAACTGGTGGGCTCCACGCCCCGCGACCAGGCCGACGGCGTGCCCCTGGACAGCCCCCTGGAGCTGCGCTTCACCCGCTCCCTCGCCGCCATGAGCGACGAGCAGCTGCGCCAGTTCCTGGTGCTGCAACGTGACGCCCAGGGCGACCAGCCGGCCACCAGCCTGCCCTTCGCCCTGCAACGCAGCACCGACCAGCGCACCCTCACCCTGGTACCCGAACAAGCGCTGCTGGCCAATGCCAGCCACCAACTGATCCTCAAGGGTGACCTGGCCAGCCGCCGCAGCCGTGGCCTGATGGAACACGCCATCCACTTCCGCAGCGGCCTGGCCGGCGGTGCCCAGGTGGCCATCCTCGACAGCCGGCCCTCCATGCTCGACGTCGGCGGTGGCGAGATCACCGTGCACCTGTCCGGCGTCACCGGCCAGCCGCAGTTCACCGTCTCCGGCCAGACCGCCACTGGCACCCTCGCCGAATCCCTGCCCGACGGCAGCGCCCGTTACCGCGTCCAGGCGCCCTCCAGCCTGCCCGGCCCGGCCAGCCTGCAAGTGGTCGCCGGCAACGGCAGCAAGGCCACCCGCGTCGGCGCCGTGCAATTCGTCGAACCGCTGCTGCTGCGCTCGCTGTCCCCGGCCCAGGGCTCCCTCAACGGCGGTACCCGAGTGCTGATCAAGGGCCAGGGCTTCCGCAGCGAACTGGGCGCCATGACCGTCAGCTTCGGCGACATCCTCGCCGAGCAGTTCAAGGTGCTCGACGGCGAAACCCTCGAAGTCATCACCCCGCCCGGCCCCATCGGCACGGTGGACGTGCGCATCCGCCTGGCCAACGGCCAACAGGGCACCCTGGCGCAGTCCTTCACCTTCCAGCAGCCGCCGCAATCGCAGATCCGCGACAAGGGCCGGGTCTACGACCTGGCGCTGGACCCCAGCGGCAGCTACCTGTTCTCCGCCCAGGGCAGCAATGGCGTGCTGGTCTACGACCTCAACGCCGGCAACTACACCGCCGACCCGCAGAAACCGCTGAACCCGGACGACCTGTTGCGCCTGATCGACCGTAACCGCGATGGCCGCGACGACCGCGTCATCTCCTCCATCAGCCTGCCGTCCGGCTACATCGCCGTGGGCGTCGAACCCTACTTCGAGCGCGGTTCCGACCGCGTCTACGTCACCGCCGTGCACCTCAGTGGCGGCAAGCCCGACGCCGCGCAACTGTTCACCGTGGCCTTCGACAGCCTCGACCCGTCACGCACCACCCTGATCGGCTCCCTGGAGCTGCCGTCCAGCGCCGTGCGCGGCCTGCGGGTACGCAACGCCCGGGTCCTCCTGGCCATGGGCGAAGAAGGCCTGGGCGTGGTCGATGCCTTCCTGCCGAACAAGACCTACCTGGTGGAAAGCCTCGCCACCGACCCGCGTGTGCCGATGCTCGACGTTGCCACCCGCGACGCCGCTGCCGGCGAAAGCGGCCTGCTGGTCACCGTCGGCGGCGCCTTCGACTTCCCCAACAACCGTCTGCTGACCAAGGAAGAAAACGGCAGCGGCGGCTTCCAGGTCTACGGCCAGAGCAGCGGCCAGGGCCTGCAGCGCCTCGGCCACCTCGACCTGCCGGGCACCCGCGTGGTGCTGCAGGGCCGCTATGCCTACGTGGCCGCCGGCGCCAGCGGCGTCGCCGTGGTCGACCTGCAGGACCCGAACCGTCCGCAGGTGGTCGCCCGCGTCAACGACATCGGCTACGTCTACGACCTCGACTACAACGGCAACACCCTCTACGTCGCCCGTGGCGACAAGGGCGTGCTCAGCATCGACGTCACCGACCCGCTGCGTCCGCAACCCAGCCGCAGTATGCAGGCCCCTGAGGGCGGCACCGTGGAAAGCGTCGTGGCCAGCGAATACGCCGCCCACGCCGGTGGTGTCGACGCCAAGGGCAGCGTGCTGCAAGTGGTGCCGGACGTGGTGCTCAAGCTGCACACCGTCGACCCGCGCAACGGCATCCTCGACCGCCAGGTGGACGGCAGCCTGCAGGTCATCGCCCGCTTCAACAAGGCCATCGACCTGTACCCGGCCAACGCCGCGCTGTTCAGCGTGCTCGGGCCCCAGGGCGAAACCCTGCCGGCCATCGTGCAGATCCTCAACAACGACGCCCGCCTGACCCTGGCCGCCAGCGTCGCCGACAGCCTCAAGGCCGGCGACCGCCTCACCCTGCTGGCCAAGGCCGGCATCGCCTCGGTCAAGCCGCTGTCCGCCACCGACACCGTGGTGCTCCAGCGCCTGGCCCAGGATCAGCGCGTCGGCCTCACCTACCGTGGTGCCCGCGACGACACCCTCAGCCTCGAGGCCGTGGTGCCGCGTCGCATCGCCCAGAACGCCACCAGCCTGATTACCGTCAGCGCCCGTGGCATCCCGGCCAACCTGGCCCAGGTGCGCCTGTTCCTCGGCGACCGCGCCCTGCAGATCGAAGGCGTCACCCGTGACAGCGACACCGCCCCGGCGGTGCTCAAGGTCAGCGTCCCGGCCATGCCGCGCCCCGGCCAGTACAACCTGACCCTGACCGTGCTGCGCGACGGCGTCTGGCAGCAGGCAGTGCTGGAAGGCGCACTGCTGGTGGATGCACCGATCCGCTTCGACGCCCTGGCACCGCTCTGGGGCCCGATCACCGGCGACACCACCGTCACCATCAGCGGTGATGGCTTCGAGCCGGGCAACAGCGTCATGGACGGCCTCAAAGTGCGCTTCGGCGGCCTGCCGGTCGGCCGCGTCCAGGTGCTGTCCACCAACCGCATGCGCGTCACCACGCCCCGTGGCGCCCCGGGCAAGGTGGAAGTGCTGGGTGAAGACCGCTACGGCAACCAGGCACGCCTGAATGGCGAGCGCAGCTTCGGTTATGGCCTGCGCAAGCTGGCTGAACTGCACCCCTCGCTGATCTTCCCCAGCGACCTGTGGATCGACCGCGACACCGGCGTCGCCATCAGCAACGGCGGCCTCATGGTCGAAGGCTACGGTGCGCAGAAACTCGTTTCCGGCGGCTGGCTGCCGGAGAACTACCGCGCCGCCACCTTCTCCGTGCAGGACGCCTCCAAGCCCTTGCTCGTGGGCGGCTCGCCGGCCCTGCCCAGCGACACCCAGCGCCTGTCCCTGAAGCTCCAGGCGATGGCCATCAACGAGCGCCTGTCGGACGACTTCCTCGGCAGCGGCGAAATGGAGCCCACCGAGGAAGAGCAGAAGGTCCTCGATCGCCAGGCCGCCCAGGACTTCACCGTCGGCCTCGACTCCCTGCAGATCGCCCCGACCCGTGAATGGGAAGAAAACACCTGGCGCAAACGCCTCTACGTGGCCAGCGGCAACGGCGGCGTGGCACGCCTCAACCTGGACGAGCAGAACGGCCTGCAGGTGATCCAGGAAGAGAAGCTCGAAGGCCTCGTCAGCCGCCTGGTCAAGCAGGGTAACGGCCTGTTCGCCGCCACCGCCTCGGTGGATGTCGACCCGCCGAACAGCGACACCTGCGCCTTCAAGATCGGCGGCTCCAGCGGCCTGGGCCTGGCGGCACTGAACTATCAGGATGGCGAAGACCCGGTACGCGTTGCCGCCCCCGAAGGCCTCCGCGGCGCCGGCCTGCTCAAGCTCGACAACGGCTGGCTGCTCAGCGGCGGCCTGGTGCAGGGCGCCAAGTGGGTCAACTGCCCGGGCTGGGATGAATCCCTGTCCAAGGCCGTCGACATGGACAAGGGCGAGATCCGCAGCCTCAACCTGTTCGACCCGAGCCAGACCCGCACCTACAGCTTCACCGCCAACCCGCAGGACGTGCTGGTCTACGGGCGCTACCTGGTGGTCGCCGCCGGCAGCCGCGGCATCGAAATCATCAACCGCGACGAGCCGGAAGAGCGCGTCCTGTTCAGCCTCGACAAGCAACTGCAAGCCGTCGCCGGCCGTGGCGTCTCGCTGCGCATGGCCGGCAACCTGCTGTTCGTCTCGGCAGAAAGCGGCGTGGTGGTGCTGGACCTGGCCCAGCCCCTGCAGCCCCGTGTAGTCTCCGCCGGTAACCAGGAGCGCATCGAAGCCCTGGACCTCTTCAACAACCGCCTGGTGGCCGGCTCCGGCAAGCAGGGCCTGACCGTGCTGGAACTGCCCGGCGCCCTGGTGCTCGATGCCAGCGTCGCCCAGGGTGGCGTGATCCCGGCCAGCGAACAGGCCGTGAGCCTGAGCTTCAACGAACCGGTAACCCTGGAATCCCTGCGTGCCCCGGGCGCCTTGCGCCTGCTGGACATCAGCAACGGCGAGCAGGTGCTGGCAGCCCCGAGCATCGAGGCCGTGGGTGGCGATGGCCGCTCCGCGACCCGCGTCACCCTGCGCTTCACACCCACTGCCGGCGCCACCCTGCGCCTGCAACTGAGCGACGCCCGCAACCTGCGTGGCAGCGGCCTGTGGGCGCCCTACCTGGTGGACTTCAAGGTCGCCGCCGCCGGTGCCACCCAGCCGCGCATCCGCAACCTGGAGAACGCCCGCTTCCACCGTGGCGCCCAGGACCGCGTGGTGATCAACGGCAGTGGCTTCTCCAGCACCGTCAAAGGCTACGTCAACCAATACCCGGTGGCCCTGCAGTGGGTCAGCGCCGAGCGCCTGGAAATCGCCCCGAACGCCCTCGACATGCTGCCCCTCGGCCCGGGCCAGTGGCACCTGCGCCTGGACGACGGCGGCCTGCGCGAGGACTACCTGGGCGCCCTGGTGGTCGGCGCCGAGCAGGCGCTGAACCAGGTCAAGTACCGCATCAGCCCGGATTCCGCGAGCAAGACCGGCGGCACCCTGGTCAGCATCGACGCCTCCGCCGACGTGCTGCTGCCGGGCACCCGCGTGGTCCTGCGTGCCCGCCACGGCGCCACCGAGATCTACACCGGCCGCAGCCCCATCGTCGAAGAGCCCGGCCGCGCCGCCATCGACCTGCAGGACAACGTCGAGACCCAGCGCGCCTTCAAATTCATCCTCCCGGGCGTCATCGACCCGGATATCTACGACGTCTTCCTGCGCATCCCCAGCGGCGCCAGCACCCGCGAAATCAAGGTAGGCTCGCTGTCCTACACCCTGCCGCAGGGCCTGGGCATCGTGCTGCCGAACTACCCGCCGATGCAGATCGGCGCCGCCCAGGTGGTGGGCGACACCCTGTTCGTCGGCGTCAAGGCGGGCTCCGCGCCCACCAGCTCCAACCGCTTCCTGATGCCGGCCGGCCTGGAGATCTACGACATCGGGCTGTGGGAACGGCCGATCCGCCTGTCCCAGCTGCGCCTCGACCAGCCGGTGCTGGGCCTGGAGACCCTGGGCAGCCTGGTGTACCTGGCCAACGACCGCGACGGCGTGCGCGTGGTGGACATCAACGACCTCGGCCGCCCGCTGCTGGTCTCCAGCCTGACCCTGCCCAACCACCGCGCCCTCGACCTGGCCGTGGAAAGCGAGCGCGGCGCCCTCGCCGTGGCCGCCGCCAACGACCTGGGCACCGGCTATGTGCGCTTCCTGCCCCTGGGCCGCAACGAACTGGGCGCCCAGGCGCCGCTGCCGAGCATTCCCTTCGACGGCAGCCTGCGCGCCGACCTGCTGGGTGCGCCGGTGGACCTGCAATGGCTCAACGGCCAGCTGTACGTGCTGTTCCTGCGCGACAAGCAGCTGCACCTCGCCACCTTCAAGGACTTCGGCGACAAGCTCGACTACCGCGTCCAGGCCATCGAGCGCGGCACCGTCACCGGCGACTCCATCGGCGCCACCCTCAGCCGCCCGACCCTGCAGGTCCAGCAGGGCCTGATCAGCGTCGGCACCGGCGACACCTACCTGCTGCTGGAAGCCAACGCCCAGGGCCAGTACGAAACCATCTACTGGCAGAACCAGAAGACCGGCGGCGAGCTGCTCAGCGTCGGCGGGCAGGTCATGCAGGGCAACGGCAAGGGCGTGCAGATCAACACCTCGCCCTACCTCGCCGTCGCCTCCGCCACCCCGGGCAACGGTGCCGTGCTGGGCAGCGGCGAATCGGTACTGATCGCCTTCAACAACCTGATCAACACCGACCCGGCGCACCTGGGCCAGGTCATCCGCGTGCTGGGCGAGGGCGGCCAGCCGCTGCCGGCCGGCGCCTTCGAGATGACCGGCACCAACACCCTGCGCGGCGGCCAGGTGCAGATCGCCTTCAAGGGCGACTACCAGGGCGCGCTGCGCATCGAAGTGAGCACCGCGCTCACCGACCTGGCCGGCCACGCCCTGCGCCAGGCCTTCGTGCTGCAACTGGAGCGCCTCACCGGCATCCGTCCGCAGATCACCCAGGTCCAGCGTGAAGTCGCCGGTGTCGCCGGCCTGCATTACTTCCACGCCGCCGGTGGCGAAGTCGCCGTGATCAAGGGCAGCGGCTTCGGCATCGCCGCCGACCAGCTCGCCGTGTGGCTGGGCGAAACCCGCCTGCAGCCCCAACAGGTGCTGGAAGTCACCGACACCCAACTGCGTGTCGACGTACCGGACCTGCAACTGGCCGGCATCAGCGCCAGCCTGGCGGTCAAGGTCGAGCGCATCGACCAGCGCCTGTCCTACCTGCGCCAGGGCGCCATGACCGTGCTGCCGCAGATCGAGATCGACGACCTGCAACCGCAGACCGGCCCGCCCCAGGGCGGTAACCTGGTGACCCTGCACGGCCGTGGCTTCAACCACTACATGCAGGTGCGCTTCGCCGGCGCCCTGGCCGGCGACCTGAAGATCCTCAGCAGCAACCGCGCCGAAGTCCGCGCCCCCGCCGGCAGCTTCGGCAAGGCCAAGGTCAGCGCCATCAGCCAGCTGTTCCCGGGTGAGCAGAGCGACTCGCCGGTGGACTACTTCTACACCGGCATCCCCACCGGCTCGGTCAACCTGCCGGCCGAAATGGCCAGCCCGGTTTCCGCCATCGCCCGCCTCGACGGCGCCGAGAGCCAGCTGCTCTACGCCGTCACCGGCGGCAGCTTCGACAAGCTCGACAGCCAGGGCCGCGTCGCCGCCCTGACCAGCAACGCCGCGCGCCTGCTGGTGGCCGACATCAGCGACCCGGTGCACCCGGTGATCGTCACCCGTGAATTCGCCGGCCAGACCAAGTCCTACCACTACGAAGCCGCCAACGGCCTGTCGCCCCGTGGCTTCGTCGACCTGACCATCAACGATCGCCAGCTGTTCGCCGCCGGCGGCCGCAAGCTGCTGCAATTCGACCTGACCCTGCCGGCCGCGCCGGAGAAGCTCGCCGAACTGGAAATGGCCGGCGAGATCAACGCCCTGGCCAGCCGCGACGACCTGCTCTACGTCGGCTACAAGGACGGCGTGCGCCAGTACCGCATCGGCCAGGACCTCAAGCTCACCGACCTCGGCCTGATCAGCGTGCAGCAGCTGGGCGGCGTGCCCGGTCGCCTGCGCCTGGCCGGCTCCAGCCTCTGGGCCACCCTGCCGCAGCAGCGCCAACTGGTGGAAGTGGAACTGGCCAGCGGCGAATTCCGCGTGGTGCGCCGCGTCGCCACCCGCGACCAGGCCGGCAACCCCTTCGTCCCCGAAGACCTGCTGGTGGCGCCCGAGCGCCTGCTGGTCTCCAGTGGCAAGAACGCCACCGTGCAGCTGTTCAACCTGGACCGCAGCGACGACGCCACCCCGGTGGCCGACCTCAAGCTCACCTACCTGGTCAGCCGTGGCGACCTGTTCGCCGGCCAACTGCAACTGGCCGGACAGACTCTCTACGTGGCCGGCGGCCAGGGCGACGTGCAGCTGTTCGACATCTCGCCGTGGCTCAACGGCGACGCCCGCGCCAGCATCGGCCTGCGCGATTACTTCAGCGTGCTCGGCAACGTCAACAGCCTGTCCCTGGGCAGCCAGGCCCTGTATGCCGGCAGCGCCTTCGTCTACCTGGACGGCGTGCCCGCCGAGAACCCGCTGCCCAGCCTGGATTCCGCCAACTACCTGGGCGGCAGCCTCAACACCCTGGCCTACCAGAACCTCGCGATCCTGTCCCAGCAGCCGCTGCCTTCCGGCCGCCTGCCGCGCGACGGCGCCATCGAAGTGCAATTCAACCGCCTGCTGGACAACGCCCAGCTGCGCGACCAGGGCACCCAGCTGGTGCAACTGCTGCTCAGCGGCACCCCGGTTCCGGCCCAGGTGGCCCAGGTCGGCGTCGGCCGCCTGGTGATCCGCCCGGCCGCGCTGCAGGCCGGCAAGCAATACCAGGTCCAGCTGGGCGCCGCCCTGCGTGACCAGCAGGGCCGCACCCTGGGCCACGACTACCGCTTCGGCTTCATCGCCGACGACCAGCAACAGCCGGTGCTCGACAGCGTCTCGCCGCGCCAGGCCAGCTGGCGTGGCGGTGCCGAAGTCACCCTGCGCGGTCGCAACTTCGCCGAAGCCCTGGACATCGAGGTGGGCGGCCAGCGCGTGCCGGCGGCCGACGTGCTCTACCGCGACGACAACCAGCTGCGCTTCCGCGTCCCGGGCCTGGTGGCCTCGCCGGACCGCAACCTGCCGGTGGGCCTGCGCCTGAAGCAGGGCGGCCAGGAAGTCTTCCTGGGCGCCGCGCTGACCTATGTCGCCGACCCGCGTATCGACCAGACCGGCCTCTACGACCGCCTGACCGGCACCCTCAACGTCCAGGCCAAGCGCTTCATCTACAACGCCGGCGAGATCGTCGGCCTGCAAGGGCGTGGTTTCGGCGAGTCCACCGTGGTCCGGGTCAACGGTCGCCAGATCGCCAGCACCCGCCTCGAGCGCGCCGACCTCATCAGCTTCGCCGTGCCGGAGAACAGCCTCGGCCAGCTGCTGGTGGAAGTGAGCAACCAGGGCTTCGCCGGCGATCTTTCCAGCGACGCCAGCCTGCGCATCGAACTGCCGGCCCGCCGCCAGCTGCAAAGCGTCCAGCAGTTCCGCCGCCAGGGCGACCTGCTGCTCACCGGCAGCAGCCGCGACGTGCAGCTCTACAGCCTGCGCGATGGCAGCACCCCGCAACTGCTGGCCAAGTGGCAGGCCGCCGCCAACGTGGTGGACCTGGCCCTGGGCGACCGCTACGCCGCCGTGCTGGGCGACAAGACCCGCCTGCAGGTCTACGACCTGGCCAACCTCTATTCGCCCCAGGCGCTGCCGGCCCTGGCCAACAGCCGCCAGGTCCAGTACGACAAGGTGCGCATCGCCGGTGACCTGCTGCTGGTCAAGGCCGGCAACCGGGTATTCCATGGCCAGGTCCAGGGGCCGGAGCTCAAGGAGCTGACCCTCGGCAGCGGCACGCTGGTGGACCTGGCGCTGGATGGCCGCGCCCTCTACCTGCTCTACGGCGACCGCCTGGAAGTGCGCAACGTCCGTGACCCGGCCCAGTTGCTGGCCACCCAGGTGCATGGCCTGGCCGGCGCCAAGTCCCTGTGGCTCGACGGCTCGCGTCTCTACCTGCAAGGCACTTCCGGGCTGCAGGTGCTGCAACGCGCCGCCCTGCTGCGTGGCCGTGGCGAGCCGGTGCTGGGCGAGCTGGAAATCCCCGCACGCATCACCAAGCTCGCCAGCCAGGGCGAACTGCTGGCCTGGCTGGACAGCGGCCGCCTGCAGGTCCTCGACCTCGACCTGGACGACCAGCGCCGCCTGGTGGCCCGTGAAGTGGCGGCTATCACCGTCGCCAACGACAGCGTGGGCTCCCTGGGGCAGCTGGAGCTGCACGGCGACCTGCTGGAATGGAGCAACGGCGGCAACTACTTCAACGCCAGCGTGCCGATGAACAACGCCTGGGGCCTGGCCCCGGAAAGCCTGGCCGCCGCCGACGAGCCGCTGGGCCTGCGCGTGGCCGGTGCCGAATACGCCTGGCGCGAGGCGCGCCTGGCGCTGTCCTCGGCCAGCGGCGACAGCATCGCCAGCGAATCCCAGCTGCTGGGCCGCGAACTGCGTGCTCTGGTGCAGCAGCCGAGCTTCCAGCCGGCCGGCCTCTACCGCCTGCAACTGAGCCAGGCGCCGCTGGACTGGCTGCAAGGTGCCGAGGTGCACATCGACCTGCCGTGGCTGGTGGATGCCGTGGACTTCTTCGGCGCCGCCCAGGTCCGCCTGGACAGCCTGCAACCCAACCGCAGCATCAGCGGCGTGCCGCGCGACTACGTGCTGCAGGGTCGCCAGCTGCAACTGATCGACGAGCTCCAGGTCGGTGACCGCGTACTCGGCCGCAGCCAGCTGCGCGCCAACGCCGCCGGCGACCAGCTGAGCTTCCGCCTGCAGATGGACCAGGCCGGCCTCTACAGCCTGCAGGCCCGCTACGGCGACGAACGCGCCACCCTGCCCACCGCCCTGGCCGTGGTCACCCCGCTGGCCATCGACGCGGTGCAGTCCGCCCATGCCGCCGGCCAGGTGGTCAGCGACGCCGGTGGCACCCAGGTGCACATCGCCGCCCAGGGCCTGTCCGAAGGCCTCAGCCTGCATTGGTACCCGGCCGGCCAGGGCATCCAGCCCACCGCCAGCAACCGCGTGGCCTTCACCCTGGCCGACGACGGCCTGAACTTCGTCACCCCGGCCAGCCAGCCGGGCTGGCAGTACCAGGTTTCCGTCCTCCGCGAGTCCAGTGGCGAGCGCGTCGACAGCGCCCCGGCCCAATGGCTCACCGCCGTGGACGACAGCGCCCCGAGCGTGCGCCTGATCGCCGCCCTGGGCGCGTCCCAGCCGCTGGTGCTGGAAGCCGACGAGCCGCTGCAGGTGCAGGGCGTCAGCGTCACCAAGGTGTTCAAGGACTACGACACCCACGCCCAGCCGAGCGAAGACGTCAGCGCGCGCTTCCAGCCGCTCATCACCCAGGGCAACCGCCTGGAGCTGCGCCTGCGCGCCGACGCCCAGCTGGAGGCCAACGCCCTCTACCAGATCGCCCTCACCGGCATCCGCGACGCCGCCGGCAACCCCGCCCGCGACAACGCGCTGATCAAGGCCGGCGCCTACAACGGCGTGTTCCAGGCCGAAGACCGCCTGGCCCCGCGCTACGACTCGCTGCAGATCAAGCTGCAGGACGGCCGCGCGCTGAGCCCGGCGGTACGCCTGAAAACCGGCAGCCGCTACGGCTTCCTGGTCAGCGCCCAGGACAACCTGCTGGCCGCCGACAAGATCGCCTTCGCCTATCGCCTGTCCGCCGATGGCGGCCAGACCTGGAAAACCGACTGGGTGCCGGTGCAGAAGGGCGAGTTCAGCCTCGACCTCAACGGCGAGTACCAGGGCTTCAGCCTGCTGCTGCGCGCCAGTGACGGCCGCAACAGCATCGACCGCCGCTTCGACGCCGAGATCAGCGCCCCGGACCTGACCCTGGCCTCCTTCAGCACCGCGCCCACGCCGGTGGAAGAGAGCACCCCGGCCGAGCTGCGCTTCGCCATCAGCGGCGACCTGGACCTGGTACGCAGCACCGAAGTGCGCCTGCTGGATGGCCGCTACCAGACCGCCAGCTTCGACCGCGCCAGCGGCCTGGCCAGCCTGAACGTGCCGCACCCGCGCCTGCGTGACCTGCCGGGCGCGCCGACCACGGCCACCCCGATCACCGCCGAACTGCGCGTGGGCTTCGGCCTGGCCGGCCAGGAAAGCTACCGCTACTTCCCGGTGGGCTATGACCTGCAGCCGGATCGCACCCCGCCGCAGCTGTCCATCATCGCCCCGCTGGACGGCGAGTTCGTGCCCCGTGGCGAGACCACCGAGATCATCCTGCGCAGCTACGACCGCTACGGCATCGACCGTGTCGAAGCCTGCGTCGACAGCCGCAGCACCGATCCCTTCGCCGACGCCCAGGCCTGCCAGCGCCTGGCCGACCCGAGCCGCCTGCGCCTGCCGATCGCTGCCGACGCCACCCAGCCGATCCGCGTGGTGGCCCGCGCCATTGACCTCAATGGCCTGGCCAGTGCGCCGGCCAGCGTCACCCTGCAGCCCTACGACAGCCGTGCCGGCGCGCCGGAGCTGAGCTTCCTGGTTCCGGCCGACGGCCTCGACGTCCAGGCCGGCGAAACCATCCCGGTGCGGGTGCGCATGCGCAAACTGGAACAGGCCACCCTGAACCTGGATATCGCCGGCAACCCGCAACACGCCGGCAACCCGGCAGCCCGTACCCTGACCCGCGCCGCCGACGGCGACGAGGTGGTGGAACTGGCCGTGCCCATGCCCCAGGTCGCCGCCGATGGCGTGCTGGTGCTGCGCCTCGAAGCCACCTGGCAGGGCCAGACCCTGCGCAGCCAGCGCATCCTCAACCTGCATGCCGACAACGGCATCGATCAGGACGTGGGCCTGCTGCTGCAACCGGCCAGCACCCTGCTGGCGGGTACCCAGCTGTGGATCGACGCACCGCCGCCGGCGGGCATGAACGACTTCAGCCGCGATTCGACCCTCGACCTGTTCGACCCGGCCGATGCCGGCAGCGCCGCTGCGCGCCTGGCCTTCAGCGACCAGCGCCAGGTCTGGAACAGCCTCACCCAGGGTGCCGGCCTGCGCCTGGCCGCCACCCTGCGTGACCGCTCCGGCCACGAGAAGGCACTGGAGCGCAGCCTGACCAAGCTGGGCTACCTGCAAGCCGAAAGCCGTCGCGAAGCCATCGAGACCGGCTACCAGGCCAGCCACCTGACCCGTCTGCCGGGCCTGGCGGACGGCGCTGCCTGGGCCGAAAACGCCCAGCGCGACGGTTACCGCATCCGCACCCTCGGTGGCCAGGTGGAAAGCCGTGACAGCGGCCGCATCCGCCAGCTGGCCTTCACCGGCACCGGCCTGGTGGCCCAGGTCCGCCGCGATGGCCAGGACTACCTGCGCTTCTGGCGCTGGCAGGGCGACGCCTGGCTGGCCGCCGTGGAACAACCCATCGCCGGCACCCTGCTGGGTGGCAGTGGCGACCTGCTGTTCGTCCGTCATGGCCAGCAACTGGGCGGCTACGCCGTCGACGGCGGCGCCATGGCCGAACTGGTGGGCCTGAGCCTCGCCGACGAAATCCGCCAGGTGCAGCTGGATGGCCAGCGCCTGCTGGTGCTGACCGACAAGGGCCTGGAATGGCTGCAACTGGATGACAGCCGCCTGCCGCAACTGGTGCGCCGTGCCAGCCTGGCACTGCCGGGCCGCCTGGGCTTCGCCCTCGACGGCGAGCGCCTGGTGACCTGGACCGCTACTGAAGCCACCCGCTTCAAACCGCTGCTGGATGCCGATGGCTGGCGCCTGGGCGATGCCACCGTGCTGGCCGTGGACGGCCAGGTGCAACGCGCCCGCTTCGACGGCGAGCTGGCCTGGCTGCGGGTCAGCAACGACCTGCACGGCGACAGCTGGCAGGCCTGGCGTGACGGCGAGCGCCTGGGTGCCCTGGCGGGCGAACGCCAGGACCTGGCCTTCACCGCTGGCCGCCTGGTGTCCCTGCAACTGCGCGACGGCGTGCAACAACTGGTGGTCGAACCTCTGAAAGTGGCTGCCGCACCGGCCGTCACCCTGGCCGCCAAGGCCGTGCGCCTGCCCTTCGGCGTGCTGGTGGGCGGCCTGCCTGCCGCAGCCGAAGCCGCCCTCGGCCAGGCCGACCTGAGCCTGCGTGATGGCGCCGACAAGCCCCTGGCCGCCCAGGCCTTCTGGTACCAGGGCGAACTGGACACCTACCTCGGCGAGGCCTTCCCCCAAGGCCGCGCCTGGCTGCTGGCCAACCCGCCAGCCACCCTGCGCCTGGTGCTGCAGGACCACGCCGGTGAGCAGAGCCTGGACCTGGCCGTACCCGCCGCCACCGTGGCCGCCGCCGACCTCGTGCCCGACCAGGGCGCGGTGCTCGTCGCCGGTGCCCGCCTGCCCCTGGCCGCCGCCTTCAACGCCGGCAGCGAAGGCGCGGGCGCCAGCCTGACCCGTGAAGGCCAGGCGCAACCCGCCGTCAACGGCCTGCGCCAGCGCTTCAGCTGGATCGGCCTGCCGGCCAGCGGCGAAGCCCGCTACGGCTGGCAGGACGCCGCCGGTGCCCGCGAGATCGGCCTGTTCACCAAGGCCAACCAATCCACCAGCGCCATCACCCTGAGCGGCGCCGGCAACAACCAGGTGTTCGCCGAAGGCTCCAGCCTGTCCCTGGCCTACCAGGTGGGCGACGTCCCGGCCTGGGTGGAACTCGAACTGCTGAGCTTCAACGGCCAGTCCGTGCAGCGCATCCTCGACGCCGGCCAGCAGGGCCGCTTCAGCCTGCGCCTGCCCCAGGTGGCCGTGCAGGAAAGCTATGTACTGCGCGCCCGTGCCTATTTCGCCGGCGACTTCCACTACAGCGAACAGCAACTGAACCTGCGCGTCGCGCCGGCCCAGCAACTGCCCCAGCCGCAACTCGCCGGCCTGCCGAGCCTGCTGTATGCCGGCAGCCGCGTGGACCTGAGCCTCAACGGCGTGGACGCCGCGCGCTTCCGCATGAGCCTGGAAGCCCTGGACCAGAACGACCGCCTGCTGGCCAGCGGCGCCGGCAGCCTCGGCCTGCGCCTGCCGGCGGGCATCCGCGAACTGCGGGTGCGCGCCCTGATCGACGACGAGCTGGGCAACCGCCAGGAGCAGCGCTGGAGCGCGCCGGTGGTGGACGCCTGGAACCTGCAGAGCGAAAGCGCGCGCCTGCCCTTCGACCTGATGCTGCCCCAGGTGGGCGGCTACTGGCTGGCACGCGGTGCCGAACTGCATGATGCCCAGGGCCTGCGCCAGCGCCTCGACGGCCCCATCGCCGCCATGGACAACCTGCAGCGCTACCTGCTGCTGAGCATCAAGGGCTTCGGCCTGACCCTGCTGGACCCGCAGGACGGCCTGCGCAGCGCCGGCAGCCTGGCCGTGGCCGCGCCCCTAAACCACCTGGCGGTGCAGGGCGAGCGCGTCCTTGGCGCCAGCGGTCGCGACCTCTATTGGTTCGACGCCCTGGGCAGCCAGCTCAAGGCCAGCGGCACCCAGACCCTGGGCGCCGAGGTCCGCCAGCTGCTGGCCCGCGACGACGGCTTCCTGGTGCTCACCGCCGGCCAGGTTCTGCGCCTGTCCAGCAGCGGCCAGGTCATCGCCAGCTTCAGCGGCGAGAACCTGCTGGCCATGGCCCGCAGCGGCGACCAGCTGCAGGTGTCGGACACCGCCGGCCGCCTGTGGCGCCTGGATGCCGCCCTGAAAGGCACCTCCGTACAGCTGGGTGCTGCCGCCAAGCGCCTGTTCGCCCTGCCGGGCCAACTGCTGGCGCTGGCCGACGGCCGCCTGCAACTGATAGACCTGGCCACCCGCCAGCGCATCGCCGACTGGAGCCTGGGTAATGCGCCCGTGGCCGCGGCGCAATGGACCGGCGGCCGCCTCTGGCTGGGCGGCAGCGAAGGCCTGGTGCTGCGTCCGCAGGCCGGTAGCGCCGGCTTCCACCTGCTCCACGACAGCCGCAGCCTGGCCACCCCGACCCGTGGCAGCGTGGAAGACCTGGGCCTGCGTGACGGCCAGGTGCTGGTCGCCGCCGACAACTTCGGCGCCCAGCTGCTGCGCCAGGACGACGCCGGCAGCTGGCAGTCCACCCTGTACCCGAGCCAGGCCTTCACCCAGGCCGCCAGCCAGGTGGCCAGCGCCGGTGACCTGTGGTTCCTCGCCCAGGATCAGCAACAGCAAGTGGTGGCGCTGTCGCGCTCCACCCTGGCGGCCCAGACCGTCTTCGCCCAGACCCCGGTGAACGACCTGGCCATTGCCCGTGGCCAACTGCTGGTGGCCAGCGGCGGCAGCCTGCAGATCGCCCCCCTGGACAACCTGACCAACCCGGCCAGCCGCCGCAGCCTGCTGGTCAACGCCCAGGAAAGCCTGCGCCAGCTGTCGGCCCACGGCAGCCGTGTCGTCGCCCTCAGCGAGAGCGGCCGCGTATTCCTGGTGGACCTGCGCAGCGACGCCCGCCAGCCGGTCAGCGAACTGAGCGCCCAGCTGGGTGGCGAAGTCCGTCAACTGGCCTTCACCGGCGACGCGCTGTTCTACATCTCCGCCGAGCGTGCCTGGCGCTACGACCTGCGCAGCGGCCAGCGCAGCGAACTGCTGGCCGGCGCCAGCGCCAGCCAGCTGTACCTGGGTGGCAACCTGCTGTGGATCGAACAACCTCAGGCCCAGGGCGTGCGCCTGCTGGCCCTGGACCCGGCCAGCGGCCAGGCCATGGCCAACGGCGAGCTGCTGCTCGCCCAGCGCATCAGCGCCCTGGCCGTGGAAAACAACCGCCTGGCCGTCGGCCTCGGCAGCCAGGGCGTGCTGGTCTACGAGCTGCCCTATGGCCTCGGCGCCAGCACCACCTCGCTGCTCGAGCCCCTGGCCGGCAGTCACCTGCAGGCGGCCCAGGCATTGGCCCTCGGCCTGGCCGAAGACGGCCTGCGCGGCGTCGAATTCAGCATCAACGGCCAACCGGCCGGCACCCTCGGCCAGGGCCTTGGCGCGACCCAGCTGCGCCTGCCCGCCAGCCTGCCGGGTGGCCAGTCCATGGAACTGGGCCTGCGCCTGGAAGATGCCTATGGCGTGATCCGCCAGGGCACTGCCCGCGACCTGTTCCTGGAGCCGGGCGACGGCGTGGCCAACCCCTTCAGCATCGCCCTGGTGGCCGATGAACATTCCTGGCTGCCCCTGCCGCTGACCGTCAGCGCCCAGGTGAGCGGTAGCCAGCAGCCCCTGGCCCAGGTGGAATTCCTGGTCGCCGCCGGCAGCAACGGACCCTGGCAGCGCGTCGCCCTGCGCAGCGCCCAGCCCTACCAGGCCAACCTGGCCCTGGACAGCAGCTTCAGCGGCCAGTACCTCAAGGCCCGCGCGGTGGACGTGTTCGGCAACAGCGCCGAATCAGCGGCCAAGCGCTTCTACCGTCACCAGGACACCAAGGCGCCCACCGTGAGCCTCGGTTACCAGGGCAGCGCGGTGTTCAAGGACAACAACCGTGCCGTGCGCGGCTATCCCTTCACCGTCACTGCACAGATGGCGGACGAAGAGGGCGCCCTCGACAAGGCCACGCTGCTGCGCAACGGCCAGGTGGTGGCGGTGGCATTCGGCCAGAACCAGCTGAGCTACCAGGACGCCGCCACCAGCCTTGGCGAGCAGGTCTACAACGTCGAGGTGCGTGACCGCGCCGGCAACGTCAGCAGCGCCGATCTGCGCATCACCGTCATCGACGACGCCTTCCCCGAAGTCAGCAGCCTGAGCCTGCCGGCCGAGGTGATCGAGCGCGGCCGCTTCGACATCCAGCTGGCCGCTCGCGACGACGTCGGCCTGAAGGGCGTCGACCTGCTGTGGAACGGCTTCACCGACCACTACGATGTCACCGGCACCACCCTGAACCGCAGCTTCAGCGTCCAGGACCGCCGTACCGAGCGCGTCGCCAGCAGCGTCAACCAGCCGTTCAAGGTGCGCCTGACCGACAGCCGCGGCCAGGTGAGCGAGTCCCCGGCGCAGAACCTGCGCGTGGTCCGCGACCGCGCGCCGGACGCCACCGCGCTGCAGGTGAGCCTGCCGGCCCGTGGCGTCTACGGTGGCCTGGTCACCCTGCAACTGAACAACCTCAACGCCCTGGACGACACCGGCGGCCTGGGCCTGCGCGTGCTGCAGCTGGTGGGCAGCGAGCGCAAGGAACTGTTCAGCTGCCTGCGCGACGACAGCAGCAACTTCCGTTGCGGCAATGGCGCCTACTGGAACGGCCACAGCCGTGACCTGCGCATGCCCGAAGCCGCGCTGCCGGGCGACGCCTTCCGCGTGCAGGTGGAACTCACCGACCGCATCGGCCAGCAGACCCTCAGCCGCGAATACGCCGTGGCCCTGACCCAGTCGCCGAACCAGCTGCGCTTCAAGGCCGTACAGGGCAGCGACAACCCCGACCAGGCGCGGGTGCAGGAACGTCCGATCTACCGCGTGCAGGTGCTCGACGCCGCCGCGCGCCCGGTGCCGGAGCAGCCGGTGCAATGGCGCCTGCGCCGCCTGGCCGACGGCTATGTGGAAAACCTCGGCACCAGCAACAGCGACAGCGGCGGCTACGCCAGCCTGACCTTCAACGCCGACCGGAGTCTGGGCGACTACCTGCTGTGGGCGGACCTGCCGCAGTTCACCCAGGTGGCCCGTGCCGAGAAGGCCCTCGGCCTGCTCGCCGGCCCGACCCGCAACCTGCTGCTCAGCTACCTGCCGCCGGTGGCGGCGGGCGAGACCCTGACGCTGGACATCCAGTCCCAGGACCTGGTGCTCAACCCGGTCACCGATGACCAGAGCAGCCTGCTGGTGGTGACCCTGCCGGCCGCCGACTACCACGCCCAGCCCGGCGCCGGCATCCAGATCGGCAGCACCACCCTCAACGGCCAGACCGTGGAGCGGGTGCAGGTGACCGTGAAGGACGGCCGTGCGCGGCTGAACCTGCAGGTCGGCCAGAAAGCCGGCCAGTTCAGCCTGCCGCTGTCGAGCAACGGCAACAGCATCCGCTACACCTACGACGCCCGCGGCAACGTCAACTGCTGCTACAGCAACCTCGACCTCACCGTGCTGCCGGCCGTGGCCAGCCACCTGCGCCTGCTCAACGACCAGGGCCGGGTGCAGGACGACGGCGCGGTGCTCACCCGTGGCATCAAGCAGGACGTGCGCCTGCAACTGATGCTGCAGGACCGCTTCGGCAACCCCATCACCCAGGTCGACGGCAAGCCCGCCAACCTGGCGGTCAACGTCCAGGCCAGCGGCTCCGCCCTAGTGGACGGCAAGGCCGGCGGCACCACCGTGCAGCTGAGCGCAGGCCAGGGCTGGATGGCCATCAGCGACGAGGCCTTCGAAGAAGTCACCGTCAGCCTGGCCGGCCCGGTGCAGGCCCTGCCGAACCTGGACCTGACCAGCCGCTTCCGCATCAGCTTCACCGTGCAGCCGCCGGAGGTCATCCGTGGCCTCATCGAGGCCCGCCAGGGCACTGCGCTGCGCGCCTACTTCGACTTCGACGAGCCGGTGCGCCTGGCCAGCGGCGATGCCCTCAAGTTCTTCGAAGGCAACGCGGCCCGTGGCGGCAGCGCCACCCTCAGCAGCGACGGCCGCACCCTGACCTTCGACGCACAGCCTGCTCTGGCGCTGGGCCGTTGCTACCGCTACGACACCACCGGCTCCGGCCTGCGTGGCGTCGCCCGCGACGACCAGGTCCGCGAGCAGGGCGCCGAGCTGTGCGCGCCCCATGCGCTGTTCAGCGTCGCCGGGCCGCTCAAGGTCCTGGCCGGCCAGAGCATCCAGATCCCGCTGACCCTGGCCGACAACGTCAGTTGGTACTACGTCGCCAACGGCCGTGCCGAGCTGGGCGGCGCCAGCCAGGGCTTCGACTGGTCCTCCAGCCGCAGGATCACGGTTCCGGCCCTGTTCGAGGCCGCCAACAGCCCGATCGCCGATGGCGCACTGCTACCCCTGACTCTGAGCGGCACCCTGTCGGGTACGCCGGTCAAGCCGGTGGTGCTGGGCAACGCCCTGAAACTGCAGGTCTTCGACCCGGCCGGTGACTTCGACGGCGACGGCCTGAGCAACAAGCTGGAAATGGAAACCCAGGGCCTCGACCCGGCGCTGCGCGACTCCGACGGCAACGGCATCGACGATGGCGCCGAGGACCTCGACGGCGACGGCCTGACCAACCTGGAAGAAGCCGCCCTGGGCACCAAGCTGCGGGTGGCCGATACCGACGGCGACGGCCTCTCCGACGGCGCCGAAGTGCGCACCCACCACACCGACCCGCTGAAGGTCGACACCGACGAAGACGGCCTGTCCGACGGTGCCGAGGTCAGCAATATCCCGGCGTCCTCGCCGCTGAAGAAAGACACCGACGGCGACGGCATCCCCGACCCGCTCGAACTGCAGATGGGCCTGAACCCCAGCGACCCGGCCGACGGCCAGGCCGACAAGGACAACGACGGCCTGAGCAACGCCCGTGAGGCGCAGCTGGGCACCCTGATCAACAACCCGGACAGCGACGGCGACACCCTGCTGGACGGCGTCGAAGTGGACCAGAAGGGCACCGACCCGCTGAAGGCCGACACCGACGGCGACGGCCTGCGCGACGACGAAGACGCCGAGCCGCTGGTCAAGGACACCCAGGCGCCCCGCGTGGGCCTGGACAATCCGAAGGTCGGCCAGACCCTGATCAAGGGCCTGCGCATGACCCTGGTGCCGACCCTGCAGGACAACGGCCGGGTCACCAAGGTGGCGTTCCGCCTCAACGGCGCCCAGATCGCGCTGGTCAATGCTGCGCCCTTCACCTACAGCCTGAACCTGCCGAGCGACGCCGACAGCCTGCGCCTGGAAATCATCGCCACCGACACCAACAACAACGTCGGCAGCAGTGGCGAGCACAGCTTCGCCCTGGTGCAGGACCCGCTGACCACCGTGATCGGCCGCGTGCTCGACAGCAACGGCCAGCCGGTGGTGGGCGCCCAGCTCGACGTCGGCGGCCAGACCGCGGTCAGCGGCGGCGACGGCAGCTTCGTCATCACCCGCGTGCCGGTGGCTCCGGGCGTGGTCTCGGTCATCGCCAGCGGCCTGCTGGGCAACCAGGCGGTGACCGCCGTCTCCGCGCCCACCGACCCGGTCTGGGGCGGCACCACGGACGTCGGCACCATCACCCTGCAGCAACCGAAGGTGCGGGTGGGCTACTTCAACGCCCGCTTCAACGCCGGCCAGCCCTCCCAGCGGCTGGTCATCGAGCGTGCCGGCTATGAGCCGGTGCAGGTGAACAACCTGGCCACCTTCGACCTGTCGCAGCTCGACATGCTGATGGTGGACAGCTCGCGGGACCACTACGGCAACAGCAGCTACTCCAGCAACCGTGCCAAGGTCTTCGCCTTCGTCGAGAACGGCGGCACGCTGCTGTTCAACGAGAACTACAACACCAGCTCCAACTACGTGCTCGCGGATGTACCCGGGCAGCCCGCCGAATCGGTATGGACAGGTAACTGGATCCGCCTGACGCCGGTGCAGCGCTGGTCCGACGCGAGCGAGAGCCGTATCGGTTCCTGGTGGCCCTACCGCGGCAGGGACTACGCCGGCCACACCTATATGCCGATGGACAAGCTGGCGCCCGGCGCCGTGCCGCTGATGTTCACCGATGCCCGTGCCGACAAGCGCGTGGTCGCCATCCGCTACGCCCATGGTGCCGGCCAGGTGTACTTCGGCTTCTCGCCGACCGAGGCTGGCCGCCCGGGCGATGACGACCCGCTGTTCACCATCTACCACCCGGGCATCCTGGTGATGATGCACGAGCTGACCCTCAAGGACAGCGACAACGACGGCCTCAAGGACGTCTACGAATATGCCAACGGCACCAGCGCCTTCATCGCCGACCGCGATGGCGACGGCCTGCTGGACGGCTTCGAGGTCAAGTACGGCTTCAACCCGCTGGTGGCCGGTGAACAGGACCTGGACAGCGATGGCGACGGCCTGACCAACCTGCGCGAGCAGGAGCTGGGCACCCACCCGCGCCAGGCCGACAGCGACGAGGACGGCCTCACCGACGGCGCCGAGATCAACCAGCACAACAGCGACCCGCTGAGCGAAGACGGCGACTACGACCGCGTGCTCGACGCCCAGGAAGTCCAGTACAAGGCCAATCCGCGCAAGGCCGACAGCGACGACGACGGTATTTCCGACTACGAAGAAATCAACAACTACGGCACCCGTCCGGACCTGGCGGACACCGATGGCGATGGCCTCTCCGACTTCATCGAGCTGAAGGGCCCCTATGCCGACATCCTCAACCCGCGCTACGCCCAGGACGCCAGCCAGGACTATGACAATGACGGCCTGAGCAACAAGCAGGAGCTGCTGGAGACCCTCACCAATCCGAAGGTGGCGGACACCGACGGCGACGGCCTGTCCGATGGTGCCGAAGTCGCCCGTGGCCTGAACCCGCTGGATGCGGACATGGACAAGGACGGCCTGCTCGATGGCGAAGACAGCGCGCCCACCGAGAAGGACACCCAGGCGCCGACCGTGAGCCTGGTCTCCCCGGCGGCCGGCGCCAGCCTGGCCCACGGCCAGCAACTGCGCCTGCGTGCCGATGCCAGCGACGACGGCCGCGTGGCCAGCGTGACCTTCTATGTCAACGGCGTGGCCGTGGCCACCTATGACCGCGCGCCCTACCAGCATGTGATCCGCGTGCCGGGCGTAGGCGCGCAGCTGGATATCGAAGCCAGCGCCCGCGACACCAACGGCAACGAAAGCCGCAGCGGCGTGCGTCGCCTGAGCCTGGTGGACGATTCGGGCACCCAGGTCACCGGTCGCGTGCTGGACGCCAACGGCCAAGCCATGGAAGGCGCCCAGGTGACCCTGATCGACGGCTACGAAGCCGCCCGCATCAAGCCGGTTTCCTACACCCTGGACCAGGGCCTGGACTGCTGGCACTACTGCTACTCCGACGAGTACAGCCGCCAACTGATCGATGGCCAACTGGGCGTAGCCGGCTACGCCGCCAACCTGGGCGCAGGCAATGCCTACGAGTGGCTGGGCTGGAACGACCGCACCATGAACGTCGACTTCGACTTCGGCCGTGTGGTCAGCCTGACCAGCCTCAAGGTCGGCGCGACCCAGAACACCCTCTCGGACTACGTGCTGCCGTCCTTCGACGTGCTGCAGAAAGTCGGCAACGACTGGGTGCCGGTCGGCACGCTGAACACCGCACCGAGCAATGCCAACAACCGCGACCGGATGTCCCTGGACGCCCATGCCCAACTGACCCTGTCCGGGCTGAACATCAACAGCCGCTACGTGCGAGTCAGCTTCCGCGCCAATGGTCCCTGGACCCTGGTGGACGAAGTGGCCTTCAGCAACGGCACTGGCCCGATGCCATCCTCGGCGACCGTTACCAGTGACAGCCAGGGCCGCTTCAGCCTGTCTGCCTCCACCCTGGCGCTGGAACCGCGGGTCAGGGCCGAGGCGCGCTTCGGCAACCAACTGGTTACCGGCACCAGCGAGGTGTTCGAACTCGCCCGTGGCAGCAGCTCCGATATCGGTGACCTGGTGCTGGCCGCCCATGGCCGCACGGCATTCGAGCCGATCGAAGAGCGCCATGTGGCCGCCGCCGAGGAAAGCACCTCGTACAACCGCGAGGTGAACAACACCGTTCGTTGGGACTTCAACAGCTACGGCGGCATCGACAACGGCACCTATTTCAACAACTGGACCTTCAGCGGTGCCCAGTACCTGGTGGTCAATGGCAGCAACTACAACAGCAACACCTACCGCACCCGCCTGGATGGTCGCGAGCTGATCTACCCGGCCAAGCAGCTCGGCAACGTACTGGTCAGCCGCAAGGTTTATGCCCCGGCGAACCAGAATTACGCCCGCTTCATCAGCGTGCTGGAGAACCCCAGCGACCAGCCGGTGACCGTGCCCTTCTATGTGTACGGCCACTTCTACGCGAGTCGCCCGGTGGTGCAGACCTCGTCCGGTGACGCCGGCTTCGACCCGGAAGACAGCTACCTGCTGACCGACGACGCGGCCCCCGAAGGTGGCATGTACGCCGCCGGTGTGGTCATCGGCAGCCCGACTGCGCCCCTGCGCCCGGTTTCCACCTGGCTCAGCGGCAACCAGTACCAAGCCAACTACCAGGTCACCCTGGCTCCGCGCAGCCGCCAGGTGCTGGTGCAGTACCTGGTGCAGGATGCCAGCCGCGAGCGCGTGCGCAGCACCCTGGAGCAACTGGCCAATAGTGATGTCCAGGAACCGAACCTGACCCTCGAAGAGCAGCGCGGCATCGTCAACTGGACCACCCAGGTGGACAGCGACGGCGACGGCCTGGCCGATGCCCTCGAATACCTGCTGGGCCTCGATCCGCTCAAGGCCGACACCGACGGTGACGGCCTGCGTGACGGCTTCGAGCAACGCTATGGTTTCGCGCCCAAGCTCGCCAATGGCGAGGCTATCGAGGACAGCGACGGCGACGGCCTGACCAACCTGCAGGAGCAGGAAGCCGGCAGCCACCCGCGCGTGGCCGATACCGACGGCGACGGGCTCACCGACGGCGCCGAGGTGCTGGTGCATCATTCCAGCCCGCTGACCCGCGACACCGACCTGGACCGCATCCTCGATCCGGACGAGATCGCCCGTGGCACCCGTCCGGACCTGGCCGACACCGATGGCGACGGCCTCAGCGACTACGCCGAGATCAACAATCACGGCACCGATCCGCTCAAGGCGGACAGCGACGACGATGGCCTGCCCGACAAGTACGAGGTGGATAACAACCTGCTCAACGTCAGTGCCCAGGACGACACCGACGGCGACGGCCTGAGCAACCTGGCCGAATTCCAGGCCGGCACCTCGCCGCGCGACGTCGATACCGACGACGACGAGCTGCTGGACGGCTGGGAAGTGCTGGGCACGCCGCCGAGCGATCCGCTCAAGGCGGACGGCGACAACGGCGGCCGCCGCGACATCAACGAACGCTTCGTCGATGGCACCGATCCCAAGGTCGCAGGTGACGATCGCGCGAACATCAACGGCTATCGCACCGCCAAGGACGAGAACAACCGCGACTGGAACTTCTATTACGGTGGCGAGCTGCGCTCGACCACCGGCTCCGCCGTGGACTCGAGCTACTGGGCCAACCGGCTGTTCATCAACGGCGACCGCTACGGTTACTCCTACAACCATGCCATCAGCAGCGCCAACGGCCGCGAGTACCACTACGAAGGGCGCCGCATGGGCAACCTGGTGGTCAGCCGCCGCGTACTGGTTCCCAGCGTGGGCGGTGCCTATGCCCGCTACCTGGAGATCCTCGACAACCCGAGCGGCACCGAGCAGGTGGTTACCCTGCGCCTGCAGTCCTACTACGGCGCCAACGACGCCCAGACCGCCATCGTCACCAGCAGTGGCGACGACCAACTGACCACTGCCGATGACTACCTGGCGCTGCGCGACACCGCCACGCCGACCCGTCCGGTGCTGCTGCAGGTGCTGGGCGGCAACGACAACCGTCGCCAGGGCACCAGCCTGGTCAGCCGCAACGGCCGTCAATGGCTGGCGGAGTACCAGGTGCGCATCCCGGCGGGCGAACGCCGCGTGGTCATGCACTTCTCCACCCTCGAAGGCTCGGCCGACGCCGCGATGCTCACCGGCGCCCGCCTGCGCAGTCTCAAGGGCCTGGGCCTGGACAACCTGGACCCGACCCTGGCCGGCAAGGTGGTGAACTTCTTCGCCTTCTACGACCAGGACGAAGATGGCCTGAGCGATGCCGACGAAGCGCGTCTGGGCACCGACCCGGCCAACCCGGACAGCGACCACGACGGTATTCCGGACGGCAAGGACAGCGAGCCGCTGGTGCCCGACGCCACCGCGCCCAACGTCACCATCCAGCCCCTGGAGCCGGCACGTCGCTACGGTGGCGAATCGCTGGACCTGACCGCGCTGATCAGCGACAACGGCCTGGTGGCCAAGGTCGAACTGCTGCAGGACGGCCTGCTGCGCGAGACCCGCACCAGCGGCGGCACCCAGACCTTCACCGTGATCCTGCCGAACCAGGACAGCACCCTGTTGCAGGTTCGTGCCACCGACAGCAACGGCAACGTGCGCACCGCGGACCTGACCGTGGCGGTCGCCACCGTGCCCGAGCTGGAGGTTTCCGGCCGGGTGCAGGACGTGCTGGGCAAAGGTATCGCCGGCGCCCTGGTGCGGGTGAAGGGTATCGAGGCCACCACCGACGCCCAGGGCCACTACCAGCTTCAGGTGCTGACCACCGACACCGCGCTGAAGGTCCAGGCCACCGCGCTGTTCGGCAAGCAACCCATGTTCGCCCAGGTGCTGGCGCAGGTGCCGGTGGACTCGGAAGACGTTCGCGTCGAGCCGCTGGTGCTCAAGGCCCTGCCTCGCCAGGTCCGTGACCCCATCACCGACGCGGAGCTGAGCTACGAGGGCAACACCGGCTTCACCTACAACCTCTACAACGGCTACCGCTGGGACATCCAGGGCAACGGCGGGATCAACGACGGCACCAGCGACGCCTATGACAATGGCCAGTACCTGATCGTCAACGGGCAGGGCTTCCCCGCACTCAGCCAGGGCCTACTGCGCCTGGCCGGCCGCGAAGTGACGCTGCCTGCGCAGGTCATGAGTGGCGGCGTGCTCAAGGTCAGCCGCAGTGTCTACGTACCGGAGAGCGGCAGCTACGCGCGCTTCATCGAGCGGATCGAGAACACCAGCGACCAGGCACTGACCATCCCGGTGCAGATCGGCGGCAACCTCGGTTCCGACAGTTCCACCTACACCATCGCCACCTCCAGCGGCGACCAGGCCTTCACCACGGCCGACAATTGGCTGCTGACCGACGACGGCAGCAATGGCGGTGGCGACCCGGCCGTGGGCCTGCTGTTCAGCAGCGCCAGCGCCAAGGTGCGCCCGGCCTTCGTGATGCGCAGCGCCGACGACTACGCGGTGACGTACAACCTGACGCTCAAGCCCCACAGCCGCCAGGTGCTGATGCACTACGCCGTGCAGAACTACAGCCGTGCCGAAGCCGAGCGCGTGCTGCGGCAGCTGGCGTCGGCCACCTTCGAAGACGTCGGCGTGACCCAGGAAGAGGTTCAGGACCTGGTCAACCTCAGCGACCTGGTGGACTCCGACAACGATGGCATGCCGGATGCCGACGAGATTCCGCTGGGCCTCGACCCGGAAAACCCGGACGTCGATGGCGACGGCATCCCGGATGGCCGCGACCCCGAGCCGAGCGTGCCCGATACCCAGGCGCCCGCCGTGAGCATCGCCCACAGCGAAGGCCCGTTCTACCCGGGCGACCCGATCAACCTGACCCTGGACGTGCAGGATGCCGGCATCGTCGGCGACGTCGAACTGCTCATGGATGGCGAGCAGCAGGCCGTGTTCAGTGGCGCCGGCTCGCACTCGCTGCAACTGACCCTGCCGGGCGAAGGCACCGTGCGCTTCGAGGCCCGCGCCACCGACAGCAACCACAACGTCGGTCGCCAGACCCTGGAGCTCGACGTGGTGGCAGTACCGCCGAGCAGCATCGCCGGTCGCGTGGTCAACGAACTGGGCGTGCCCCTGGCGGATGTCCAGGTCAGCCTTAGCCGCAACCAGGATCAGGGCGGCGAAGTCCCGGCGTTCATGGCGCGCCTGCTGGGCGACTCCAGCACCGTGACCACGGGTGCCGATGGCCGCTTCCTCTTCGAGGACCTGAACCGCCGCGAGAATGCACAGTGGCTGATCAAGCTCGACAAGGACGTGCTCGGCTACCCGGTGCATGCCGAACAGGGCGTGCAGCTGAACATCGATGGGCCTTACGACGCCGGTGATGTGATGCTGGGTGGCGAGGACAACTACGTCGAGCCCCTGAGCGGCGACCTCGGCCAGCGTTACGACGACCCCAACACCCAGCTCGACCTGCAATTGCCCGCTGACTTCGCCTTCGCCGACAAGGCGCTGACGATCCGTGTGCATGACCAGCAGGTGGAGATCGGCGGTAGCAACGGCATCCAGGACATTCCGCTGCAGCGCCTGGTGGAGAACGACCAGGGCAGCCAGGCCTTCCACCTGGCCACGCTGCCGGACCGCCTGGTCCTCACCTGGACCGACTGGGGTCGCGAGGGCGTGAGCAGCGACGAACTGGTAGACGTGCAGACCGTGATCCACCGTGACGGCCGCATCGAAAACCGTTACTACAAGCTGCCGCTCAATGGCTGGCACTGCGGCCTGCAGACTCGTACCCGCTTCGCCCATGGCGAGTGGTACGGCGCCGTGGATTCGCAGAACCTGCCCAGTGTGAATGGCCGTCTGGTCTACCCGGACTACGCCATCCAGCAGAGCGGCTACTGCAACTTCGACCTGCATGGCTACACCGTCACCTACGTGCCCACGGCCGAAGGCAACTACCGAATGGACGTCGACCGCCTGCCGGGCCACGCGGACACTGACGGCGATGGCCTCTCGGACATCCGCGAGACTCTGCTGGGTACTCGCCTGGACGTGATCGACAGCGACAACGACGGCTTGGACGATTACTTCGAGCTGAACTACGGCCCGGCGCCGCTGGAAGCCAACCCGGAAGCGGCCGGTGACGACTGGGACGATGACGGCCTGACCAACCTGGAAGAGCAGGAGCACGGCACCAACCCCTACAGCTCCGACACCGACGGTGACGGCCTATCGGATGCCGATGAGGTGCGCCTGCACCACACCGACCCGACCCGCGAGGACACTGACGGCGACTGGCTGAACGACCGCGAAGAGGTGGAGAACAACGCCGACCCGCTGAAGGCGGACACCGACGGCGATGGCCTCAACGATTACCAGGAGGTGCGCCAGTACGGCACCCGCCCCGATAAGCGCGACAGCGACGACGACGGCATGGAGGACCCCTTCGAAGTCGAGTACGGCATGGATGGCACCAGCCCGGATGGCGACGAGGACGGCGACGGCCTGAGCAACATCGAGGAATTCCGCCAGGGCACCCACCCGCGCCTGCTGGACGGCGACGGTGACGGCCTGCCCGACAAGCTGGAGCTGGAGCTGGGCCTGTCGCCGAACAAATTCGACAGCGATGGCGGCGGCCGTGGCGACGGTGACGAGCTGTTCGCGGACGGCACCGACCCCGAGAACCGTGCCGACGACCGCCTCCCGCTGGGCCAAGGCGATTCCCCCTCCATGCAAATGGAGGCCGGCCTGAGCCTGTTCGTCGAGCAGAATGGCCGCGTGCGCATCCAGCGTACCGATGAGTCCGGCAACATCGGCGTGGAATATGCCCTGGAGCTCGAAGGCCTCGGCAACTCGCAGGCAGGGGTGGCGGCGCGTGTGCAGGCCGCACCGCTGCAGCCCCAGCTCTATAGCCGCATGGGCGACGAGCCGATCTGGCGCTCGCCGCTGAAGGCGGTGGACGCGGGCCTGGTGGTCAGCCGCGAGTACTACGCGCCGGCTACCGGCCGCAGCTTCCTGCGGGTGCTGGACCGGTACTACAACGTCAGCGGCCAGGCCCGGACCATTGCCCCGATCCTCAACTCTCGCCCGCACTACTGGGGGCCGGGCAACCTGCAGCAAACCTCCAGCGGCGATGACCAGCTCAGTGCCGATGACAGCTGGCTGAGCCTGCGCAAGCGGACTTATGGAGAGCAGGGCGACGTACCGGGCCCGATTTCCACCGTGCATGTCTTTGCTGACCAGGCCGGGCGCGCCTCGCTCAACAGCGACGAGCTGTACAGCGATGCCTACTACAGCTGGCGCATCGGTTATCGCTTCGAGATACCCGCCAACGAGCACCGCGTGGTGATGTCGTTCCTGGCCGTGGAAAACGCCGAAGCCGGCGCCCAGGACATGGCCAGCGTGCTTCAGGGCCTGGGCGAGAACGCGCTCAAGGGCATCTCCACCGCCGATCGCGAGCGCCTCGTCAACTTCACGCCCTGCCGTGACGATGACCTGGACCTGCTGTGCAACGCCGCCGAAGCCCAACACGGCTCCAGCGACGGCAACCCGGACAGCGATGGCGACGGTTTCGACGATGCCCTGGAAGTGCAGGTGGGCAGCGACCCGAGCGACCCTGCGTCCCTGCCGGAATTCGAGGTCTACGGGCTGGAAGATGCCGATGGCATGGAAACCAGCCGCGTGCTGAAGCAGTCCGGCTTCACCGGGCCGATGACGATGGCCGGCGACCTCAATGGCTGGTATGTCAGCCTGGACGTGGATAACAACGGCGAACTCTGGACGGCGACCTCAGGCTCTTCGGAAGGCTTCGGCTACGAGGCGTATGAGCTGCCCTCCCTGACGCGGCTCGACGACAACGCCTGGGCCAGCCCCAGCGGGCAGCTGCTGGACGATGCCCGGGGCAACCTGGCCTATATGCTCATGTCCGAGAACATCGATGACCAGGATTTCCTCACGCTGAGCCAGCTCCGTCGTACCTCCTGGGGCCAGAACGAGGTGCAGGTCCTCTCCCAGCACGAGGCGGACCTCCGTTGCGGCGCCGGCCTGGCCCAGTGGCAGGGCGAGCCCCTGTTGCTGAACGGCTGCTCACTGAGCCGCCTGAGTGCGAACAATGGTTGGGTGACCCTGGCCGAGCTGACCTTCGGCGATGGCTTCGGCAGTGCCCCGAAAGTGCTCTCCATGGACGACATGCCCCAGGCCGGCGGCGCCATGCTGCTGGTGGAGGATGAAGTGGACGGTAATGTGCGGCGCAGCCTCGGCTTCGTCGACCTGAAGACCGGGCAGGTGAAACGCCTGGGTGACGTACCGATCGGCGTGAAGGCGATCTCGGTGAAGTTCAAGGGCTTCCAGAATCAGCCGAAATGGCCAATTGATATCGTTCCTACATGATTTGTGAGTCGAGTCACACCCCTGTTTGTGGCCGACCTGTATATCGCACCCGCGATAAAAGGAATTTGACCTTATAAAGGTGGTGATCCATGAAGCAGTTTCCACGCCTCGCCTTGGCGTCCTCGATCCTGGCCCTGCTCCTGGCGGGCTGTGATTCCTCCAGCGAATCCATCGCCGAGGTCAACGGCAAACCGGTCACCCAGGCGCAGTTCGACGCCTTCCTCAAGTTCAAGCGGGTCCCGGCGCAGAACGCCGAATGGGTCAGCCGCGAGCTGGACGAATACCTGGAGCGCGAAGGCCTGGCCGGCCAGATCGAAGCCCAGGGCCTGCTGCCTGCGGAGCAGGTGGAAACCGAGGTGGCCGAGTTCCGCAAGCAGATGCTGATCAGCCGCTACTTCGAGGAGTTCCTCCGCGAGCGGGTGACCGACGAAGCGGTGCGCAACTTCTACGCCACCAACCCCGACCAGTTCCAGGCGCGCAAGGTGCACGTCGCCCACATCCTCCTGCGCACCAACCCCGGCATGAGCGAGAACGAGCGCCAGGCCCTGCTGAGCAAGGCCCAGGAAGTGCAATCGCGCATCAACGCCGGCGAGGACTTCACCGCGCTGGCCGCCACCTTCTCCGAAGACCAGCTGTCCGCCAAGCAGGGCGGCGACCTCGGCTGGCTGCAGGAAGGCGCCATCGACCCGGCGTTCAGCGGCAAGGTATTCGCCATGAAACCGGGCGAGCTGTCCGAGCCCGTGGTCACCCCCTTCGGCTTCCACGTGATCAAGGTGATCGAAGGGCCGCAGGTGGTGAAGCAGCCGTTCGAAGCAGTCAGTGGCGACATCCGCTATCGCCTGCGCCAGGAGGCCAAGCAGGCCGAACTGGATCGCCTGGCCAAGGCGGCGAAGATCGATCGCAAGACGCCCCCGGCTGCGGCCGAGGGCACTGCCGCCAAGGAAGGCGAAGACCGTGCCGCGGGTTGAGTGGACGCTGGGTTGCCTGCTGGCGGCGCTGCTGCTGGCCGGCTGCCGTGACGACGACGGTGCCGAGGCCCTGGCGCAGGTGCCGGTCGAGCCGTCGGCGACCCTGGTCACGGTGGACGAAAGCCCCATCACCCGGGCGCAGCTGGAGCTGACCGTCGAGCGCACCCTGGGCGAGTCGGCACCGCTGTTCGCCAACGACGAAGTGGAACGCAAGATCCTCGACAGCCTGGTGGCCAGCCGCGCCATGGCCCTGCTGGCCGAGCGCGAGCTGGGTGCCAGTGAGCGCGCCCAGCTGGACCTCAAGGCCCAGGCCTACCGCGAAGAACTGCTGGTGCGCCACTACCTGGAACAGCACGCCACGCCGGAGCCGGTGACCAGCGAGCAGGTGGCCGATTACTACCAGCGCCACCCCGAGGAATTCGGCGGCGGCGTGGAAAAGAGCTTCGAAATCATCACCAGCGACCAGGAGCTGGATGAAGCCCAGCGCGCCGAACTCATCGCACTGCTCAGCGGTGCCGAGGTGCAGGGCAACGACTGGCAGAAGCGGGTGGCCGCCTGGCGCGCCGCCGGCAAGCCGCTGGAATACCGCAGCAATCGCATCAAGCCCGAACTGCTGGAGCAGCCCCTGCGCAGCCTGGTGGAACCCACCGCGGCAGGCAGCATCGCGCCGCTCTACGTGGACGGCCAGATGCTGCTGGTGCGGGTGACGGCCGAGGAGCGCCTGCCGGCCAGGCCGCTTTCGGAAGTGAGTGGCGAGATACGCGAGAAACTGGCGCCGCAGGCCCTCAAGCAGGCGGTGAAAAGCCTGAGTGAAGAGGCGACGCGCCAGGTGAAGGTGCAATACAGCTCGCGCTAGATGAGCCGATTGCGAAGAGCCGGCCGATAGGTGCCGGCATAGGGAAACGGCAGGGCAGCCTGTACAACAGTGGACGGACGAACTATGGGGATGCTGGGGGGGCAGGGCAAGCGGTGCCAGCTGCTGGCGGGGCTGGCATGGCTCCTTTTGACCAGTGGCGGCCTGGCGCAGGCGGCCGAGTCCTGTCGCGCCCTGTTCACCGGTGGCCTGCAGACCCATGGCGCCGGCGGCGTCGTCTTCCAATGGGGCGGCACGCTGCAAGGCAATCCCAGCCAACTGATCGACACCCCCCGTGTACAGAACCCCTGGGGCGCCCCCAGCTGCGGCAGCCGCGACTGCCAGGCCAGCGGCCTGGAGGCGGCCGGCTTCGCCGGCCTGACCCTGCCCGCCATCAAGGGCGAGCATGACCTCAACCTGGGCTATCTCGGCGTGGGCGAAGCGGGTGGCAGCGAGCTCAACCGCTACCGCACCATCAATGTCGACGCCAGCGGCACCCTGACCTTCAACGCCCGCCACCAGGCCTACTACATCCAGCGCCTGAGCATCGGCTATGGCGCCAAGGTCACCCTGGCCCCCGGCCGCTACTGGATCGGCCAGCTGGACATGGCCTCCAACAGCCAGCTGCTGGTCGCCGGCGGCAACGCCCGGGTCATGCTCGGCTCATCGCTGAACCTGCCCTACCAGGCCAGCGTCAACGGCGAGGGCAGCGCCGAAGCGTTGCAGCTCTTCGTTCGCGGCAACCTGAGCCTGGAGTCGTCCGCCACCGTCGGCGCCCTGGCCTATGTGGAAGGGGATTACCGCGGGGCCTTCGCCTCGCGCCTGCGCGGCGGCCTCAACGCCCGCAACGCCGTGGTGGACACCGCCGCGCGCATCGAAACGCGCATGGACGCCATCGCCACCCTGGGCTGGAACACCCAATGCAGCGAGCGCCGCGACCTGGATGGCGACGGTGTGCTCGACCTGTTCGATGAGGACACCGACGGCGACGGCCACGACGACGAAGCCGAGCGCCTGGCGGGCAGCGACCCGCGCAATGGCCAGAGCGTGCCCCAGGTGGCGCCGCCCACCACCCAGCCGAGCCAGTGCACCGCGGCCTTCGCCAAGGGCCTGCAAAGCCATACGGCTGGCGGCCGCATCAGCTTCGGGCTCAACGCCCAGCTGCGTGATGGCGTTTCCGCCTACCTGCCGGCGGGCCGGGTCGACAGCAGCTTCGCTTCCCTGGCCCGCAGCTGCGGCACCCAGGATTGCCAGCCCAGCTACACGCCGGCTCCCGTGCCGCAACTGCCGGCCTTCCTCAAGACCGGCTCCACCTTCAACCAGGACCTGGGCTACGGCGCCACGCAGGTGATGGACGGCAGCCGCACCGAGTGGCGCCGGCTGAATGTCGCCGGCATGGCCACGGCACGCTTCACCAAGCCGGGCGCGTATCGCCTGCGGGAACTGGAAGTGGGTTATCGCGGCACCCTGGAGCTGTCCGCCGGTGACTACTGGATCGAGAAACTCACCCTGGCCAGCGAGGCGCGCATCGTCCCGCGCGGTGTCGGCACCGTGCGTCTGCACGTGGCACAGAACCTCGAACTGCCCTGGCAGGCCCGTCTCAATGCCGAGGCCTCCGGCCAGGCCCGTGATCCCTCGCAGCTGGTGGTGCTGGCCGAAGGCAACGTCGTGCTGGGCTCCAACACCACGGTGGCCGGCTTCGTCTACGCCCGTGGCAACCTGACCCAGCAGTACGCCTCCCAGCTCACCGGTGGCGCCGTGGCGGCGAACCTGAGCCTGGAAACCCAGGCCCAGGCGCGCCAGGACCTGGCCGCGCTGGGCAAGGTCGATTTCGGCCTGCTCTGCGACCTGGATGGCGACGGCATCGGCGACAACCTCGACCCGGACCGCGACGGCGACGGCATCTCCAACGATTACGAGATCCAGCTCGGCTACAACCCGGACGACAAGAACAGTACCCCGCCGGACATGGACAAGGACGGCATCCCGGACGCCCTGGACGACGACCGCGATGGCGACGGCGTACCCAACGCCCAGGACGCCTTCCCGGACGATCCCAAGGAAAGCAGCGACCTCGACGGCGACAAGATCGGCGACAACGCCGACACCGATCGCGACGGCGATGGCGTGTCCAACGACATCGAGATCCAGCTGGGCTTCGACCCCAACGACAAGAACAGCACGCCGCCGGACCTGGACAAGGACGGCATCCCCGATGCCCTGGACGATGACCGCGATGGTGACGGCGTGCCCAACGCCCAGGACGCCTTCCCGGACGATCCCAAGGAAAGCAGCGACCTCGACGGCGACAAGATCGGTGACAACGCCGACCTGGATCGCGATGGCGACGGCATCTCCAACGACTACGAAACCCAGTTGGGTTTCGACCCCAACGACAAGAACAGCACCCCGCCGGATAGGGACCGTGACGGCATTCCCGACGCGCTGGACTACGATCGCGATGGCGACGGTGTAGAGAACGACAAGGACGCCTTCCCGGACGACCCCACGGAAAGCAGCGACCTCGACGGTGACAAGATCGGCGACAACGCCGACACCGACCGCGACGGCGATGGCGTGTCCAACGACATCGAGATCCAGTTGGGCTTCGACCCCAACGACAAGAACAGTACGCCGCCGGACCTGGACAAGGACGGCATCCCCGATGCCCTGGACGATGACCGCGACGGTGACGGCGTGCCTAATGCCCAGGACGCCTTCCCGGATGACCCGGCTGAAAGCAGCGACCTCGATGGCGACAAGATCGGCGACAACGCCGATACCGACCGCGATGGCGACGGCATCTCCAACGACTACGAAACCCAGCTGGGCTTCGACCCCAACGACAAGACCAGCACGCCGCCGGACCTGGACAAGGATGGCATTCCGGATGCGCTGGACGACGACCGCGACGGCGATGGTGTGCCCAACGCCCAGGACGTGTTCCCGGACGATCCCACCGAGAGCAGTGACCTCGACGGCGACAAGATCGGCGACAACGCCGACACCGACCGCGATGGCGACGGCATCTCCAACGACTACGAAACCCAGCTGGGCTTCGACCCCAACGACAAGAACAGCACGCCGCCGGACCTGGACAAGGACGGCATTCCGGATGCGCTGGACGATGACCGCGACGGCGACGGCGTGCCCAACGCCCAGGACGCCTTCCCGGACGATCCCACCGAGAGCAGCGACCTCGACGGCGACAAGATCGGCGACAACGCGGATACCGACCGCGATGGCGATGGCATCTCCAACGATTACGAGACGCAGCTCGGCTTCGACCCCAACGACAAGACCAGTACCCCGCCGGACCTGGACAAGGACGGCATCCCGGATGCGCTGGACGACGACCGCGACGGCGACGGTGTGCCCAACGCCCAGGACGTGTTCCCGGACGACCCCACCGAGAGCAGTGACCTCGATGGTGACAAGATCGGCGACAACGCCGACACCGATCGCGACGGTGATGGCATCTCCAACGACTACGAAACCCAGTTGGGCTTCGACCCCAATGACAAGAACAGCACGCCGCCGGATATGGACAAGGACGGCATCCCGGACGCCCTGGATAACGACCGCGACGGCGATGGTGTTCTGAACCCTGACGACGCCTTCCCGGATGACCCCACGGAAAGCAGCGACCTCGACGGCGACAAGATTGGCGACAACGCCGACACCGACCGCGATGGCGACGGCATCGCCAACGACATCGAAATCCAGCTGGGCTTCGACCCGAACGACAAGAACAGCACGCCGCCGGACCTCGATAAGGACGGCATCCCGGATGCGCTGGACGATGATCGCGACGGCGACGGTGTGCCCAACGCCCAGGACGCATTCCCGGACGACCCCACGGAAAGCAGTGACCTCGACGGCGACAAGATCGGCGACAACGCCGACCCGGATCGCGACGGCGACGGCATCTCCAACGACATCGAAATGCAGCTCGGCTTCGACCCGAACGACAAGAACAGCACGCCGCCGGACCTGGACAAGGACGGCATCCCGGATGCACTGGACGACGACCGTGATGGCGACGGGGTGCCCAACGCCCAGGACGCCTTCCCGGACGATCCCACGGAAAGCAGTGACCTCGACGGCGACAAGATCGGCGACAACGCCGATACCGACCGCGATGGCGACGGCATCTCCAACGACTACGAAACCCAGTTGGGCTTCGACCCCAACGACAAGACCAGCACGCCGCCGGACCTGGATAAGGACGGCATCCCGGATGCACTGGACGATGACCGTGACGGCGACGGGGTGCCCAACGCCCAGGACGCCTTCCCGGACGATCCCACGGAGAGCAGTGACCTCGACGGCGACAAGATCGGCGACAACGCTGATACCGACCGCGATGGAGACGGCATCTCCAACGACTACGAAACCCAGCTCGGCTTCGACCCCAACGACAAGAACAGCACGCCGCCGGACCTGGACAAGGACGGCATTCCGGATGCGCTGGACGATGACCGCGACGGCGACGGCGTGCCCAACGCCCAGGACGCCTTCCCGGACGATCCCACCGAGAGCAGCGACCTCGACGGCGACAAGATCGGCGACAACGCGGATACCGACCGCGACGGCGATGGCATTTCCAACGACTACGAAACCCAGCTGGGCTTCGACCCCAATGACAAGACCAGCACGCCGCCGGACCTGGACAAGGACGGTATTCCGGATGCGCTGGACGATGACCGCGACGGCGACGGCGTGCCCAATGCCCAGGACGCCTTCCCGGATGACCCCACCGAGAGCAGCGACCTCGACGGCGACAAGATCGGCGACAACTCGGACCCGGACCGTGACGGCGATGGTGTCAGCAACGACGACGAAGTAGCTGCCGGCACCAACCCGAACGATCCCACCAGCTTCCCGGATCGCCAGCCGCCGGTCGTGGCCATCGAGGGCCCTGAGGTCATCAGCGTCAACGAAGACAGTGTCACCCTGCGCGGCAGCGCCAATGACAGCGGTTCCGGCATGGCGCGCCTGGAGTTTACCTCCGACCGCTTCCCCGGCACCCGCTTCGCCGTGACTCTGCAAGGCAGCCAGTGGACCGCCAGCGTACCTGTGCTGGAAGGCACCAACCGGCTGACCCTGAGCGCCTTCGACAAGGCCGGTAACCAGGCGAGCCTGGCGCGCACGGTGGAGCGCCAGCCGCTGGCCAGCGACATCGCCCTGACGGTGGACTACCCGCTGCCGAGCGCCACGGTGAAGGACGCCAACCTGGTGGTGCGCGGCCAACTGCGCAGCGACAAGGCCGCCCAGCGCATGGAGGTATTGGTCAACGGCGTGCCGGCCAGCCTGTCGGCCACCGGCCAGGTCACGCTGTTCGGCTTCCAGTCCACGCCCATCACCCTGCAGTCGGGCTCCAACACCCTGACCATCCAGGCCTGGGTGGACCAGCGCAGCATCCAGCGCAGCCTGGTAGTGACCTACCAGCCGCCCCAGGCCAGCTTCAAGCCGCCGCGCTTCGACAACCTCTCGCCCGCCAATGGCAGCTTGCTGCCGGGCAACGGCTTCATGCTCGCCGGCCAGGTATTCGCCGAGGCCGGCCTGGAGCGCATCAGCGTCGGCGGCCGCAACCTGGCCCTGCGCGAGCCGGGCGTCCAGCTGCATGACCTGAAAGAGGCACTGAACGTACCGGTGGGGCAGAGCAGCTACTCCGTCGAACTGCTGGCCCGCGACCGCAGCGGCCAGGAGACCCGCCAGACCCTCAGCTGGAAGCTGGACCTGGTGCCGCCGCAGATCACCCTCGACCAGCCCCTGGTGGAGCTGCCGGCGAAGAACCGCGTCAGCGAGCAGCCCTATTCCCTGAAGGGCACCCTGCGCGAAACCAACCTGTCGAGCTTCCAGATCAACGGCAACGACGTGACCCTGGAGCCCGGTGCCCAGGCCGGCGAGTTCCGCTTCTCCAGCCGCATCGCGCTGCCCATCGGCCAGCCGGTGAGCGTGACCATGGAAGCCCGCGACCAGGCCGGCAACCAGCTGCGCCATGAGTACAGCCTGGAGCTCTCGGCCCAGGCGGCCATCAGCTGGGTCATCCCCACCGAGGGCACCGAACTGCTCAACCTGGGCGAACCGGTCTCCCTGCAGGTGGCGGCGCGCATCGAGGACCTCAGCGGCTTGCTGGCGCCTCGGGCCATGCTGCTGGCGGCCAATGGCGACCTGATCGCCGATGCCCCGCTGACCGGCGACACCACGCTGAAGAGCGCCACGCTGCAGATACCGCCGCAAAGCGGCCAATACCAGCTGCTGGCGGTTCTCCAGGGCGCAAATGGCCAGGTGGTGGCGCAGAGCGCGCGGAACATCAGCCTGGTCACCCCGCAACAGGTGCCGGTGGCCCTGGAGCGCGTCGAGCCGGCGAACAATGCCCGTTTCGTCGAGCCCAACGGCTTCATCAGCCTCTACTTCAACCAGGCCATCGACCTGGCCAAGCTGGAGCTCGATGTCCACCAGACTGCCCACGGCATGTCCTACGTCGACCTCGACGGCCTGGGCACCAGTGCGCTCAAGGCCCAAGGCTACCAACTGGTACGGGTGGACTTCGACCATCAGGACGTGGTCGGCGCCCTCTCCGAGCTGCCGGGCAGCCAGGTGATCGCCTTCTACCCGGAGAAGGACCTGGCCTATGACGCCGAGGTGTCGGTGGAAGTGCGCTACGACGGGCAGGAGCTGGAGCGCCTGCGCTATCGCACCCGTGCACTGCCGACCTTCATCTCCGGCGTGGTGCTGGATCAGTTGCAGGAGCCGGTGGCCAACATCGAAGTGCGCCTGGAGGAGCTGAACCGCAGCGTGCGCACCAACCGCGACGGTGCCTTCAACTTCGGCTTCGGCGACACCGCCGAGCAGACCATCCCCGGTGGCCAGTACCGGCTGCTGCTCAACCCGGGCTCGGGCAACCGTGGCTACGGCGCCGACAGCCGCGCTGTCACCGTCCAGGGCGGCCAGCGCAACGACTTCGGCCAGATGCAGCTGGCGCAGCTCAACACCACGCTGCCCTACGTGCCGGTGAAGGGCGGCAGCCAGCTGAGCCTGCTGGAGGGCGAGCTCAAGCTCGACCTCAGTGGCGCCCGCCTGCAGTTCCCCGATGGCCGCCAGGAGGGTGACCTGCATGTGCAGATGTTGCAGTTCAGCGAGCTGCCGTACCCGGTCGAACCGCTGGCGATGCCCTACTGGATGTATGCGCTGCAACCCGCCGGGGTCAGCGTCCAGGGCTCCATCGGCGTCGACCTCGCCGCCCTGCGCCTGGGCAATACCCTCGACTACCTGCCGCCGGACGGCTCCTACGTGGTGATGGTGGGCCTGGATCGCCAGGCCGCGAGCATCGTTCCGGTGGGCGTCGGCCTGATCGGCAATGGCCGCATCCGCAGCCAGGGTGTCCTGGCTCAGGACAACCTCGATCTCTTCGGCTTCGCCCTGGCCGGCCTCGAAGCGCAACCCGCGCTCAAGGCATACGCCAACGGCGAGCTCAACCTGCGTCAGCTGCAGGCCGAACTCTATCGCTTGAATAAAGGCCGCTGAGGCGGCCAAGGGAATCTCTGACAGATGGATATGTTGGTCATGCCTTCCGTATCGAAACGCCGCAGTCGCGCATGGCTGGGCCTGGCCCTGGGTGCACTGCTGGCCGGCTGGACCGCCACGGCCCAGGCGTTCTTCGGCTTCGGGCTGATCCCCGGTATCTACATCCCGCAGACCTACTACAAGTTCGGCGCCGTCTACACCCGTGCCGTCGTGCTCAGCCCCAACGGCAAGCCCATCTGGGTGGAGTACGGCAGCGACGGCAAGGAGGCCCGTGAGATAGGCGAGGCCACCGGGCCGCTGGAGCAGGCCCAGGTGATGTCCGGCGATATCTATCGCGCCTACCTGCAGCGCCTCAAGGATGCCCGCGAGCGTTATCCACAGAGCGAAGTGATGACGGCAGCCACCTATCGGGGCACGGCCTTCAAGACGATGGATGGCAAGACCATCGACAAGCCTACCCTGAGCCCCAGCAGCCTCACCGTGCTGGTGCGTGGCGAGAAAGAGCGGTTCAGCACCAAGGGCGATGAGTTATTGCTGCTGCAGATGCCCATCGACAGCAACGTCACCCCATCCACCAGCAGCAAGGCACTGCTGCTGTCCAAGGAAGGGCAAATCCTCCACCAGGGCACCAACAGCATCGGTTTCCGCGCGGGCTTCTTCGGCAAGGACGGTAAGGTCGACGACAAGAACACCCGTGACCGCGACGCGAAGATCTACGGCCCGCTACCGGGCGTGGGCGTCACCCTGGGCAGCCATGTTACCGGCGGCTATGCCCTGACGGACGACGACGGCAAGTACAGGATGAACTACTTCCTGCCGCCTTGCCCCGGGTTCTTCTTCGAATACACCACCTCGGCCTACCTGGAGCTCTACTACAAGCGCTTCAACCCCCGGGGCAGCTCCAACATGCCTTACTACCTGACCCGGCCGGACTACGACACCTGCAACGGCATGGGTTTGTGGAGCCTGGAGGCGGCGATGATCGTGCTGACCGCCGCGACGCCCATGAAACAGGCCATGGACTTCCCCATCGACCTGATGGTGCTGGATGGCTCGGCGCAGTTCGGTGGTGGTGTGAAACTCGGCGACAAGACCGCCTACAGCGACAAGACCGGAAAGCGTGACCACTACCTGCAAGAGAAGTACGACTTCGACGGCGATGGGAAGCCAGACTGGGTAGTCCCCGGTAAAAAGGTGACCAAGGAGATCGAGGGCAAGCCGAAGGAAGTTTTTGTCAGGGCTTCTCTGGAAGAGGCGCAACTTCAGGGTATCTACCTCTCCAGCCACTACGATGAAGTGCCTGCCAACACCGAAGCTGACGGGCCGGACTTCACTCGGCTTATCGATACATCTCCGGACTTCGTTGATCGTGGCTTGCTGGAAAGCATCAGCAAGGACGACCTGAAGGACACGGACATCTACGTGTTCCGCGAGTCCAACGGCCAGCTCGTTGCCGAGCGACGCGGCCTGCATGAGGATGAGCTGTACAAGAACTATTCCGGTGTTGATGAGAAGGCCGGCAGCTTCCGCTACACCATCCAGCTGCGCGGCTCGAAGGAAAACTACCTCGCCATGTCCGGCCGTACCGGCGAGGCGGCCTTCAGCAAATGGCAGAGCGCCGGCGGCTTCAAGGAAGAGTTCCAGAAGCGCGCGGCCAACCACCTCAAGGCCGGCGAGACGGTGCGCATCATCGCCATCAACCGTCCGACCGGCTACATGGGCAGCACCAAGGTTCAACTGCAATCGGCTATAGCCAGTGGCAACCTGCTGAATTTTGCCGGTCAACGTATCGAACTGGCTCCGCCAAACCTGAAGGTCTGGGCTGAGCGCAAGAACAAGATCGAACAGGGCATGACCCGCGGTGAGGTCAGGAAACAACTCATCAGCAACGAAGGTTCAGGGCTTGGCAGCGACATCAGTATCGCGATCTATACCGATTGGCGAGATACCGACGGCAGCGCCTTGCCTGAGGAGCTTTCCGATTATGGCTACACCGGTCGCCTGGCAAAGATCGTTGCAGCCAATCAACTGGCTCCGGTCGGGGCGAATAATCTTTCTCAGTTCAAAGTAAAACCGGGTCAGCAGGTTCAGGTCATTCAGTTACCCGAAAAGGTGCTGGCCAAGCAGCACCTCTATCTTCAAGTCACCGGTCAACCTGAAAACAGAAACCCGGATTTCTCATCGGGTGGTGAGGCAGCGGGGATCCTCAAATACAGGCCCAAACACTATGTGCCGGTTCGGGTGCCGCTGTTCGATGAGGAAAATAGCGAGCTGGCCCGCCAGGCTTATGTGAAGGCAAGTGCAGGGAAGAATGGCTCCAGCCTGAAGAAGCCCGACCCTATCTACAACTGGAACTACAGGCCCGAGCTGCAGTTCAGCCTGTATGACCTCACCATCAACTCCATAAAGAAGATTGAGTATGGCCGGACGGTTGCCAAGACCATCGACTTGAAGAAAAACGTCGTGGCGTCGAGTGACCGGCTTATAGAACTCGCCTACACACTTCTGCAAAGTGAAATAGCCCCACTGGAGGGCTATGAGGTCAATGGCAAGAAAGAAATGGTACTTGCCTTTGGCCAGGACGAAGCCCTGGTCACCATTGGCAAGGACAAGTCGATATCGTTCAACAATATCTCTCATCTTGCGGCCTTGACGGCTGAAGACTACCTGTCGCTGCGGCTCTACTCGAACAATGACGCCGGCAACGTACTGTGGGAGTGGGCCTTCGATCATATTCTGCTCCTGCCCGCGGTCACCAAGTCCAACGAAACCATCAAGGTGACTGCGGATCGGGCGTTTGAAACCCCTGAGTTGATCGAGGCGTTTGTTGTAAAGCCCGAGAAGAGCAAGACGCAGGACAAATACGCGCTGGATTGGCTGGTTCAGGGGAGCGCGACGCTTTCCAAGTCCTCCGACTCGAACACGACGGGCTACTTCCAGAACTCCTTGAAGATCGCGTCGGTGGCTGGCCAGAAGGTAACGGTCGTTGCCAATTTCAAAGAGCCATACTCGGTCCTGGCGTACTCCGCGACGTATGAAGTTGTGCCGGGAATACCTCGTTATGTGAGCTTCCACACCATCGGCAAAACCGTGGTCGGGGGGCTGGGCGGCATAACGCTTGAAGCCACGTTCCGTGATCGATTCGGGAATCTCGTGGCTGATGGAACCGTGATCGACATCAGCGCTGAAGACATGGTCGTGCGGGGTGAGCCGATAACGAAGGGCGGCAGTATCAACGTCACCCTGGTAGGCGAAAGTATCCCGGGTACCAAGGTCGTGAAGTTCGAATCCGGCCTGGCCAAGGACCAGACGACCGTTCTTGTTCATGACGTTGACCTGTCTGTCGAGGTCGATCCGATAGTCCGTATCGGCTCCTCAAGCGATGTAAAGGTCACGGCCAACTCCGGTTACGGGAATCTTTCCGGCCTCAAGGTGCAGGTCAACACGTTGCGCGGTGCCCTTAGCCAGCGCGATGTCGTAATCGGCTCGAACAACATCGCCAACACGCGACTCGATGCAGGGAATTTCCCCGGTGAAGGACAAGTTGTAGCCCGTTACAACGACAAGCTGGCAAGAGCTGACTTCCAGGTCGTCAGTGTGAATAACGGCCTCAGGGTCTCCAACCCGCTGATGGTGAGCAGTCGCCTCGGAGGTCCGGACCCCTCCCAGGCAGGGGCCAGTGCCAACACCGAGATCCAGGTGCCGGGAACGGTTGGAGAGATGGTCAGCCTGGATCTGCTCGATTACCTCAAGCCCAATCTTCTACCGGTAGCCTCCTGGGGGCTGCGCCAGCCGGAGATAAATGGGGTATTCCTGGATGAGGAATTTGGGGCGGCGCTTACGTCGAAGCGCGTTCAGGTCGAGAGTATCGGCTCGCTGCCTCAGGATAGCTTTGCCGTTCTCGAAGAGGACAGCAGTCTTACGCTTGCGTCCAAGGATCAGTTCGACTTCGAGTCCAACTTCGGTGTGGTGTTCTCGTTCTGGGCCGAGGCCACTTCAACCGGGAAGAAGATCTTCGATTTCCCCAATAGCGGAATAACAGGACGCCTATCTTCTGGAGGGCGGCTGGAGGTCGTGGCCAGTCTCTCCGATGGCTCCGAGGTGAAGCTGACAACCGGGACGGTGGCAAAAGAGACATGGCACAAGCTCGGTGTTCATATCGTCGGTGGGAAGCTGATCGTCCAACTCGATGATGAAATCCTCGAGGGGCAACTGGATGTCCCCTTGGCAACCGGCGGAAGCCAGACTGCGTTCGTCATGGGTAAAGGCTTCCAGGGGCGTGTGAATGGCCTTGCCCTTTATGACTGGACCCAGCCATTTGTCCTGAAGTTGGGCAATGGCCTGCAGAAAGCCGATGCGCAAGTGGAAAGCGATGGTTATGCCAGGTTCCACCTGGTTTCTAACTATGGCGATGTCATGGCGCTGCGTGAGAACGAAAACAGGGGGTTGCTGGCCAGCGTCAGCGCGATACTGATCGCCCATGCCGTGGCTGCCGATGGCAACGATCCATCCTGCAAGCCCGTCATGACGAGCGATCTGATCGGTAGCGCCGAGGCATTCCTCAAGTTCATCGTGGACTGCCAGTTGCAGAAGAAGATCCGGCAAGCCGAGATCAAGGTGAAAACCGCGAGTGGCTTCAAGCAGACCACGCTGGCCTACATGGAATACGGTGCCTATGTGGCACTGCAGACTCAGATCAATATCGCGGGTCACCAGATCATCTACCTGGCTCAGTGCCTGAAGGGCGTCGTTGCCGGGAGTACGGACAGCGGCATGGCGATGCTGTGCGACTTCGTGGCAAGCCTGCTTCTGGTCGGTGATATCAGGGACTTCGTCATCCATGGTTATTACTTGTTCACCGGACAGCTGGACAAGTTCGACCAGGCGACCTACGTGTTCGCCACGCTGGGGATACTGGGTACTTTTGCCGAGCTCACCGGTGTTGGTGTGACGCTGGACGCTGCCCTTGCGGGTGGCAAGACGGCTGCCAAGGTCATGAAAGGCAGCAAGGTACTGGCGAACCTGGTGGGATACCTCGACAAGAATGTGATCAAGGCAACCTCCGGCAAGCGGACCGAGGCATTGCTCAAGGTCCTTCCATTCATGGAAATCGTAGCCGTCATCGCCTATGAAGGCGGCAACATCAAAGACTTCATGGTTGCTGCCATCGACAGTGTCGATGATTTCGAGAACTGGGTTGAGTACAGCAAAAGGCTTATCGAGACCAAGTTTGCCAGTCCTGACAAGACGACGGCGCTGGAAAGAAAATTCGACTACGTCGTCGGTATCTTTGTTCCGGTCGCTAATGCAGCGGGAATTGATGTTGCAAGGAAGCCTGTTCGTGAGTTCGTAAACCTTCTGGAGGAGGTGCAGAAAGGAGCTGTAGGGTTCAAGGCGCGCGGCGATATAGCAAAACTATATACGAAGGTTATCAAGGACCTGCAGCATGGGACGGGTAATGGAAGTGATATGTCCAAGCTTTTGGGCGATGTCATACATAAAGACAAAGCTGTACTGGGGCTGATTGCAATTGTGTCACGTGCCGATGTCAACGGTTTGGCATTCTTCCGAAAAAGCCCCTGCACACCATCAGTCTGCAAAGGAATGGGCAAGAGTGTCGAAGAGTTCCTGGAGAAATTGCAGAAACTGGAAGCGCACTTTCCCGACAATGCGGCGGACCTGAAAAATTACGATGTTTTCATAAAGAATTTCGGCTCTAGCAGTGTGAATATGGCTCGCTCTGTCGCAGGCTCTGTTGACATGATTCTGCGCAGAGCGACCGAAATGGCGGCGAGCGGAAAGAAAATCGAGGTGCGTGGGTTCGAAGTACCGCATGGCAAGTACGGCAACCGAGAATATGACTTTGTCATTCGGGTTGACGGTGTAGACCATCCGTTCGAGGGCAAGACATGGGAGGATGTGGCCAAGGCAAAAGAATACCTGGCTGGCCAAGTCGCTACCGTAAGGGAGTCGAAGAGAACACCTGGCACACTCACGGAGCCAGGCCAGATTGTGGACGATATAATCAACAGCATTCTGGATGTTCAAAACAAACTACCGGGGCCGAAATGGGACTTCTCCGATAAGACCGTCCGGGACTCGCGAATGGATTTCGTGGGGCATGTCATGGAGGAATTGGAGAAGAACGCCTTGGCACAAAGGGTGATCATGCAACGGACTGGGATGACGGGTGGCTATAATGGGCAGATGGTAGAACAGGCTCTAATACGAATTTTCAAAGGTGAAATATGATATTTCCAACTCTTCTGTTCATATATCAGGCCGGTATTGAAAGAAGTGTATTTCTCTATGGGGAGGGGCTGGTAAACCGTTTCCATGAGGGCAAGTTGTCGATCGTTTCTGCCACGAATACATCTGTTGGATTGATTCATCGTGAAGGGGCCTCTCTCCAGGTCTCGCTTGCAGATACAGGGTACGGGGAGATGGAGCTTCAGCTGTCGTATGGCAGCGAGGCACTTGTATTTGAAAGCTGTGTCCTTGATCACTTCGGAGATGGCTGGTTAATCGTCAAGCGCATAGCCGGTGGTATTGCTGATGGCTTCACCGCCTATGACTATGTCAATGGACGGCACCTGGATTTCTCTCGTACGGAAGCCACCAAGCTTTATTGGGTGGGTGGTTTTTTCTTTGCCAGGACTCGCCGCGCATGGAGGGTCTTGGACGTCTCAGGGACTGAGATAGGCGCATTCGATATTGTCCCCGACGGTGATGGCCCCCTGTTTTCGCCGGACATTTACAGACTTGGCCAGCACGTCTTCATGAGTTCGGGTGGTGAGGCGGGAAACAGTTATTACGATGTGTTTTCCTTGCAGCAGGCTGCTGGTCAGGAGCGACGAACCCTGGCCGGGTATATATATGATTCGGCCGTGCTCAATGGGGATCACTATCTTCTTAAACAGGACGGCATCTATCGCGTTGCCTCGGATGACATTGCCTCAAGTAATCCAGTGGTTCATATCGACCCTTCCACTATCGGTGGGGGGGTGTGGCTCTGGAGCGATGGTACCCGTCTGTATCTGGCCTCCTCGGCGGAGCGCACTATTCGGGCCTATCTGCCAAGTGGAGAACTCGGTGGGGAGGTAAGGCTCCCGGATGATTGGCGTGTCGCCCACGTGAGACGGAGCGCGGTAGAGGAAACCGGGCACAACCTTGTTTTCCTGGGGCCGGCCGATTCCACGTACTGGGGATACAGCGGTGTTCTGACCTGGGCGGCTGATGAGGCGTTCGATTCCCATATCGTGGATAGGGAAAAATTAAGCTTCGAGTCTGTTGAGCAGCAGCCGGTTGGCGAGTTGCACGGTTATTCGATTTCCGTTGAGTCCGATGAGTTGGATGTACTCGCCAGGCAGGCTGCCTATCACCTGGCTCGTACGGTTAACCGTGTCGCACCTGGAACCATGAATCGGGGCCTGGAAACAAGCCAGGATTTCAATGGTGATATTGACGTTCACCTGATAACCCCGGGCCCGCTCGATAGCCAGTCAGCCAGTGTTCTTTATCTACTGGAGCTTTTCAGGCAAATGACCACGATTCCCCAGAGCTACAGGGCTGGCAACGGAAAAGACCCTCTTGTCTTGAAGATCTACTGGGGGGCGGATAGGAATGGGGCCCGTACGCTCATTGCCTAGTTGCCCGTGAGTCCAGAGTCAGGACTTGATCTGGAAAGGTACTGACTCTGTTTTGAAGGCTTGCCGGGTAGTCTCTATCCACGGACGGCCGAACCAGCTTGCCACTCGTCGTGGCCCACCGGAACCACCCCACATTCCTCGCTTTCCCGCCCATTCCCGGGCACTTCATCTGTGATTTAATTGCACCGTGCCATCGCTCCCCGCCCGGGTTGCGATGGCGCTCAAGGCTTTAGCAGGCCGGGACTCCGCCTGCTGTCCGTCGGCCTCCAACGCAATGGATTCTGCGATGCCCAGCGCCAGCCCTCTCGATTCCGTCGACTCCCCTGCCGAGGCCGTCAGCCTGCGTCGGTTGCCGTTCGCCTATGCCAAGCGCCACGGCGTGCTGGTCCAGGTCGGGGCGGATGGGGCGCGGCTGGTGTATCGGCCGGGCACGGCCCTGGCGGCGGTGGGGGAAGCGTTGCGTTTCGTGGGGCGGTCCCTGGCGTTCCAGGAGCTGGACGCGGCGACCTTCGATGCTGCGCTGAGCCTGGCCTACCAGCATGATTCCTCGGCCGCCATGCAGATGGTGGAGGGCCTGGGCGATGAGCTCGACCTCGCCAGCCTCGCCGAACGGGTGCCGGAGACCGAGGACCTGATGGAGCAGGAGGACGATGCGCCGATCATCCGCCTGATCAACGCCATCCTCGGTGAGGCCATCAAGGAGAACGCTTCCGACATCCATGTCGAGACCTTCGAGAAGCGCCTCGTGGTGCGCTTCCGCATCGACGGCATCCTCCGCGAGATGGTGCAGCCCCGGCGTGAACTGGCGGCGCTGCTGGTGTCGCGGATCAAGGTCATGGCCAAGCTGGATATCGCTGAAAAGCGCGTGCCCCAGGACGGCCGTATTTCCCTGCGTGTGGCCGGGCGTGAAGTGGACATCCGCGTCTCCACGCTGCCGTCGGCCAACGGCGAGCGCGTGGTGCTGCGTCTGCTGGACAAACAGGCCGGCCGCCTGACCCTGCAGCACCTGGGCATGAGCGCGCGCGACCGCTCGCAGATGGAGGAGACCGTGCGCAAGCCCCACGGCATCCTGCTGGTCACCGGCCCCACCGGCTCGGGCAAGACCACCACCCTCTACGCCAGCCTGGTGACGCTGAACAACGGCACCCGCAACATCCTCACGGTGGAAGACCCCATCGAGTACAACCTCGAAGGCATCGGTCAGACCCAGGTCAACGCCAAGGTCGACATGACCTTTGCCCGCGGCCTGCGTGCCATCCTCCGCCAGGACCCGGACGTGGTGATGGTCGGCGAGATCCGCGACCGCGAGACCGCCGAGATCGCCGTGCAGGCCTCGCTCACCGGCCACCTGGTGCTTTCCACCCTGCACACCAACAGTGCCATCGGCGCCATCACCCGCCTGGTGGACATGGGCGTCGAGCCCTTCCTGCTGTCGTCCTCCTTGCTCGGCGTGCTCGCCCAGCGCCTGGTGCGCGTGCTCTGTTCCCACTGCAAGGAGCCCTACCAGGCGGACGCCGCCGAGTGCGACGTGCTGGGGCTCGACCCGGCGCAGCCGCCGACGCTCCACTGCGCGCGGGGCTGCGCCGAATGCAACCAGTCCGGCTACCGCAGCCGCACCGGCATCTACGAACTGGTGGTCTTCGACGACCACATGCGCACCCTGGTCCACAACGGCGCCTCCGAACAGGAGATGACCCGCCACGCCCGCACCAGCGGCCCCAGCATCCGCGATGACGGCCGGCGCAAGATCCTCGAAGGCGTGACCACGGTGGAAGAAGTGCTGCGCGTGACCCGGGAAGAATAAATGGCCGCCTTCGAATACATCGCCCTGGACAGCCGGGGCCAGCAGAAGAAGGGCGTGATGGAGGGCGACAGCGCCCGCCAGGTGCGCCAGTTGCTGCGTGACCGCCAGCTCGCGCCGCTGGACGTGAAACCCACCCGCACCCGCCAGGAATCGGTGGGCAGCCGCTGGAGTTTCCAGCGCGGGCTCTCGGCCATGGAGCTGGCCCTGCTCACCCGGCAGATGGCCACCCTGGTGCAGGCCGCCATGCCCATCGAGGAGGCGCTCGGCGCCGTCGCTGCGCAAAGCGAGAGTGGCCGGGTCAAGGCCATGATGCTGGCGGTGCGCTCCAAGGTGCTCGAAGGCCACAGCTTGGCGGGCGCCCTCAAGGAATTCCCCAGTGCCTTCCCCGACCTGTACCGCGCCACAGTCGCCGCCGGTGAGCACGCCGGCCACCTCGGCCCGGTGCTGGAGCAGTTGGCCGACTACACCGAGCAGCGCCAGCAATCGCGGCAGAAGGTCCAGCTCGCGCTGCTCTACCCGGTGATCCTGATGTGCGCCTCCCTCGGCATCGTCGGCTTCCTGCTGGGCTACGTGGTGCCCGACGTGGTCAAGGTCTTCGTCAACACCGGGCAGGAGCTGCCGGCCCTGACCCGTGGCCTGATCGCCACCAGCGAGGTGGTCAAGCACTGGGGCTGGCTGATCCTGCTGCTGGCGGTGGCCGGCATCAGCGCGCTCAAGGCATCACTGCGTCGGGACGGCGCGCGCCTGCGCTTCCACATCATCCTGCTGCGCATCCCGCTGGTGGGGCGCCTGGTGCGCGCCACCGACACCGCGCGCTTCGCCTCCACCCTGGCGATTCTCGCCCGCAGCGGCGTACCGCTGGTGGAGGCACTGGGTATCGCCGCCCAGGTGGTGGCCAATCGGGCCATCCGTGCCAAGGTGGAAGTGGCGGCGCAGAAGGTGCGCGAAGGCAGCAGCCTGACCCGCGCCCTGGAGCAGAGCGGCGAGTTCCCCGCGATGATGCTGCACATGATCGCCAGCGGTGAAAAATCCGGTGAACTGGACCAGATGATGGCCCGCACCGCGCGCAACCAGGAGAACGACCTGGCCGCCCGCATCGCCATGCTGGTCGGGCTGTTCGAGCCCTTCATGCTGGTGTTCATGGGCGCGGTGGTGCTGGTCATCGTCCTCGCCATCCTCCTGCCCATCCTTTCCCTCAACCAGCTCGTGGGGTAACCGCGTGAAATCAGGCCGTACACAAGCAGGCTTCACCCTGATCGAAATCATGGTCGTGGTGGTCATCCTCGGCATCCTCGCCGCGCTGGTTGTACCCCAGGTGATGAACCGTCCGGACCAGGCCAAGGTCACGGTCGCCAAGGGCGACATCAAGGCCATCGGCGCCGCGCTGGACATGTACAAGCTCGACAACTTCGCCTACCCCAGCACCCAGCAGGGCCTGGAAGCGCTGGTGAAGAAGCCCAGCGGCAACCCGCAGCCGAAGAACTGGAACAAGGACGGCTATCTCAAGCGCCTGCCGGTCGATGCCTGGGGCAACCCCTACCAGTACCTGGCCCCCGGCACCAAGGGCGCCTACGACCTGTACTCCTTCGGCGCCGACGGCAAGGAAGGCGGCACCGACGCCGATGCCGACATCGGTAACTGGGAAAACTGATGGAGCGCGGGCGCGGCTTCACCCTGATCGAGTTGCTGGTGGTCCTGGTGATCATCGGCTGCCTGGTCAGCGTGGCCGTGCTCGCCAACGGCAATGCCAGCAGCGGCCGCGAGCTGCGCGACGAGGCCGAGCGCCTGGCCGCGACCATTGCCATCCTCGCCGACGAAGCGGTGCTGGACGGCCGCGAGTACGGCCTGCTGGTGACGGCCGAAAGCTACCGGGTGCTGGCCTACGACAACGCCTCCGGCACCTGGGCCGATGACGCCACCCGCCCGGAACGCCGCCCCGCCGCCTGGATGCGCCTGAGCCTGGAGCTGGAAGGCGAGGCCCTCAAGCTGCCCGAGCCCAAGGTGAAGGAAGAAAGCCGCCCCGGCCTGGCCAAGGACGAGCCGGAGAAGGACAAGCGCAAGGAAAAGCCCGTGCCCCAGGTGCTGATCCTCTCCAGCGGCGAGCTCACGCCCTTCAGCCTGCGCCTGGAAGAACGCCGCGCCGATGGCAACGCCTACGCCCTGGCCAGCGATGGCTACCAGTTGCCCAGCGCCGAGCAGGCCAAGGAGCGATGAGCATGCGCCGTGCCCGTGGCTTCACCTTGCTGGAGGTGCTGGTCGCCCTGGCCATCTTCGCCACGGTCGCCGCCTCGGTGCTGACCGCCGCCAGCCGCAGCCTGATCGTCGCCGGGCAACTGGAAGACAAGACCCTGGCCGGCTGGATCGCCGACAACCGCGTCACCGAACTGCAGATCAAGCAGCCCACCCCGGCGGAAGGCCGCGAGGACAAGGTGCTGGAGTACGGCGGCCGCCAGTGGGAGACCCACAGCGAGATCGAAGCCACCAGCGACAAGGGCCTGCGCCGCGTCACCGTCTGGGTGGCGCCCAAGCCCGAGCGCGGCGCCAGTGCGCCGATCAAGGAGCGCTCGGTGTTCAGCCTCACCGGCTTCCTGGCGGTGCGTGGATGAGCCGGCAGCGCGGCTTCACCCTGCTGGAAGTGATGATCGCCATCGGCATCTTCGCCCTGCTCGGCCTCGGCACCTACCGCATGCTGGAAACGGTGATGAAGGCCGACGAGGTGACCCGCGAGCATGAGAAATCCCTGCGCGAACTGGGCCGTGCCTTCGCCTCCATCGACCGTGACCTGGGCCAGGCACTGCCGCGCGTGGTGCGCGACGCCTACGGCGACGAACGCGGTGCCCTGGTCGGCGAGCTGGGTGCCACCGACGGCACCGCCGCCCTCGAATTCAGCCGCGCCGGCTGGCGCAACCCCCTGGGCAGCACCCGCTCCCAGTTGCAGCGGGTGCGCTGGCGCCTGGCCGGCTCGACCCTGGAGCGCGTGTACTGGTCCGTGCTCGACCAGGCGGTGGACAGCCCGCCCCGGGTGCAGAAGGTGCTCGAAGGCGTCAGCTCGGTGGAGCTGCGCTACCTCGACGACAAGGGCCAGTGGCAGGAACAGTGGCCGCCGAGCCTGGGCGACTCCGACTCAGCCAAGGCCCGTGGGCGCCTGCCGGTGGCGGTCGAGCTCAAGCTGGAGCACCGCCACTACGGCGGGCTGACCCGGCTCTACCGGCTGCCGGAGATGGGCATCGAAGAACAGCCCAGCGAAGGCGGCACCACGCCCGACGACGACAAGAAGCCGACCCCCGAGCCCGAACCCAAGCCCGACGATGGCAAGGAGAAGGGCGCATGACCCGCCAGCGGGGCGTCGCCCTGGTCACCGTGCTGCTGGTGGTCTCCATCGTCACTGTCATCTGCGCGGGGCTCATCCTCCGCCAGCAGCTGTCGATCCGTGGCGCCGCCAACCGCATCGCCATCCAGCAGGCCTGGCACTACGCCCTGGGCGGCGAGGCCCTGGGCCAGTCGGTGCTGCTGCGCGACCTGAAGAAACCGGGCAGCGACCCGCGCGCACCCATCGACCACCCCCTGGAGGACTGGGCCCGCCCGCTGCCGGTATTCCCCATCGACCAGGGCGAGATCGGCGTGCACATCGAAGACCTGGCCGGGCGCTTCAACCTCAACAGCCTGGTGCAGGGCGACAAGGTGGACAAGCTCTCCGTCGAGCGCTTCAACCGCCTGCTGCTGCGCCTGAAGATCGAGAAGCCCTACGCCGACCGCCTGGTGGACTGGCTGGACAAGGACCAGGAGCCCAGCGGCGAATACGGCGCCGAAGACAACCAGTACCTGCTGGCCCAACCCCCTTACCGCACCGCCGGCCGCGAGCTGCAGGACGTCTCCGAACTGCGCCTGCTGCTGGACATGAGCGAGGAGGATTACCGCCTGCTCGCGCCCTGGGTCTCTACGCTGCCGGCCAAGGTGCCGCTCAACGTCAACACCGCCAGCCCCATGGTGCTCTCCTGCCTCGCCGACAACCTCGACCCGGGCGCCGCCCAATCGCTGGTCAGCGGGCGCGGGCGTGAAGGCTACCCGGACATCCGCGCCTTCCTCGACCAACCGGCCATGGCCGGCACCGGCGTGCGCGCGGCGGGGCTGGGGGTGGGCAGCGCCTATTTCCAGGTGCGCAGCGAAGTGCGCCTGGGGGAGCGCAAGGTGGTATTGCTCAGCACCCTGCAACGCGACCCGAAAGGCGTGGTCCGCGTGCTCAAGCGTGATCTCGGGCAGCCGGGCTACCTGGCCCAGGCGCCCCTCGACCCACAGGAAGAATGACCATGGATTGCCTATTCATCCCGCCCGTCGGCGGGGCGGTCCTCGGCCCCGCCTGCCAGGTGCACTGGCAGGAAGCGACCGGCGAGGGCCGCAGCCTGCCGCTGGCCGAATGCGCTGCGCTGCTCCAGGGGCGGCCGGTGGCGCTGGTGCTGCCCATGGAAATGGCCAGTGCCTTCGTGGTTGGCCTGCCGACGCAGAAGGCGCGGCTGATGCACCAGGCGCTGCCCTATGCGGTGGAGGAAATGCTCGCCGAGGACGTCGAGCTGTTCCACCTGGCCCTGGGTGCCCAGTTGGCCGATGGCCGCTACCCGGTGCTGGTGCTGCGCCGCGCTCAATTGACCGGGTGGCTGGAAGAGCTGGAAGACTTCGGCATCAAGGTTGCCGCCATCCATGTGGACGCCGACCTGCTGCCCCGTGATGGCGAGCAGTTGCTGGTGATCGGCGAGCGGGCGCTGCTGGGCGGTGCCTGCGACACCCGCCTGGCCTTTCCCCTGGCCCACTGGCCATCCCTCGGTGCCCTGTGCGCCCCCGAGACCCAGCCACGGGAAGAGGCCGAGCCCTATCGCCTGCTGGCCGCCGGCCGTGCGGGCGCCATCGACCTGGCCCAGGGCGAGTTCGCCCCGCGCACCGAGAGCCGTGCTTGGGCGGCCTGGCGCCCCCTCGCCGCCCTCGCTGGCGTCAGCGTGGTGCTGTTCCTGGCCTTCAACCTGGTGCAGGCCTGGCTGCTAGAGCGCAGTGGCGATGCCTATGTCGAATCCAGCCACGCGCTCTATCGCCAGCTGTTCCCCGAGGACAAACGCATCGTCAACCTCAAGGCCCAGTTCGCCGAGCACCTCAGCCAGGGCACCCGCGCGCAGGGGGGCTTCATCAGCCTGCTGGACCAGGCCTCCAGTGCCATAGCCGAAGCCCAGGCGGCGCTGACGGTGACCAACGTCGACTACAGCCAGACCCGTGGCGACCTGGCGTTGCAGGTCCGTGCCAAGGATTTCGCCGACCTGGAGAAGCTGCGCAAGCGCCTGGTCAAGGCCGGCCTCAGCGTGCAGCTGGGTTCGGCCAGCCGTGAAGAAGGGGGCGTGACTGCCCGCGTGGTACTGGGAGGTGGCGCATGAACGCCCTGACGGACATCCGCACGCGCCTGCGCGAAGGGCTGGAGCAATCCCCCCTGTGGCAGCGCTGGCAGCACCTGCCACCGCGTGATCGCCTGGCCCTGCAACTGCTGGGCGGTTTCCTCGCCCTGGCGCTGTTCTACCTGGCGGTCTGGTCGCCGGTGGCCGCCCGGGTCGAGCGCGCCCGGGCCTACCAGCAACAGCAGCAGGCGCTGTTCACCTACATCCAGGCCAACGCCGGCCAGGCCCGCCGTCAGGCTGCCAGCGCCCAGGTGGAGCTGGCCCCCGAGCAACTCCAGGGCCTGGTCACCAGCACCGCGCAGAAGCAGGGGCTGACCCTGGAGCGCTTCGACAACGAAGGCAACGGCGGCCTGCTGGTCACCCTGACCCAGGCCTCGTTCGAGTCGATGCTGAAGTGGTTGGCCGAGCTGGATAAACGCGGCGTGACCCTCACCGAAGCCAGCCTCGACAAGGTGGCCACCGGCAAGGTCGACGCGCGGCTCACGCTGATGGTGGCGGGGCAGGGCGGCTGACGGTGGTCGTCAGGGAAGCGAGCGCGGCAGCGATTGTCGCGTAGCCGACAGCCGGCTCGGGCCAGGCGGCTTTAGGATGGATTTCCACACCAACCGGGAGTGCCGATCAGCCATGCCCAGCCTGCAAAGCCGTGCCCTCGTCGCGTTCCTGCGGCTCACCCGGCGCAAACGGATCTACAGCTCAGCCCAGGCCGTTGCCGAAGGCATCGCCCGGGTTCGCCAGCAGGGGCCGGCCAGGCCTTCGGCGGGGATGACGCGGCGCATCGGCGTCGAGCACCGGATGCTGGATGGCCTCGACGTCTATCGGCTGTCGCCCCGCATTCCCCAGGCCAGCGAACGGCACGTGCTCTATCTGCACGGCGGGGCCTATATCCGGCCCATCACCACCCATCACTGGCGCTTCCTCCAGGCGCTTGTCGAGCAGGCGGGCTGCACGATTACGGTGCCGCTGTACCCGCTGGCCCCGGAAGCGACCTGCGCGCAAACGGTCGAGGCGATGCTCGGGCTGTACGAACAAACCTGCGCCGAAGCCGGTACGGCCTCGCTCACCCTCCTCGGCGACTCGGCCGGTGGCGGCCTGGCCCTCGCCCTTTGCCATGCCCTGCGCGAACGCCATGCGCCAGCACCACGCAGCCTGGTGCTGATCTGTCCCTGGCTCGATGTGGCCATGACCCACCCGGCCATCGCGGCGCACGAGGAACACGATCCGATGCTGGCAAGCGTGGGGCTGCAAGAGGCCGGGCGCCTCTATGCGGGCGAGCTCGGCGTCGGGCATTGCCATGTCAGCCCGATCCACGGTGATCACGCGGGGCTGCCGCCCACCCTGTTGTTCGCCGGCACGCGGGATATCGCCCATTACGACGAGCTGCTGTTCGCCGACAAGGCCATCGAGGTCGGGGTGGAGCTTGAGCTGTGCGTGGGGCGGGAGATGGTCCACGTCTGGCCGATTCTGCCCATCCCCGAAGGCCGGGAAGCATTGGCCAGGATCGTCGCTCATCTGCGCGCCACGTCCTGAGGCGCGTCAGTTCCCGGCCGACACCCCACGGTCGATGGCCATGTCGGCGCCCGTTATCGAGGCGGCGGCCGGCTGGCAGAGGAAGTAGGCCAGCTCGGCCACTTCGGCGGGTTGCACGAAGCGCGCGCCGGCGCCTTGTGGGTACTTCGCCAGCAGCTCGCGGTAGTAGTCCTGTGGGTCGCCGTTGCCGTAGCGCTCCGCCTGGAACTTCAGCATCGGCGTTTCTATGTCGCCCGGTGAAATCGCGTTGCAGCGCACGCCATCGGGCGCGAGGTCCAGCGCCAGCGTCTTGGTCAGCAGCGTGACGCCGCCCTTGCTCGCGCAGTAGGCGGCCGCGTTGCGGTTGCCCTGGCGGCCGGCGTCGCTGGAGATGTTGACGATGCTGCCTTGGCGCTGGCGCAGCGGTGGGATGGCGGCTGCGCACATGAAGAAGGTGCCTTTCAGGTTGACGTCCAGGACGAGGTCGAAATCCTCTTCAGAACAGGATTCGACCGGCCCCTCTCGCCACACGCCTGCTGCATTTATCAGTGCGTCCAGCTGGCCGGTCGCCGCGATGACGGTCTCGACGGCCTCGCGGCAGGCGCCGGGCTGGCGGATGTCCACGGCCAGGTGGCCGGCCAGGGGCTGTTCGCTGGCCAGGGCCTGGAGTGAGGGCGCGTTCTGGTCGGTGGCGAACACGCGCCAGCCGCCCTGGATGAAGCGCTCCACCAGCGCGCGGCCGACGCCGCCCGCGGCACCGGTGATCAGGACTACAGGATTCATGGGCTGTTCTCTCGCATGGCTAAGGGCTGCGCTCAGGGCGCCTTGTTTTCCACGAGGCAGTTGCCGCCGTCGACCACCAGCACTTCGCCTGTGATGTAGCTGGCCTCGGGTGAGGCGAGGAAGGCCACGGCAGCGGCGATCTCCTCGGGGCGGCCGGCCCGGCCGATGGGGACGAACTGCGCCGCGTGCTGCTCCTCGGGCGTGCTTGAACCGGTCGCGATCCAGCCCGGGGCCACCGAGTTGACGGTGATGCCCTCCCGGGCGACCTCCAGCGCCAGCCCCATGTTCATCCCCAGCATCCCGGCCTTGGCCGCGCTGTAGGCGGCCTCACCCGGGTTGCTGCCCCGGGTTCCGGTGGTGGAGCTGATGTTGACGATGCGGCCGTAGCGACGGGCGCGCATGCCCGGCAGCACGCCCCGGGTCAGCAGGAAGGCGGTGGTGAGGTTGCGCGCAAGCGACAGGTTCCACATCTCCAGGCTCATGCCCGCGACCTCGGCGAAGGGTTCCGGGCTGCCCTGCATCGCCATGCCGGCGTTGTTCACCAGGATGTCGATGCGCCCCCATTGCGCCTGCGCCCAGGTGAGGAGCTCGTGCACGGCGGCTTCGTCGGTGAGGTCCGCTGCCTGCCCCTGTGCGTCGAACCCTTCCGCTCGCAGCTCGGCCACCCGGTCGGCGATTCGCGCGCTGCTCGCGGTGACGATCAGCTTCGCGCCGGCACGCCCCAGGCGGCGTGCGATGGCCATGCCGATCCCCGATTCGCTGCCGGCGCCGCTGACCAGGGCAACCTGGCCCATCATTGCTGGTTCCATGATTGTTTCCTCCGGGGCTGTATTGCGCTGGAGGCTAGAAGTGTTTTGCTGATAGAAAAAGACAACCGTTATCAGCAGAACTGACAACCCGATGGCCTTTAGCAGCGAAACTCTGAAAGTCTTCCTCGCCGTGCTGGATGCCGGTTCGTTCTCGGCCGCCGCCAGGACCCTCGGGCGCGTGCCGTCGGCGGTCAACATGGCGATTTCGCAACTGGAAGCAGAGCTGGACCTGGAGCTGTTCGACCGCTCCTCCCGCCGCGCGCTGCCGACCGCCGCAGCCAAGGCGCTGGAGCCACAGGCACGGCAGGTGGCGGGCCAGCTCAACCTGCTGGACGCGCACGCCCTCCAGCTGCATGCCGGGCTCGAGCCGCGCCTGGTGCTGGCCATGGCGCCGGAGCTGCAGAGCGGTGCCTGGAGCCAGCCGCTGTCGACGCTGGCGCGCGAATTCCCGACGCTGGAGATCGAAGTCCGCTCCGCCGCGCAGGCCGATGCCACGCGCATGCTGCATGAAGGCAGCGTGCAGCTGGCCCTGGTGTTCGAGCGCCCGGGGATCGACGAGCGGGAGGCCTTCATCGAGGCGGGAAGCCAGTTGCTGGCGGCCGTCGCCGCGCCTGGATACAGCCAGGTCGCGCTGAGCGACACCGGCCTGGCCGAGCGTCGGCAGATCATCGTCGCCCGTGGCGACCCCAAGGCGTCGGACCCGCAGATCGTGTTGTCCCACAGGGTCTGGCTGACCGACAGCTACCTGGCCACGCTGGGCCTGGTGCAGGCGGGCGTCGGCTGGGCCTACCTGCCGCAGCCGCTGGTGCAGCCGCTGATTGCCTCCGGCGCGCTGGAGCACGTCGCCTTCGCCGACATGGCCAACCAGATGCGGCTGTGGGTCGATGTCGTCTGGCTGAAGAACCGCCCGCTCGGGTTGGCGGCCAGGCGCTACCTCGAACTGCTGCGCGAGCAGACCCGGGCCGAACCGGCGCGGGCGTGAGCCTTCGGACCGTGGCGGGTGCGGAAGGGCGGAAACGAAAAAGCCCGCACGAGGCGGGCTTTTCCGGGAGCCGCGACCGTCATGGGACGGTCGGGACATTAATCTGGCGCATCCGGCGGGATTCGAACCCACGACCCCTGCCTTCGGAGGGCAGTACTCTATCCAGCTGAGCTACGGATGCTTGAAGAGGCGCGCAATGATACCTGTATGGGCTGCCAGCGTCCACGCTGGCACGAATGTTCGTGATTTCGAACGAAAATGACGCTCGTGCTCGATTCTGCACAGTAAAACACGCAAATATTTCCAGTTTTCGTCTGTTTTATCGAACAGCCTATTGCCCTTTGACCCCTCTCGCCCTAGGATTCGTTTGAGATTTCAAACGCCCCTTGCAAACGCCAAGTCAGGCCGTTCCAATCGAATCCCCCTCCTGGCCAATCCTGTGTTGGCTGAACAAAAACAACGTGCCCCCGGCTCCTTGTAACCGGTGTGAAGGAGACAGCGATGCAATTGAAAGATGCCACCCTGTTCCGCCAGAAAGCCTATATCGACGGTGCCTGGCTGGACGCTGACAGCGGCCAGACCATCAAGGTCAACAACCCGGCCACTGGGGAGATTCTCGGTACCGTGCCGAAGATGGGCGCCGCCGAGACCCGCCGTGCCATCGAGGCGGCCGACAAGGCCCTGCCGGCCTGGCGTGCGCTGACCGCCAAGGAACGCGCCAACAAGCTGCGCCGCTGGTACGAGCTGATGATCGAGAACCAGGACGACCTCGGTCGCCTGATGACCCTCGAACAAGGCAAGCCGCTGGCCGAAGCCAAGGGCGAGATCGCCTACGCCGCCTCCTTCATCGAATGGTTCGCCGAAGAAGCCAAGCGCATCTACGGCGACGTCATTCCCGGCCACCAGCCGGACAAGCGCCTGATCGTCATCAAGCAGCCCATCGGCGTTACCGCGGCCATCACCCCGTGGAACTTCCCCGCTGCGATGATCACCCGCAAGGCCGGCCCGGCCCTGGCCGCCGGCTGCACCATGGTGCTCAAGCCTGCCTCGCAGACCCCGTATTCCGCCCTGGCCCTGGCCGAGCTGGCCGAGCGCGCCGGCATCCCGAAAGGCGTGTTCAGCGTGGTGACCGGCAGCGCCGGCGAAGTGGGCAGCGAGCTGACCAGCAACCCCATCGTGCGCAAGCTGTCCTTCACCGGCTCCACCGAGATCGGCCGCCAGCTAATGGCCGAATGCGCCAAGGACATCAAGAAGGTGTCCCTGGAGCTGGGCGGCAACGCCCCCTTCATCGTCTTCGATGACGCGGACCTCGACGCCGCCGTCGACGGCGCGCTGATCTCCAAGTACCGCAACAACGGCCAGACCTGCGTCTGCGCCAACCGCCTGTATGTGCAGGACGGTGTGTACGACGCCTTCGTCGAGAAGCTGAAAGTGGCCGTGGCCAAGCTGAAGATCGGCAACGGCCTGGAAGACGGCATCACCACCGGCCCGCTGATCGACGAGAAGGCTGTAGCCAAGGTCCAGGAGCACATCCAGGACGCGGTCAGCAAAGGCGCCAAGGTCGTGTCCGGCGGCAAGCCCCACGCCCTGGGCGGCACCTTCTTCGAGCCGACCATCCTGGTCGACGTACCGAAGACCGCCGCCGTGGCCAAGGAAGAAACCTTCGGCCCGCTGGCCCCGCTGTTCCGTTTCAAGGACGAGGCCGAAGTCATCGCCATGTCCAACGACACCGAGTTCGGCCTGGCTTCCTACTTCTACGCCCGTGACCTGGGCCGCGTGTTCCGCGTGGCCGAGGCCCTGGAGTACGGCATGGTGGGTATCAACACCGGCCTGATCTCCAACGAAGTGGCGCCTTTCGGCGGTATCAAGGCTTCGGGCCTGGGCCGCGAAGGCTCGAAATACGGCATCGAGGACTACCTGGAGATCAAGTATCTCTGCCTCGGCGGTATCTGAATCTGATGTAAAGACGGGGCAAGGCGCGAAAGAGCGCGCGGCGCCCCAGCGGTACCACATGAACCACGTCGAGCCTCCGACAGGCCTGCGCAGTCGATCATCGAATGCTGCGCTGCAACCTGCCGGGGGCATTCATCCTTGAAGCTGCGCCGCCCGATGAGCGGCCGTGAGGAAACCATGAGCAAGACCAACGAATCCATCCTGCAACGCCGTGCCGCCGCTGTTCCCCGTGGCGTGGGCCAGATCCACCCGGTCGTCGCCGAGCGCGCCGAGAACGCCACCGTCTGGGACGTGGAAGGCCGCGAGTACATCGACTTCGCCGGCGGCATCGCCGTGCTGAACACCGGCCACCTGCACCCGAAAGTGGTCGCCGCCGTTCAGGAGCAGCTGACCAAGCTGTCCCACACCTGCTTCCAGGTGCTGGCCTACGAGCCCTACATCGAGCTCTGCGAAGAAATCGCCAAGCGCGTACCGGGTGACTTCGCCAAGAAAACCCTGCTGGTCACCTCCGGCTCCGAAGCCGTCGAGAACGCCGTGAAGATCGCCCGTGCCGCCACCGGCCGCGCCGGCGTGATCGCCTTCACCGGCGCCTACCACGGCCGCACCATGATGACCCTGTCGCTGACCGGCAAGGTGGTCCCGTACTCCGCCGGCATGGGCCTGATGCCCGGTGGCGTGTTCCGTGCCCTGGCCCCGTGCGAGCTGCACGGCGTGAGCGAAGACGACTCCATCGCCAGCATCGAGCGCATCTTCAAGAACGACGCCCAGCCCCAGGACATCGCCGCGATCATCATCGAGCCGGTGCAGGGTGAAGGCGGCTTCTACGTCAACTCCAAGCCCTTCATGCAGCGCCTGCGCGCCCTGTGCGACCAGCACGGCATCCTGCTGATCGCTGACGAAGTGCAGACCGGCGCTGGCCGTACCGGCACCTTCTTCGCCACCGAGCAGCTGGGCGTGATCCCGGACCTGACCACCTTCGCCAAATCCGTTGGCGGCGGCTTCCCCATCTCCGGCGTCAGCGGCAAGGCCGAGATCATGGACGCCATCGCTCCCGGCGGCCTGGGCGGCACCTATGCCGGCAGCCCGATCGCCTGCGCCGCGGCCCTGGCCGTGCTCAAGGTCTTCGACGAAGAGAAACTGCTGGAGCGCAGCCAGGCCGTGGGCGAACGCCTGAAGGCCGGCCTGCGTGACATCGCCGCCAAGCACAAGGTCATCGGCGACGTCCGTGGCCTGGGCTCCATGGTCGCCATCGAGCTGTTCGAAGGCGGCGACGAGAGCAAGCCGGCCGCCGAGCTGGTCGGCAAGATCGTTGCCAAGGCGCGCGACAAGGGCCTGATCCTGCTGTCCTGCGGCACCTACTACAACGTCATCCGCTTCCTGATGCCGGTCACCATTCCCGATGCACAGCTCGACAAAGGCCTGGCCATTGTCGCCGAGTGCTTCGACGAACTCGCCTGAGGCTCACCAGCCAGGCGTATTTGAGGCCCGCTTCGGCGGGCCTTTTTTTGCCTTGGGTCAAGCCGTTCCTATCCAAGTGGTCAATACCCCCAAAAGGCCACTATCCAGCCCCCGGGGCGCGGTTTAGACTGCGCGCTTCCGTTTTTTTGCCAACCCCATCGCATTCCCGAATCCCAGGCGCCGCGCCTGGTTCGTACCGCCCCTCGAGGTCTTCATGCCCGCCCACGCCAAGGTTCCGGAAATCCTGATTGCCGAGGCCGACCCCTGGACGGCGGACCTGCTCGCGCAGCTGGTGCTGGATGTGCGCGGTGATGCCAACGTGGTGCGCGTGCCCGATACCCAGGCGGCCCTGGCCCGCTGCAAGCGGCGCCTGCCCGACCTGGTGATCGCCGACGGCGAGTTGCAGGGCGGCGGCGGCCTGGAACTGCTGCGCCAACTCAGGCGCCACCCGCGTACGCCGGTGCTGCCCTTCATCCTCATCAGCGAGAAGGTCGACGCCAGCAGCGTGCGCGCGGCACTGCCCCTGGCGCCCACGGCCTACCTGGGCAAGCCCTTCAATGCCGAAGGCCTGCGCCAGCGCCTGGGCAGCCTGCTGCCGGGGGCGGACAAGGCCCACAGCGCGGTCGCTTCACTGCTGGTCAGCACCCTCAAGGAATACCTCGACAGCGTGCGTGAGGAAGGGCAGGGCGCGCCCTTGCTCAGCGATGTGCGCGACGCCGTCAGCCAGTGCCTGCAGGCCAGCGATGTCGACCTGCGCGACCTCGACGACGTCTTCTCCCGCGACCCGCAGATCACCGCCAAGCTGATCGCCGCCGCCAACAGCGCCGCCCATCACCTCGGCGTGCCTTGCCAGACCCTCGGCCAGGCCCTGCACCGCCTGGGGGTCACCCGGGTGCTCAACCTAGTGCTGGGCATGGCCCTGGAGCGCAACGCCCACCTGCATGACCCGCGCCTGGCGGAGCTGGCCGAGGCGGCGTGGAAGTCGTCCCAGCGCAGCGCCGAGCTGGGCTACTGGATGGCCAGCGAACTCGATCTCGATGCCGAGCTCTGCTACACCGCCGGCCTGCTGCACAACATGGGTGAACTGGCCCTGCTGCGCAGCCTGCAGGACTGGCAGGACGCCGGTGGCGGGCTGAGCGACGAGGAACTGCTGGAAACCCTGCGCAAGCGCGCCGCCAGCTTCGGCTCCGCGCTGCGCATCCGCTGGCGTCTGCCCTTCGGCCTGCGCGAGCTGGTGGCGGCCTTCTACGGCCTGGGTACCGGGGTCTTCTCCCGTGAGGCGCTGGCGATGAACCTCTGCGCCAGCCTGCTGCGCCTGCCCGTGGGGCAGGACGTGGGCGAACTGCTGGAAGAGCGCGCCGCACGCCTGCTGCGCCTCGACCCCGACCTGCTGCGGCGCCTGCCGGCGCGACTGCTGCAGGCCTGAGGCTCAGCCCAGGGCTTCTTCGATGAAGTCCAGGCGGTCCTGGCCGAAGAACATATCGCTGCCGACGAAGCAGGTCGGCGCCCCGAACACGCCACGTTTAACCGCCTCCTCGGTGGCTGCCTTCAGCGCGTCCTTCACCGCCGGGTCACCCACCAGCGCCAGCAGCGCCTGGGGATCGAAGCCGGCTTCCACCAGGGTCGCCCCGAGGATCGCCGGGTCGCCCAGGTTGCGCCGCTCCTGCCACATCGCTTTGAACATCGCCTCCAGGTAGGCCTCGAAGCGCTCCGGCTGGTGCAGCTGCACACCGATGGCGCCGCGCATCAGCGTCAGGGTGTTGATGGGGAAGTGCGGGTTGAACACCAGCGGCACGCCATAGCGCTTCGCATGGCGGTCCAGGTCGATCATCGAGTAGCGGCCCTTCACCGGCACCGCATTGGGCGAGGCATTGCCCGTGGCCTGGAACACCCCGCCCAGCAGCATCGGCCGGTACACCAGGGTCGCGCCTTTGCGGGCACAGAGGGCAGGTAGCTGGGTCCAGGCCAGGTAACTGGCCGGGCTGCCCAGATCGAAGAAGAATTCGACGTTCTTGCTCATGTTTTTCTCTTTTTATTCGCGGACTTTAACGGCCGAGCGAGCGGCACTCAGGCTAGGCGGCGGGGCGTCGGGAAAGCGGAGTTGGCGTCTGCCAATGAGCATTTCACGGTGCCACGCCAACAACGCCTGAGCGTCGCGCAGCCGGCCGTCAGTAATCACCAGCGTTCCATCCAGGGGCGTAGGTCGAGTTCAAACGTCCAGGCGTCTCGCGGCTGGCTATGCAGGAACCAGTAGTTCTCGGCGATGTGCTCCGGGTCGAGAATGCCGTCCTGCTCCTTGCGGGCGTAGATGTCGGGGAAGGTGTCGCGGATGAAGTCGGTGTCGATGGCGCCGTCCACCACCACGTGGGCGACGTGGATGTTCCGTGGTCCCAGCTCGCGCGCCATGCTCTGCGCCAGGGCGCGGATGCCGTGCTTGGCGCCGGCGAAGGCGGCGAAGTTGGCCGCGCCGCGCAGGCCTGCCGTGGCACCGGTGAAGAGGATGGTGCCGCGCCCGCGGGTGACCATGCGCCGCGCCACCGCCTGGCCGGTGAGGAAGCCAGAGAAGCAGGCCATCTCCCAGATCTTGAAGTACTTGCGCGCGGTCTCGTCGAGGATGCTGCAGGGCACGTTGGCGCCGATGTTGAAGACGAAGGCTTCGATGGGGCCGATCTCGCTCTCGATCTGCTCCACCAGCGCGGTCACGTCCTCTTCCTTGCGCGCGTCGGAGGCGAAGCCGTGGGCCTGGCCGCCTTCCGCGCGGATGCTGTCCACCAGCGGTTGCAGTTTGTCCGCGCTGCGCCGGGTCACGCAGGCGATATAGCCCTCGCGGGCGAAACGCCGGGCGATGGCGCCGCCGGTGGCATCACCGGCGCCGATCACGAGCACCACCTTGTTGTTGTTCGATTCGGTATTCATGGCAGTCACCTTTAACTAAACGGTCGTTAGCTGAACGGACGTTATGCTACAGTCCAACCCGCGTCAAGCAGTGTGTTTATGGAGGTCGACATGCGCTATTCCCCCACTCACAAGGAAGAAACCCGGCAGAAACTGCTGGAGAGCAGCGGCTCGATCGCCAAGGCCGGCGGCTTCTCCAGCACCGGAGTGGACGCCCTGATGAAAGCCATCGGCCTCACCGGTGGCGCCTTCTACAGCCACTTCCCGTCGAAGGACGACCTGTTCACCGCCATCGTCGAGCGCGAGCTGTCGCGCAGCCTGATCGGCCAGGTCGCCCAGGGCGAAGGCTTCGACCAGGCACGCCTGCAGCGTTGCCTCGAGCACTACCTGAGCATGGCCCATGTTCACAACGCCGAAGGCGGCTGCGCGATTCCCGCCCTGGGCGCGGAGATCGCCCGCGCCGACCTGCCGGTGCGCGAGACCGCCGAGCACTGGATGCTGCAACTGCAGCAGGCCTGGGCCGAGATACTCGAAGACGGCGAGCTGGCCTGGGCGGTGATCTCCCAGTGCGTCGGCGCCCTGGTGATCGCGCGCATGCTCGCCAGCGAATCGCGCCAGGAAGAGGTGCTCAGCGCCGGTCGCACCTTGTTGATGCAAGCGCTGGAGCGGCGCGGCTAGAGTTATCCACAGCCGCCCTTCCTCGGAGAACCCATGCGCGCGTCCCTGTTCACCTGCCTGCTGTTGGCCCCTTCGGTATTCGCCGGCGACCTGCACCAGGCCACCCGCGCCACGCTGCTGGAGGACGCGCGCTTCACCCGTGAGGCGGTGCTCGACCGCATCCAGCAGCTGCGTTTCTCCTTCCGCGAGGGTGAACCCGAAGACGGGCAGCAGCCTTACTGGGTGCGCACCTATGCCAGCCACGGCTCGGCCGATGGGCCGGGTGCGGCGCCGAGCCGCGAGCGGACTGTCGCCGGCCTCACCCTGGGCAGTGAACGCTGGGTGGGCGACTGGGTGCTGGGCGCCACGGCCGGGTTGTCCCGCACGGAACTGGAGGCCGGCAGCGACGATGCGCGCCTCGATGGCTATCAGCTCGGCGCGTACCTCGGCACCAAGTTCTACAACCAGATCGGCTTCAAGACCGGCCTGCTGCTGGACAGCCACCGGGTGGACGGCCACGCGCCCGCCGCCGATGCCCGGGGCGGGCAGCTGTTCAGCGAACTGAGCTATTCGCTGGATTACCGCGATTTCAGCCTCGAAGGCTTCAGCGAACTCGCCTGGCTGCGCCAGGACAGTGAGCGCCAGGCTGATGTGGGGTCACAACGGGACGAGCTGCTGCAGGCCACCTTCGGCCTGCGCGGCACCACCGCCTGGACCCTCGGCCCCGACCAGCGCCTGGTGGCGCGGGTGATCCCGGCCTGGCGGCGCAACAGCGGTGATCGCCAGCTCGGGGATGAAGACGGCGCCGGCGAGGCGCAGCTCGCCCGCGACGTCATCCACCTCGGCCTGATGCTCGACTGGCAGCTGGACCAGGCCCTGAGCCTGGGCATGGCCTACGAGGGCGACTGGGCCACCGAGTCGCGGGACAACGGTCTGGCCCTGCGCATGAGCCTGAAGTACTGAGGCCGCGCCTCAGATTTCCTGCATCTCGAAATCCATCTTGCCCACGCCACAGTCGGGGCAGATCCAGTCCTCGGGCACATCGGCCCAGGGGGTGCCGGCGGCGATGCCCTCGTCGGGCCAGCCCTTGGCTTCGTCGTAGATCAGGCCACAGACCACACAGATCCAGGTTTTCATGCCGGTACCTCTTGTTCTTCACGGTTGAGCGGATTTTCCGCGGCGCAACGCCCGCCGGGCCGTGGGGGCCTCGGGGCGCTGTCGTGGGCGGAATGGCGGCGATAGTAGGCGCAGAAGGGCCGCGAGGCGGCCCATCTTAGGTTTGGGGCGTGGGGTTCGGGGACGCGCGGCAGGTGTCAGGCGGTCTGCGCGCGCTCGGCCACCGGTTGCGGCTGCGCCTGCCAGCGGTTGGCGCGGGCGAAGGTGCCGATGTCGTTGAAGCGCACGCCCATCTCGCGCATCACCTTGTGCGCCACCGGGGCGGTCATCTGGCGGATGTAGAAGGGCTCCTTGACCACGAAGTGGTGGATCGCATGGGTGCTGCCGAAGTTGAAGCAGAACGCCTGCAGCGGCCAAAGCCACCAGGGGTTGAGCACCTGGGTCTGCTGGATCACGTTGCCCAGCTCCACGTCGCCGTAGTAGTGCATGTTGGAGCTGACGAAGTGCAGGCAGAAGGTGCGCAGCACGTTGGGGCCCACCAGCACCACCACCGCGATGTCCACGCCCTGCATCACCGCCAGGGTGGTCTCCGACCAGGCCACCGGCGCACCCAGCAGCGCGCTCACGCCATTGATGGCGTGGAAGCCGAGGAAGACGTACCAGGCGCTCCAGTTCATCAGCGCCAGCGGTGCATAGACCTTCAGCGTGCGCACCAGGATGAACTTCTTGTGCTCCCAGCTCTTGGCTCGGAGCATGCGGATCAGCGAGGACATCACGTTGTCGCCCACCATCAGCAGCCGCGCGAGGCCCCAGGGCTCGCCGTTGGTGATGGCGCGCTCCTCCATGTCGGTCTCGGTGCCGGAGACCTTGTGGTGGTTCAGGTGCAGGTGGCGGCGCACCCAGGGGTTGATGGTGCTCGGCCGCGCCAGCCACACCAGCGCCATCATCAGGTTGTGCGCCACCTTCTGCTTGCGGAAGTACATGCTGTGGATAAGGTCGTGCTCCAGCTCGTGGGTCAGCGACGCGAGGAAGGCGTTGACCAGCAGGCACGCCCACCAGGCGATCGTGCCGTTCAGGTAGAGCGCCGCCGAGCCGACCATGCCGGCCAGGGCGAAGGCGAGGATGCTGGCGCCGAGCAGGTCCTGGCGGTTGAGGATCGGGTAGCGCTGGCGCAGCTCCACGCCATGGGCCATCACCACTTCACGAATATGGGCTGATCGCTGTTGATCATTCAGCTTTACGGGGCTTGCGGTCGTCGGGGACATGCTTACATCCTCTTGTTCGTCGTGTACCCACTCTGCCGAGGCGGTGCACGCCACGCCTGACCTTGAACGCCAACCTGTTGACCGGATACGCCAACCTGCATGAGCGACGAGCCCTCCACCCTCGCCAGCTGGACCCGAGCCCTGCGCAAGCAGCTGGACGCGCTCGGCCTCGACAGCGACGGCCTCTGCCGCCAGGCCGGCCTCGACCCGGCGTTGATGGACGACCCCAACGCGCGCTACCCGCTCTCCGCCACCACGCGCCTGTGGCAGTTGGCGGTCACGGCCAGCGGTGACCCGGCGCTGGGCCTGAAGATTTCCGGCTACCTCAGCCCCACCACCTTCCACGCCCTGGGCTACGCGCTGGTGGCCAGCGCCACACTGCGGGAGATCTTCGAACGCATCGAGCGCTACCACCAGGTGGTCAGCGATGCCCTGGCCCTGCAGCTGACCCTGCACGGCGAGCGCTATGAGTTCCGTCTGCGCGTCCCCGAGGAGGGCCCCGCACCGGCCCCCGAGGCCGTAGACGCCTTCGCCGCCATCTACGTGCGCACCTGCCGCAACCGCCTGGGCCGCGACTACGCGCCCCTGGCCGTGCACCTGCGCCGCCCGCAGCCGGCCGACCCCGCGCCCTGGCACCAGGTGTTCCGCTGCCCGCTGTATTTCGGCGCCCCGGAAGACCTGATCGAATTCGCCCGCGAGGATTTCGAACGCCGCCTGGAAGACGCCAACCCCGAGCTGGCCGAGCACAACGAAACGGTGCTCAAGCGCACCCTGGAACAGCTGCAGGTGCCCACCTGGGCGCGCAAGGTGCGCGCCTGCCTGGAGGCCCAGCTGCCCAATGGCGAACCTTCGGCTGAGCGCATCGCCCAGTCCCTGCACCTGAGCCTGCGCAGCCTGCAACGACACCTGGCGGAGGAGGGCAGCAGCTACGAGCAACTGCTCAGCGACACCCGCCAGGCCCTGGCGCTGGTGCACATGCGCGACCCGCGCTGCTCCATCAGCGAAATCGCCTACCTGCTCGGTTTCGCCGACACCAGCAGCTTCAGCCGTGCCTTCAAGCGTTGGACCGGCCAGGCACCGAGTCAGTACCGCGAAAGCTTGGTGCGCTAGAACTGGCCAGTCGCCAGTCGAGCCGCCAGAATTGCCCCATTACAAGAACCACCCCGAGAAGCCCATGCGTCCTGCCTACGCCCGCCATCCCTATGCCGTCGCGTTCCACACCCTGGGCCTGGCCCTGCTGATGCTGGTCTATACGCGCTGGCAGGTGCCGCTCGCCTGGAGCATCCCCGCCTACCTGGTGCTGGCGCTGTGGCCCTGGCTGGGCCCCTGGAAGGTACCGGAAGAGCCCCGCGACGACCCCCTGGAAGACCAGGCCCCGCGCCTGGCGGAGCTGGCGGTGCAGGCTGATCGCAACGCTGCCGAGCGTTTGCGTCTGCAAGGCGTCGCCAGCCAGCTCGACACCCTGCTGCGCCAGCGCCTGGACGAGGGCGCCATCTGGCTGCAGCGCCATGACGCGGGCGTCGTACCGCCCGATCTCGATCGCCTCGAACAGCTGGCCGCACAGTTGCAGCAGGCCGGTGCCGAAGGCCGCGCCGACCTGGGCAAGGCCCGCCAGGCCTTCGCCGCGCTGCTCGCCGAGAGCGGCACCGGCCGCGAGCGCGTGCAGGCCCTGGCCGAGCGCAGCGGCGAGATCCAGAAGGTCGCCCAGAGCATCCAGTCCATCGCCAGCCAGACCAACCTGCTGGCCCTCAACGCCGCCATCGAAGCGGCCCGCGCCGGTGATGCCGGGCGTGGTTTCGCCGTGGTCGCCGACGAGGTGCGCAACCTTGCTGCGCGCACCGCCGGTGCCACCGAGGAAGTGGGGCGCATGGCCGAAGACATCCAGCAGCAGACCGCCGCCGCCGTGGCCCACCTGGCCGGGCAGGACGCCGGGCTGGCCGCAGGCGTGGCCGCGCTGGAGCCCCTTGGTGGGCTGATGGCCGGGCTGGACGAGCAGGGCGCGCAGTTGCGCGACGCGCTGGCGCCCTTGCCGGATCACTGGGCGCTGCAGCACGAAAGCCAGCAGGCCTGGCGGCAGGAGATGGTGCGCCTGGAAGCGCAGCTGGAAGAGGCGGTGACGGTGGGCCGTCAGCTCGCCGAGGCCCTGCGCGGGCCGGCCTGAACCGCTACAGCCGCGCCGCCTTGCGCAGGCCGGTGAGGTCGAGGATCTCGATCTCGCCATAGTTCAGGTGCACCACGCCCTGGGCTTCCAGTTCCTTGAGAATCTGGTTGGTGGTCTGCCGCGACACCGCCAGCATCAGCGCCAGCTGTTCCTGGGCCAGGTGGATGACCCGGCGCTGGCCGCTGGTCTCGCCGTAGCCCTCGGCGATCATCAACAGCCGTCGTGCCAGGCGTTGCGGTGCCGGCAGCAGGCTCATCTCCTCCAGCGCGATAAAGGCCAGGCGCAGCTTCTGGCTCATCAGCAGGGCGAACTCGCGCCACCAGGCCGGCTCCGCCTCCAGCATCTTCTGCAAGGCCGGCTGGGGCACGTTGAGCAGCTGCGTCGGGCCTTCGGCGAAGGCGTCGTGGGTGCGTGGCTGGCCATCGAACAGGCAGATCTCGCCGAACCAGTGCGGCGGTTCCACCAGGATCAGCAGCGCCTCCTTGCCGTTCTCCGCACTTACCCCCACGCGCACCGCGCCCTCGATCACCGCATAGAGCCCGCAGGGCGGGTCACCCCGGCGGAACAGGCACTCGCCGGGGGCCAGGCTCAGCGGGCGCGCTTGCTCCACCAGCGCATCCTGCAGGGGCGCGGGCAGGCCGGCGAACCAGTGGCCGGTGAGCAATTGGGTACGGCAGTCGGAAAGTTCGGGCATCGGACGATGGGCTTTGTCGGCTAGCTGACAGAGGATAGGTCAGTACAGGCGCCATTATCGGCGCAACTGCCTGCAACCTGAGGACATAACAATGAAAACCCTCGTCGACCATCTTTCCCAGTACGCCGAATACCACCGTGACCGGCGCAATATCTTCAGCCACTTCATCGGCATCCCGCTGATCGTGGTCGCCGTGGCCGTGCTGCTGTCGCGCCCGGGCCTGGTCGTCGCCGGCCTGTGGATATCTCCTGCAGCCCTGGTGGCGCTGGCCTCTGCCGTCTTCTACTTCCGCCTCGACCTGCGCTTCGGCCTGGTGATGACCGCGCTGCTCTGGCTCAGCCTCTGGGTCGGCACCGCGCTGGCCGTGCAATCCACCGCCCTGTGGCTCAGCGCCGGCCTCGGCCTGTTCGTGGTGGGCTGGGTGATCCAGTTCGTCGGCCACTACTACGAAGGCCGCAAGCCCGCCTTCGTCGACGACCTCATGGGCCTGGTGGTCGGCCCCCTGTTCGTCGTCGCCGAACTGGCCTTCATGCTCGGCATGCGCAAGGAAGTGGAGCAGGCCATCGAACACCGCGCCGGCCCGACCTGCATCCGCGAGAAGAAAGCCACCGCTTGAGGTGATGCGCGGTTGGGCCGCCCCCCTGTGGGAGCGGCCTCAGCCGCGAAAGGCTCACCGGCTCTCGGCTCCGAGTGGCCGGCAGCTCCATCGCCGAATGAATTCGCTCCCACGAGAGAGGGGCGAGACCTTGGTGCTCGGGGCGAGTCCGCTTGGTGGATAAAAGAGCGTTATCCACCCTACCCAGCGGGGTAGCTCGTGCCGGCACGATACGCCAGGCGCTGTAGGGTGGACCCCGCTTCACCGGTCCACCGCTGCGGTGTTGGGCCGGGCACCTGTGGGAGCGGCTTCAGCCGCGAAAGACTCACCGCCGGCTCTCGGCTCCGAGTGGCTGGAAACTCCATCGCGAATGAATTCGCTCCCACGAGAGAGGGACGAGGCCTTGGTGCTCGGGGTGGGTCCGCCTGGTGGATAAAAGAGCGTTATCCACCCAGCGGGGTAGCCCGTGCGGGCACGATGCGCCAGGCGCTGTAGGGTGGTCCCCGCTTCACCGGTCCACCGTTACGGTGTTGAGCCTGGCCGCCCTGTGGATAACCCGCGCTATCCCTTTCCCTCAGCCACCCTTGGTCAGCAATTGCGCACTCATCGAGCGTGCGTGGCGGTCGACCATCATTGGCGCATAGGGCCGGCCGGAGGCGCTGACCAGGGTGTTGCTCTGGCTGTTCATGTCGCTGAGGGCGGTCTTGAGGAAGCTCCAGCGGGTCTTCAGCTTGCCCACCGCCGGGTCGTTCTTGTCCATCGGCTGCAGCTGGGCATCGATGGCCGGCAGCAGGGTGCGTTCGTCCTGGCCGATATAGGTGTCGTTGCTTTCCCGGGCGATCTCGAAGGTGCCGATGTAGGCGCGGCTGAGGTACTGCACCGCCAGGTATTCCACCTTGGCCGGCAGCTCGCCATCGGCGGTGTTGCCGGGGGTGGAGCGGGCGGCGATGAGCAATTCACGCAGGGATTTGGCCAGTTCCTGGGGGAAACGCCAGGGCACGTCGTCCTCGTTGTGGCCGTAGGAAACACCCTGCTGCAACTGGGTAACAAGGGCGCGGTACTTCTGCCGGAACCCGTCGCTGGGCTGCGGCACGCTCTGGAACGCGGCCTCCAGCGCCTTGATGTCGGCGTCGAAGCGGGTCTTGTGGGTTTCCTGGAAACCTTCGCCGCGATACAGCAACAGGCTGCTGGTGGCGCGGCAGGCGTGAATCTGTACCTGGTCGATGGGCGCGAGCTCGGCGGCGAGGGCCATCCCGGCCCCGACCAGGCTGAGCAGCAATCCGATAAAAGCGCGTGCTAGAGCGTCTGAAAGCATCCCGGCGTGCTCCTTTTGTTGTTGTTGTGAGCAGACAAAGCGATGAGGTGTGTGGGCACCAATCGGTGCGCGCCCAGCCTACTGCGCCGGGGGCTGGAGGGTATTACCCGAAAGAGTGATTTATGACCACCGGGCGACAAATCATCCCATCCGGAGGATCTGCCGCAGCCGCTCGGCGCTTTCCGGGTCGGCGGGGAACAGGGTCTCCAGGGCCAGCTCGGACAGGGTCACGTCCACCGGGGTGCCGAACACCGTGATGGTGCTGATGAAGCTGATCACCCCCAGGGGCGTATCCAGCTGCAGGGGCACCAGCACGCCGTCGGTGGGCAGGGGGTCGGTCACGGGCGGTGCCGGGTAGGCGGCGAGCTCGTCGTACAGGGCCTGCAGTTCCCCATCGCCGCTCACCTCGATGTCGTGCAGCAGCCGCTCCAGCAGGTGGGCGCGCCACTGGCCGAAGTTGACGATGCGCGGTGCCAGGCCCTCCGGGTGCAGGGTCAGGCGCAGCACGTTGAGCGGCGGGGCGAGCAGGGCAGGGGATGCGCCGGCGATCAGCGCCATCACCGCGCCGTTGGCCGCCAGCAGGTTCCACTGGCGGTCGATGGCCAGCGCCGGGTTCGGCTCGTGGGCCTTGAGCAGCTGCTCGATGGCCTGGCGCGCGCCGGCCAGGGCCGGGTCGTCCAGGGTGCGCTGGGGGAACAGCGGCGCATAGCCGGCGGCGGCCAGCAGGCGGTTGCGCTCGCGCAGGGGAATGTCCAGCTGCTCGGCCAGGTGCAGGAGCATCTCGCGGCTGGGCTGGGCGCGCCCGGTTTCGACGAAGCTCAGGTGGCGCGTGGAAATCTCCGCGTCGCAGGCGAGGTCGAGCTGGCTGAGGCGGCGCCGCTGGCGCCATTGGCGCAACAGGGCGCCGACGGGATGGGTGTGTGCGTTCATGGCAGCGACGATAGTCGAGCGGGGGAATCCCGGCCATTACCTGGCAGGTAATCGACGCACTTCCCCGATCGGCGAATCCTGGCGACCAAGGCAACGGCAACCGCCGGGCCGCCCCCACCGAGGAGATTCGCCATGACCACCGTGCAACCGTCCCCCCTGCTGCGCCGCGTCCTGCAACTCGATGCCCTGCTCAGCGGTGCCGCCGGCCTGCTGATGACCCTGGGCGCCGGCCCGCTGTCGTCCCTGCTGGCGCTGCCCGTCGCGCTGCTCACCGGCGCCGGCCTGTTGATGCTGCCCTGGTGCGCCGTGCTGCTGTGGCTGGCCCGCCGCGAAACCCTGGACCGCCGCGCAGTGTGGGCGGTGATCGCGGTCAACGCCGTCTGGGTGGTGGACAGCCTCTTGCTGCTGGTCAGCGGCTGGGTGCAGCCGACCCTGCTGGGCCAGGCCTTCGTGATCGCCCAGGCGCTGGCGGTGGTGCTGTTCGCCGAGCTGCAGTTCTTCGGGCTCAAGCGCTCGGCCGAAGCGGTCTGTGGATAACTCGGGCACCCTGCCTTTTCGCGAATGGATTCGCTCCCACCAGAGGGCGGGGCCGTAGGTTGGCGCCGAGCTTGCGAGGCCCAACGGTGCCGGGGTCGGGTCCGTTGCGTTGGGCCTCATGCTTCGGCCCAACCTACATCTGCGCCCATGAAAAAGCCCCTCGGATGAGGGGCTTTGTCGTTGCGTCGCGGCGATCAGCCGTGGGCGACGGGCTGCCAGGCCTTGGGCTTGAAGTACAGGGTCTCGCCACGGGCGAGGCCGACCAGGCTGTCGTGGTCCTTGACCACTTCGGCTTCGATCAGCTCGTCCTGGCCGTCCACCTTCAGGGTCACCCGGGTGATGGCGCCGAGGGGGCGGATGTCGCGCACTTCGGCGGCCTGGTGCTCTTCCTCGGCCTCCTTGGACAGCGAGACCTCGTGGGGGCGGAACAGCACGTGGCGGTCATCGCCCAGCTGCAGGCGGTTGGAGTCGCCGAGGAAGTGGTAGACGAAGGGGCTCGCCGGCTTCTCGTAGACCTCGCCCGGGGAGCCGATCTGTTCGATCACGCCCTTGTTCATGACCACGATGCGGTCGGCCACTTCCATGGCTTCTTCCTGGTCGTGGGTGACGAACACGGAGGTCAGGTTGATCTCCTCGTGCAGGCGCGCCAGCCAGCGGCGCAGCTCCTTGCGCACCTTGGCGTCGAGGGCGCCGAAGGGTTCGTCCAGCAGCAGGATCTTCGGCTTCACCGCCAGGGCGCGGGCCAGGGCGATGCGCTGGCGCTGGCCGCCGGAGAGCTGCTCCGGGTAGCGGTCGGAGAGCCAGTCCAGCTGCACCATGTTGAGCAGCTCATGGACCTTCTCGGCGATCTCCGGCTCGCTGGGGCGCTCGCCCTTGGGCTTCATGCGCAGGCCGAAGGCGACGTTGTCGAACACGCTCATGTGGCGGAACAGGGCGTAGTGCTGGAACACGAAGCCGACGTTGCGATCGCGCACGTCGTGCTGCGAGACGTCCTCGCCGTGGAACACGATATTGCCGGCGTCCGGGGTCTCCAGGCCGGCGATGATGCGCAGCAGGGTGGTCTTGCCGCAGCCGGACGGGCCGAGCAGGGCCACCAGCTCGCCGCTGTGGATATCCAGGTTGATGTCGTTGAGCGCCTTGAAGGCGTTGAAGTTCTTGCTGACGTTACGGATTTCGATGCTCATGACTCACTCCTCATCAGCGCTGGATTTAAGACGGGACAAACGGGCCTCGCTCCACTGCTTGAGCAGCAGGATGACCAGCGCGAGGATCAGCAACAGGCTGGCGACGCTGAAGGCAGCGACGTGGTTGTACTCGTTGTAGAGAATCTCGACGTGCAGCGGCAGGGTGTTGGTCACGCCACGGATGTGGCCGGAAACCACCGACACCGCGCCGAACTCGCCCATGGCGCGGGCGGTGCACAGCACCACGCCGTAGATCAGGCCCCATTTGATGTTGGGCAGGGTCACGTGCCAGAACATCTGCCAGCCGTTGGCGCCGAGCAGGCGCGCGGCTTCTTCTTCCTGGGTGCCCTGTTCCTGCATCAGCGGGATCAGCTCACGGGCGACGAAGGGCACGGTGACGAAGATGGTGGCCAGGACGATGCCGGGAATGGCGAAGACGATCTGGATATCGCGGTCCGACAGCCACTCGCCGAAGTAGCCCTGGGCGCCGAACAGCAGCACGTAGATCAGGCCGGCGATCACCGGCGAGACCGAGAAGGGCAGGTCGATCAGGGTGACCAGGATGCTCTTGCCACGGAACTCGAACTTGCTCACGCACCAGGCGGCGGCGACACCGAACACCAGGTTCAGCGGCACCGAGATGGCCACGGCTATCACCGTCAGCTTCAGTGCGGCGAGGGCGTCGGGCTCGAAGATGGCGGCGAAGAAGGTGCCGAAGCCCTGCTTCAGCGCCTCGCTCAGCACGATGTACAGCGGCAGCAGCAGGAAGATGCCGAACACCAGCCAGGCGCCGGCGATCAGCGCGCGCCGGCCCCACACGTTGCCACGGCGGGCAGCGTTGGCGGAGGTGACGGCGGTCAGGGTTGCACTACTCATGACGTTGGCCTCCTCAAGGGGTTTCGATGCGGCGCTGCAGCAGGTTGATCAGCAGCAGCAGGATGAAGGAGACCACCAGCATCAGCACGCCGATGGCAGTGGCGCCGGTGTAGTCGTACTGGTCCAGCTTGACCATGATCAGCAGCGGCAGGATCTCGGTCTTCATCGGCATGTTGCCGGCGATGAAGATCACCGAGCCGTACTCGCCCACGCCACGAGCGAAGGCCAGGGCGAAGCCGGTCAGCCAGGCGGGCAGCAGCGCCGGCAGGAGGATGTGGCGGAACACCTGCAGCGGCTTGGCGCCCAGGCAGGCGGCGGCCTCTTCCACCTCGCGGGGGATATCGGCCAGCACCGGCTGCACCGTGCGCACCACGAAGGGCAGGGTGACGAAGGTCAGCGCCAGGGTGATGCCCAGCGGGGTGTAGGCGATCTTGAAGCCCAGGTCGGTGGCGAACTGGCCCACCAGGCCGGCCGGCGCGTACAGCGCGGTGAGCGCGATACCGGCCACGGCGGTGGGCAGGGCGAAGGGCAGGTCGATCATCGCGTCGATGATCTTGCGGCCGGGGAAGTCGTAGCGCACCAGGACCCACGCCAGCAGCGTGCCGATCAGGCCGTTGAGCACGGCGGCGGCGAGCGCGGTGCCGAAGCTGAGCTTGAGTGCGGCAATTACGCGGGGTGCGCTGATGATGTTCCAGAACTGCACCCAGGTGAGGTCGAAGGTCTTGAGGAACATGGCGCCCAGGGGAATCAGCACCAACAGGCTGAGATACACCAGGGTGTACCCCAGAGTCAGCCCGAAGCCGGGTATGACCGGGGAGATACGTCGAGACATCATCTGTCCTTTTTCTGCGTTGGAACGCTCAAGCCCGCCACCGGAATATCACCGGCCCGGGCACGGCAAAGGGAAGCTCGCGCTTCCCCTTGTCCGGGCGGGGCCTGCGCCCCACCCATTTTCTTGCAGCTTGCAGCTTGCAGCTTGCAGCTTCGGCTTATTGCGCCTGATAGATCTGATCGAAGATGCCGCCGTCGTTGAAGAACTTCGGTTGCGCTTCCTTCCAGCCGTTGAAGTCCTTGTCGACGGTCACCAGGTCCAGTTTCGGGAACTGCTTGGCGAACTCGGCGGCGACCTTCTCGTCACGGGGACGGTAGAAGTTCTTCGCGGCGATGCGTTGGCCTTCCTCGCTGTACAGGTACTGCAGGTAGGCTTCGGCGACCTTGCGGGTGCCCTTCTTGTCGACGTTCTTGTCGACCACCGAAACCGGCGGCTCGGCGAGGATCGACAGGCTCGGTGCAACGATTTCGAAGTTCTCGCCGCCCTGTTCCTTGAGTGCCAGGAAGGCCTCATTTTCCCAGGCCAGCAGCACGTCGCCAATGTTGTTGTTGACGAAGGTGATGGTCGAACCGCGGGCGCCAGTGTCGAGAACCGGAACCTGCTTGTACAGCGCCTGTACGTATTCCTGTGCCTTGGCGTCGCTGCCGTACTGCTTCTTGGCCCAGGCCCAGGCGGCCAGGAAGTTCCAGCGGGCGCCGCCGGAGGTCTTCGGGTTCGGGGTGATGACTTCCACGCCGGCCTTGGTCAGGTCGCCCCAGTCCTTGATGCCCTTGGGGTTGCCCTTGCGCACCAGGAACACGATGGTCGAGGTGTAGGGGGTGCTGTTCTGCGGCAGGCGGGTCTGCCAGTTTTCGGGGATCAGCTTGCCGAGCTTCTGCAGCTCGTCGATGTCACCGGCCAGGGCCAGGGTCACCACGTCGGCCTTGAGGCCGTCGATCACTGCGCGGGCCTGCTTGCCGGAGCCGCCGTGGGATTGCTGGACCTTGAGGTCTTCACCGCCCTGGGCCTTCCAGTGCTTGATGAAGGCGGCGTTGTACTCCTGGTACAGCTCGCGGGTCGGGTCGTAGGAGACGTTGAGCAGTTCGGTGGCGGCGGCGACCGGGCCGGCGACCAGGGTGGTGAGCAGGGCGCTGGCCAGGGTGGCCAGGGCGAAGCGGCGAATCGACATGGATGAAGCTCCTGAATTCTGAGTTTTTATGCTGTTGGCTAGGTTGTCTTTCAGGCGCGGCGGGCGTTCACGGCGCACGTCGCAGTCGACTCGGTTCGCGTCGCGGGTTGACCCCTCCGGCGACCCGGTCGGGTGTTCGGGTCAGCTGTTCTTGCCGGCGGGCGGTTGCAGGCGGAATTTTTCCTTGCGCTCGATCTGCACCACCTGGCCGTTGTGCACGGTGATCTCGACGGCACCGAAACGCAGGCCGTGCAGGGCACTCTGGATTTCACGCAGGATGCTGGCTTCGTCCTGGCCTTCGAGGCTGCGGAGTGTTGCGCTCATGGTCATGCTCCTTGGATGGGATGCCCGCGTCGGTGAACAGGGGGTTTCGCGTGGCTTGGGCGCATCTTAATCAGGGCATGAATATTCTTAAAAATACTGTTTAAGAATTTTTATATAACCAATGGTTAGATTTGGCCGAATCGCTCGGCGCCATGCTGGCCAGAGGCCCGCCCGCTGCGGGCGGAGGGACGCGCGGTGGGCGTTGGCCCACCGGGAGGGAAGGGGTCAGAGCAGGCTGATCTGTTGCGGGGTGGCGCCGCTCGAAGGGGAAAGCTGCCAGGCTTCCTCGAGCTGCTGGGCCGGCTGCGGGCGGCTGAACAGGTAGCCCTGGCCATGGTCGCAACCCAGGCCACGGAGGAAGTCGGCCTGGCGCTGGTGCTCGATGCCTTCGGCCAGCACCTCCAGGCCCAGGCTATGGCCCAGGGCGGTAACGGCCTTGGCGATGGCGATGTCGTCGCGGTCGTCGGGCAGGTTCTGCACGAAGCTCTGGTCGATCTTCAGCTTGTGCACCGGCAGGCGCTTGAGGCGTTGCAGGGACGAGTAGCCCGTGCCGAAATCGTCGATGGCCAGGCGCACGCCGAGCTTGCACAGGCGGTCGAGCAGCTCCAGGGCGGTGTCCGGGTCCTCCATCACCGCGCTCTCGGTGATCTCCAGCTCCAGGCGCCCCGGTTCCAGGCCGGTGTCGGCGAGCACGCGGGCGACGCGGGTGTCCAGTTCGCCACGGCTGAACAGGCGGCAGGACACGTTCACCGCGATGAACGACAGCTGCATGCCGCGCTCGGTCCAGTCGCGCATCTGCCGGCAGGCACGCTCCAGCACCCAGGCGTCGATGGCGCCGATCAGGCCGCTTTCCTCGGCCACCGGCAGGAACTCCGCCGGCGGCACCAGGCCGCGCTGCGGGTGCTGCCAGCGCACCAGGGTCTCGACGCCGATCAGGCGGCCATCGGCCAGGTCGTGGATGGGCTGGAACACCAGGCGCAGCTCGTCCTGCTCCAGGCCCTGGCGCAGTGCGGTGACCAGCTCGACGCGCTGGCGCGCCTGCTCGGTCAGCTCCTGGCTATAGAAGGCAAAGGTCTCGCGGCCCACGCTCTTGGCCTTGAACAGCGCCGAGTCGGTGTTGCGCAGCACCTGCTCGACGTTCTCGGCATCCCCCGGGAACAGGCTGATGCCCAGGCTGGCGCTGATGAACAGGTTCTGCTCGGCCAGGTGGAAGGGCGCGGCCAGGCACTGCTGGATGCGGCCGGCGAGGTCCGCCGCCTGTTCGGGGCCGGAGTCCTCGCAGAGCAGGCCGAACTCGTCGCCGCCCAGGCGCGCCAGGGTCATGCCGCCGGCCATCAGGGTGGCGAGGCGCTCGCCCACCGCCTTGAGCAACTGGTCGCCATGGTTGTGGCCGAGGCTTTCGTTGATGTGCTTGAAGTGGTCGAGGTCCAGCAGGATCACCGTGCCCTCGCTGCCTTCCCGGCGGGCGCGCTCCAGGGCGTGCTCGACGCGCTCGGTGAACAGCAGGCGGTTGGGCAGGTTGGTCAGCGGGTCGTGGTGGGCCAGGTAGTCCAGCTCGTTCTGCGAACGCTTGATTGCGCTGACGTCGGAGAACACCGCCACGTAATGGGTCAGCAGGCCGTCCTCGTCATGGATGGCGCGGATGTTCTGCCACAGCGGGTACACCTCGCCGTTGCGCCGGCGGTTCCACACCTCGCCGCTCCAGGCGTGGCGGTTCTTCAGGGCGTTCCACATCGACTGGTAGAAGGCCGTGTCGTGGCGGCCGGACTTGAACAGCACCGGGGTCTGCCCCAGCACCTCGCTCTCCTCGAAGCCGGTGATGCGGGCGAAGGCACGGTTGACGTGGACGATGCGCTGCTCGGCATCGGTGACCAGCACCCCTTCCTGGGTGGCGTCGAACACCGCGGCGGCCTGGCGCAGGCTGCTCTCCTGCTCGCGGCGGGCCTGCAGGTAGGCGCGCAGGCGACGCATGTGCAGGCACACCAGCAGGTACAGCAGGCCGCTGGTGACCGCCACGAAAAGCAGCCCCTTGGCCGACTGCAGCAGCTCCAGGCGGCTGCCGTCGGGGCTCAGCAGGGGCAGCAGATGGTCGCTGAAGAGTATCCAGGCGCTGGCGAGGAGGAAGTAGGGCAGCACCAGTTTCACGGCGCTGAGCTTGGGTTTCATAGGTGAGTCGAGGCCATGCCAGATGTGATCGGTTTCGCATTATAGATGAATGGAGATTCATCTCTTTCTTATCTAAAGAACAGGATGGTTTTCTCACAATTCATGGGGATAATGCCGGTGTTTGTCCGACAACCTCGCCCTTCCTTCCCCCGAGGCTACGCACTCCATGTGGTACAACGGTTTTCTCGATCTGTCGCTGTGGCAACTGGTGGCAGCCACCCTGGTGATGACGCATATCACCATCGTCGGCGTCACGGTCTACCTGCACCGCTATTCCGCCCATCGCTCCCTGGAACTGCACCCGGCGCTGAAGCACTTCTTCCGCTTCTGGCTGTGGCTGACCACCGCGATGAACACCCGCGAATGGACCGCGATCCACCGTAAGCACCACGCCAAGTGCGAAACCGTCGACGACCCGCACAGCCCGGTGATCAAGGGCCTGGGCACCGTCCTGCGCCGCGGCGCCGAGCTGTACCGCGAAGAGGCGGAGAACGAAGAGACCCTGCGCATCTACGGCAAGAACTGCCCGGATGACTGGCTCGAACGCAACGTCTACTCGCGCTACCCCCTGGGTGGCGTGTTCCTGATGGCGGCCATCGACCTCGCCCTGTTCGGCGTCGCCGGCATCACCATCTGGGCGGTGCAGATGATGTGGATCCCGGTCTGGGCCGCAGGCGTCATCAACGGCCTCGGCCACGCCGTCGGCTACCGCAACTTCGAATGCCGCGACGCCGCCACCAACCTGGTGCCCTGGGGCATCCTCATCGGTGGCGAAGAGCTGCACAACAACCACCACACCTACCCGAACTCGGCCAAGCTGTCGGTGAAGAAGTGGGAATTCGACCTGGGCTGGGCCTGGATCAAGCTGTTCAGCTTCCTGCGCCTGGCCAAGGTGCAGCGCGTGGCGCCCATCGCCCACCGCGTGGAAGGCAAGGGCAGCCTGGACATGGACACCGCCATGGCCATCCTCAACAACCGGTTCCAGATCATGGCGCAGTACCGCAAGCTGGTGATCGCGCCCCTGGTGAAGCAGGAACTGGCCAAGGCCGACGAGTCGGTGCGCCACCTGTTCCGTCGCGCCAAGCGCCTGCTGTCCCGCGAGACCAGCCTGCTGGACGAACGCCACCATGCGCGCATCGCCGCCATGCTGGAGCAGAGCCAGGCGCTGAAGGTGATCTACGAGAAGCGCCTCGCCCTGCAGCACATCTGGGTCAAGACCAGCTCCAACGGTCACGACATGCTCGAAGCCATGAAGCAATGGGTGCACGAGGCCGAGGCCAGCGGCATCCAGTCGCTGCGCGACTTCGCCGAGCAGCTCAAGACCTACTCGCTGCGCCCGGCCGCCACGGCCTGATCGCAACGACCCCGAAAAAGGCCGGCCATTGCCGGCCTTTTTTTTATTGGCGTGTCCGTAGGTTGGCGCCGAGCTCGCAAGGCCCAACGCAGCGGTGCTCGCTGGTGCCTCTTCGCGAATGAATTCGCTCCTACGGGAGAGGGGCGAGGCGTCAGTGTGTGGGGCGAGTCCGCTTGGTGGATAGAAGAGCGCTATCCACCCTACCCAGCGGGGAAGTCCGTGCGGGCACGAGCTGTCAGGCGATGTAGGGTGGACCCCGCTTCACCGGTCCACCGCTGCGGGGTTGGGCCGTGCTCCGCGCCGTGCCATCTGTAGGAGCGGCTTCAGCCGCGAAAGACTCACCGCCGTCTCCCTGCTGCGTGTGGCTGGATACTCCATCGCGAATGAATTCGCTCCTACCCTCCCACTCCCACCTGCACCGCCCACACACGCCTGTCCCTGAAACGCGGCCAAAAAAAACCGCCCGGGGGGAGGGCGGCTGGAACAAGACGTCGACAAAGGAGCAATCACATCGACGTCAGGAGGTCAGGAGGAGGTGGAGCGGGTCGATCAGCTGTCCTGGTCGGCGTCGGCCTTGCGCTCGGTGCCTTGCTTGGCGATGGCCTGCTGCTGGGCGGCGTCCTGGGCGCGCTGCTCATACTGGGCATTTCGCGCAACAAAGGCGGACGACTCTTCGGCGAAGGAGAACTGGGTGAAGGACAGGGCGAAAGCGGTGAAAGCGGCAGTAACAAAGAGATTGCGTTGCATAGCGTGATCCTCGGCGGGATGCATCTGGAAACCGAGGCCATCTTAGGCGGGGGGCCGGCGGCGAAAAACCACGGCCCAGGTGAAGCACAATTGCCTCTAGCGCAACAATTGCGTGCGCACGGCCCAGTGGCGCGGGTCGTCCAGCACCGCGTCGTCCTGGGCGAACAGCGGCGGCAGCTCGGCCTTGAGGAAGTCCACCCAGGTCCTGATCTTGGCGTCGAGGAAGCGCCGTGACGGGTAGATCGCATAGATGTTGCGCTCGCGCAGTCGGTGCTCCGGCAGCAGGCGCAACAGCGTGCCGTCGCGCAGCGGCTGGCAGGCGACGAAGGAGGGCAGCAGGCAGAAGCCCATGCCCGCCTGGGCGGCGCGGGCCAGGGATTCGGCGACGTTGACCTGGAAGGCCTCCGCCGGCAGCACGTCGAACTCGCCATCCGTGCCCTGCAGCACCCAGTTGTCCTGGTAGAGCGGGTCCAGCAGGCGCAGGTAGCGGTGATGGCGCAGGTCCGCCGGGCCCTTGGGCACGCCGTGCTTCTCCAGGTAGCCCGGGGACGCACAGACCACGCTGTACATCTGCCCCAGGGACTGCGCCACCATCTGCGAATCCGGCAGTTCGCGGGCGAAGGTCAGCACCACGTCCTGGCCGTCCTCCAGCGGGTCGGGGTTGCGCTGCGACAGGGTCAGGTCGATCACCACCTCCGGGTACAGCTCGGTGTAGCGCGCCACCAGGCCGGTGAGGTGCTGCAGGCCGAGCCCGGTCATGGTGTGCACCCGCAGCCGGCCGCTGGGCTTGAGGTGCGCGCCGCGCGCCTCGGCGGCGGCCTGGTCCACTTCGTTGAGGATCGAGCGGCTGCGCTGCAGGTAGCGCTCGCCCACCTCGGTCAGCGCCAGGCGCCGGGTGGTGCGGTGCAGCAGGCGTGCCTGCAGCTGCTGCTCCAGTTCGGAAACCAGCCGCGAGACCTGCGCGGTGGAGAGGTCCAGCGCCTGCGCCGCCGCGGTGAAGCTGCCGGTCTCAATGACGCGAACGAACACACGCATGCTGTTCAGGGTGTCCATTGTTACTCCTCGCGCAAGGCTGATTCTCGAAGGGCGCTGATTATCCAGGAAACGCCGGTAAATATACTGCCAGCCCTGAGCTGTTTGCCGTTTTACCGGATCACCGCCCATCGCCCCGTTCGCGGGCATCGCGGCAACACCGGTCCGCCCTGTATTTCCGAGGTATCCATGACCCCCGATCAAAGGTTCGCCCGCCGGGTGCGGAGCGCCATTGCGGCCTTCGTGCTGCTGTTCGTCTATTTCCTCGCGGCCGACCTGTGGATGCCCATCACCCCCCAAGCCCAGCTGACACGCCCGGTGCTGCGCCTGGCGCCCCGGGTCAGCGGCCAGGTGCTGGACATCGTCGTCAGCAACAACGCCCATGTGCAGGCCGGGCAGCTGCTGTTCCGCCTCGACCCCGAGCCCTTCCGCCTTGCCGTCAACGCCGCCGAGCTGGCGCTGGAGCAGGCCGCCCAGGACAACGCCGAGCTGGATGCCAGCCTCGCCGCCGCCCGTGCCGACAAGCTCGCCGCCGACGCCTCGGCCCAGGAGCTGGCGCGCGAGACCGAGCGCCTCGGCAAGCTGGTGGCCAGCCAGCACGTCTCCCGCCAGCTGTTCGAGCAGACCCAATCCCAGCGTGCCGCCGCCAGCGCCAAGGTGGCCGCCGCCAGTGCGCGCATCCACCAGCTGGCCGCCGAGCGCGGTGCGGCGGGCGACGACAACCTGCGCCTGCGCCAGGCCCGCAACGCCCTCGACCAGGCCCGCCTGCAACTGCAGTACAGCGAAGTCCGCGCCGAGCGCGCCGGCACCCTGAGCAACCTGCAGCTGTCCCCGGGTGCCTTCGTCGCCGCCGGCAGCCCGGTGGCCGCGCTGGTGGCCGATGAGGCCGATGTCAGTGCCGACTTCCGCGAGAAGGCCCTGCGCTACGTGGGCCTGGGCGATGGCGCCAGCGTGGTGTTCGACGCCCTGCCCGGGCGCATTTTCGCGGCGCGGGTCAGCGCCATCGACGCCGGCGTCAAGGAAGGCCAGCTGGACGCCAACGGCGACCTCGCGGCCCCCGCCACCTCCGACCGCTGGGTGCGCGACGCCCAGCGCCAGCGCCTGCACGTGCTGCTGGAGGCGCCCCCGGAAGCGCCCCTGCCCAGCGGCGCCAAGGCCACGGTGCAGCTCTACCCCCACGAGTCGCCCCTGGCCGCCTTCTTCGGCCGGGTGCAGATCCGCCTCATCAGCCTGCTGCACTACATCTACTGATGACGCGCCCGGCCCTCAGCGAGAACGGCCTGCGCCAGTGCCTGCGCCTGGCCTGCGGCGGCACCCTCGGCCTGTTCGTGTGCAAGCTGATGGGCTGGGACAACGGCTCGTTCTTCTGCGTCTACCCCATGCTGCTGCTGGGCCTGGTGCCCACCATCAATGCCCATGTGATCCGCCAGTTCCTCGCCCAGGCGGTGCTGGTGAGCCTGGAGACGCTGGTCATCTACGGCCTGTTCGGCGACCGCCCGATGCTCATCGTGCCCCTGGTCTTCGCCGCCTTCCTCTGGCGCTTCAGCCTCATGGCGCGCGGCCCGCTGTTCATGTTCGGCGCCCTGGGCTGCGTGTTCCTTTCCATGCAACTGCACTTCGCCAGCTACCCCGAAACCCACCTCTACGACCTGGTGGCCAGCAACCTGGTGGCCGCCGGTCTCACGGTGCTGATCGCCTGGCTGATGTTCTTCCTCTTTCCCGATGCCGAGCCCCGCGAGCCGCGCACCCCGCCGCCCAAGGACCTGCCCAGCCAGCGCCACGAAGCGCTGCTCGGCGCCTGCATCGCCACCCTGTCGTTCATCCTCTTCCAGACGTTCGACCTGAAGGATTCGCTGTCCGCGCAGATCGCCTCGATCCTGGTGCTCTTCCCCATGCACTGGAACGGCATCCGCTTCGCCGGACGCATCCGCGCCCTCGGCACCATGCTCGGTTGCCTGATCGGGCTGGTGCTGCAACTGCTGCTCTACGACCACTACGACGTGCTACCGCTCGTCGCCTCGCTGTACTGGATAGCCGCCTTTTTCTGTGCCCGAGTGCACGTATTGGAGGGTGCGCAGGGAATCGGCTTCGGCGCGCTGACAACTTTGGCCATCGTTTTCGGTCAATACCTGACGCCGAGTCACGACATGATGTTCAGCCTGGCCTATCGGCTCAGTTCGGTTTGCGTTGCGGTATTCATCACCCTGCTTGCGGTGTTCGTCCTGCACCGCCTGTTCAACCGTTTTGCAGCCATTCGTCACCAGAGTCATGCCTGACGCCGGCCACTCATGCCCGCCGCTTCGTCGTGGGCGTAACGTGACCCGAATACGCGAAGGCAGGCTATGGGCCGGATGGAAAACTTCGAGGAAACACCCAGCGAGCTGGAAAAGCTGACCCTGGCACTGCTGCACAGCCGTGGCGAGGTGGAACGCCTGCGCGAACGCGAACTGCTGTTCAACAGCCTGCTGGGCAGCGTCAACGCCGTGCTCTGGGCCTTCGACTGGGACGCGCAGAAAATCATCTACGTCAGCCCGCACTACGAGCGCATGTTCGGCCGCCCGGCCGAGCTGCTGATGGTGGACTTCAACGAGTGGCGCAACTGCATCTACCCCGACGACGTCGAGTACGCCGCGCGCAGCCTTGCCGAGGTGCTCACCAAGGGCGCGGTGGAGGTGCGCGAGTACCGCATCATCCGCGGTGACGGCCAGGTGCGCTGGCTCAGCGACAAGTGCTTCGTCAGCCGCCAGGGCCAGGCCGGGCAGAGCACCCTGGTGGTGGGCATCGCCGAGGACATCACCGAGAAGAAGACCCTGGAGGCCGAGCTGCAACGCCTGGCCACCACCGACGTGCTGACCGGCACCAGCAACCGCCGGCACTTCTTCGAATGCGCCCAGCGCGAATTCGATGTGGCCGAGCGCTACGAACGGCCCCTGGCCTTCCTGCTGCTGGATATCGATGACTTCAAGAAGATCAACGACACCTACGGCCACCAGGTGGGTGACCTGGTGCTGCAGCGCATCGCCCAATGCGGCGCCGGCGCCCTGCGCCGGGTCGACCATTTCGGGCGCATCGGCGGCGAGGAATTCGCCGCCGTATTCCCCGGCTGCGACCCGGCCCAGGCCCTGCAGGTGGCCGAGCGCCTGGAGCGCGAAGTGCAGCGGCTGTCGTTCAGTGCCAGCGGCCAGGTATTCAGCGTCACCCTCAGCCAGGGCCTCACCACCCTGCGCCCCGGCGACACCCTGGAACACCTCTACGCCCGCGCCGACGAAGCCATGTACACCGCCAAGCGCAGCGGCAAGAACCGCATCGTCCCGGTCTAGCCGCCCCGGTCGCACGCTGCACCGTAGGTTGGTGCCGAGCGTAGCGAGGCCCAACGCAGCGGCCTTCAACCTCGCCGTGTTGGGCTGCCTTCCGTAGGGTGGGCTTCAGCCCACCGCAGGTGGTTCACCGGAGCCTTGGGGCAAGGGCGAGCCGAGGTGCAACGGCGCTCCCCTTTCGCGAATGAATTGGCTCTGTCTGCGTTAAGTGTTGCTAGAAGATTTGGACCCAGCTGATTGCCGAGTTTTGTTGGTGCTTCTGGTTTCGCCCACCCGGGCGAGTCCCTTTTCCAGTCGTTGAAAAGGAACCAAAAAACTCGCCCCATCATCCGGCCCCGGCTTCGCCAGGGTTCCCTCACTCCATCGCCGCTCTGGGGGCCGGCGCGATGGGCCATCCATGGCCTGGCGCGCCTCTCGCGGCATCCATGCCGCTCGTCCCCCGGCGCAACGACTGCGTTCGGCCTCCTGGAGGGGCGTTGGCGGCTGCTCCAACTTTCTTCGTCCAGCGCATCGCCACGTGGTGCGCACGGGCTTTCGTAGGATGGTGTAGAGCGAAGCGAAACCCATGCGGTGGAGGTGGAAGAAATCCATAAGTGCCCGGAAAGCACCGTGCTTGAGGGCTTGCATTAAAACCACAACAGCTAACGCCGACAGAGCCAATGAATTCGCCCACAAGCACGCTCTGCTGTTGCCCCTACGGCTGGAACGGCGATTCGCTGAGGATCACCCCGGTCTCGTCCACGTAGCGCTGCCAGGCCTCGATCAGCCCGGCCAGGGCTTCCGGCCGTTCCTGGGCCAGGTCGTGGATCTCCCCCGGGTCCTTTTCCAGGTCGTAGAGCTGCCAGGTTTCCGGGCCCACCGGCGCGGGCAGGTACACCGCCTTGAGGTGGCCCTGGCGGATGGCGCGCATGCCGAACAGCTCCCAGCCGGTGACCGTTTTCTCGTCATGCACCCGGGGCGTCTCGCCCGAGAGGTAGCCCAGCCAGGAGCGCCCACGCACCGGCGCCACCTCGCGGCCACGCCAGCGGGTGCCCGGGTGGCGCACGCCGGCCAGGTCCAGCACCGTGGGGGTGATGTCCATCACCGTGGAAAACACCGGGCTGATCTGCTTCTGCCGCTGCAGCTGTGGATAACGCACCAGGGCCGGCACGCGGATGCCGCCCTCGGTGGTGAAGGCCTTGTACAGGCGCGACGGCGCAGTGGCCGCCTGGGCCCAGCGCGGGCCGTACCAGACATAGGAGTTGGCGCGGCCGATGTTCTCCAGGCTGTTGTCGTAGTGCTGGTCGAGGAAGCTCTTCAGGTTCGGGCCGAACTTGGGGAAGGCCTCCAGCAGCGCGCCCTCGGCACCGTTGTCGGACATGAAAAGGATGAAGGTGTCGTCCTCCAGCCCCTGCTGGCGCAGGTAGTCCAGCACCCGGCCGATGTTCCAGTCCATGCGCTCCACCATGGCCGCGTAGACCTCCATGGTTCGCGCCGACACCTGGCGTTCCGCCTCGCTCAGCGCGTCCCACTCGGCGCTGATGGCCCGCACCGGGTGTGCTTCGACGTCCGCCGCCACCAGGCCCAGCGCCTTGAGCTTTTCCAAGCGCTCCAGGCGCAGCGCCTCGGGGCCGGCGTCGTAGCGGCCGCGGTAGTTATCCACAACCTCGGCGGGCGCCTGCAGCGGCCAGTGCGGGGCGGAGAAGGGCAGGTAAGCGAAGAAGGGGCGGCTCTGGTCGCGTTCCTTGAGGTACTGGATCAGCTTGTCGCCAAAGGCATCGGAGGAATAGAAGCCCTCCGGCAGCTGGTCGATGAAGCGGTCGTCCTCGACGTACAGCGCCGGCGTCGCCTTGAGGATGCCCGGCGTGCTGGCATCGTAGGGCGGCTCGTAGCCGTAGTGGTTGGCCGCGCCCGGCAGCAGCGAAAAGGAGCGCTCGAAGCCCCGCGCATGGGGCGCGCGCTCGGCGGTCAGGCCCAGGTGCCACTTGCCGGACATCAGCGTCTGGTAGCCGGCCTCGCGCAGCAACTCGGGCAGCGCCACCACGCGGTCGTTGAGGTAACCCTCGTAGCCCGGCTTGCCGATCAGCTCCGGGGTCAGCGCCTCGGCCATGGTGCCGATGCCGGCGATATGGTGGTCGGTGCCGGTGAGCAGCATCGAGCGGGTCGGCGAGCAGGTGGGCGCGGTGTGGAAGTCGGTCAGGCGCAGGCCGTCGAAGGCCAGGCGATCCAGGTTCGGCGTGGCGATCTCGCCGCCGAAGGCACCGAGGTCGGAGAAACCCAGGTCGTCGGCGACTATCACCAGGAAGTTGGGGCGTTTGCTCATCCAGCGTTCTCCAAAGGGTCTACAGGGCGATGAATTCGAGAGGCAGGTCGGCGACGCGCGGCGGCACCGGCGGCTGGTAGTCACCCTCGCCGGTCAGTTGGTGCAGCAGGGCTTCGCGCACCCGGTGGAAGTCGTGGCCGGTACGCTGGCGCGGGCGCGGCAGGTCGATGTCCACCACCTGCTTGATGCGCCCCGGGCGCGGCGCCATCACCACCACGCGGTCGGCCAGGTAGATGGCTTCCTCGGCGTCGTGGGTGACCAGGATGGTGGTGATGCGCTGGCGCTTGCGGATGGCCAGCAGCTCGTCCTGCATCTGCTGGCGGGTGAGGGCGTCGAGGGCGCCGAAGGGCTCGTCCAGCAGCAGGATGCGCGGGCTCGCCACCAGCCCCCGGGCGATGGCCACGCGCTGGGCCATGCCGCCGGACAGTTGGTGCGGGTAGGCGCTCTCGAAGCCGCTCAACCCCACCAGCTGCACGAACTGGTGGATGCGCCGGGCGCGCTCGCCCTGCTCGATGGGTTCGTTGACCAGGCCCAGGCCGATGTTCTGGGTGACCGTCAGCCAGGGAAACAGGCGGTGCTCCTGGAACACGATGCCGCGTTCGCCGCCGATGCCGCGCACCGGCTTGCCGTCCACCTCGATGCGGCCGCTGAAGTCGGTATCCAGCCCCACCAGCAGGCGCAGCAGGGTGGACTTGCCGCAGCCGCTGGAGCCGACGATGGCGATGAACTCGCCTTCCTCGACATCCAGGCTGAAGTCCTCGATGGCCTGGAAGGGCTGGCCGTCCACCTGGAACACCTTGCCGACCCCGGCAAAGCTCAGGGTGGGCGGCGCGGAAACGGGCTGGTTGGCCGCTTCGGCGGCACTGCGGTTGAAGGCGTTCATGCGGTTCTCCAGCGCGTGGCGCGGGTTTCGATGCGTTGTCCGAGGGTGCCCAGCAGGGCGCCGACCAGGCCCACCAGCAGCATGGCCGCCATCACCTGGTCCATGCGGAACAGCTGCTGCGCGCCGAGCATGTAGCTGGCGATGCCGCCGTCCGAGGGCATGAAGTATTCGGCGCCGATGGTGCCCAGCCAGGCGTAGATCAGCGACAGGCGCAGGCCGGCGAAGATGGCCGGCGCGGCGCCCGGCAGCACCAGCAGGCGCAGGCGCTTGCCCAGGCCCAGGCGCAGCACCTGCGCGGCCTCGCCCAGTTGCGGCGAAAGCCCGGCGACGCCGCGCTGGGTGGCGATGAACAGGGGGAAGAAGGCCGCCAGGCTGACGAAGGCCAGCTTGGCCGCCTCGCCCAGGCCGAACCAGGCGGTGAGCAGCGGCACCCAGGCGAAGATCGCCACCTGGCGCAGGGCCGAAAGGCTCGGCCCGGCCAGGCGCTCGGCCAGGGTGGAAAGCCCCAGCAGCAAGCCCAGCAGCAGGCCGGAGGCACCGCCGATCAGCAGCCCGAGCAGGGCCCGTTTCAGGCTGGCGCCCATGGCCGTGGGCAGGCTGCCGTCGGCCAGGCCCTGCTGCAGGCTGCGCAGCACGTCCAGCGGCGAGGCGAGGATATTGGCGTCGACCCAGCCGAAGCCGGCGGTGGCCTGCCACAGGGCGACGATGGCCAGGGGCAGCAGCCCGGCCTGCAAACGTTGCCAGCCCTGCAGGCGCGGGCCCCGGGGTTGCTGGCCGGTGGCCGGGTGGGGCCAGAACAGCAGCAGGGCGTCGAGGCGGTTGATGCCGCGATCCATCAGCGCGCCCACCAGGCCGATCACCAGGATGCAGACGAACACCAGGTCGAGCATGAACAGCTGGCGGCCCCAGACCATCAGGTAGCCGATGCCCTCGCTGGAGGCCAGCAGCTCCACCGCCAGCAGCGAGGTCCAGCCGGTGGCCAGGGCCAGGCGCAGCCCGGCCATGAAGGCGGGCAGGGCGCCGGGCAGCACCAGGCGCCAGAACAGCAGGTGCGGCGGCAGGCGCAGCACCGCGGCGGCTTCGCGCAGGCGCGGTTGGGCATCACGCACGCCCACCAGCACGTGCAGGGTTACCGGCACCACCACCGCCTTGATCAGCACCACCAGCTTGAGGGTCTCGCCGATGCCGAAGAACAGCATGAACAGCGGGATCCAGGCCAGGGTGGGAATCTGCGCCAGGGCCACGAAGGTCGGGTAGACCAGCGCCTCGGCCCGCCGCGAAAGCCCCAGCCAGCTGCCCAGCAGCACGCCACCGGCGACACCGGCGAGCAGCCCCCAGAGCAGGCGCTGCAGACTTATCCACAGGTGGCCCCAGAGCTCGCCGGAGCCGAACTCCAGGGCGCTCTGCCAGACCACCGCCGGTGCCGGGAGGATCTGCTCGGACATCCACAGCCGCTCCGCGGCCACCCACCAGAGCAGGAACAGGCCGAGGGGCAGCAGCCAGGGCAGGGCCCAGGCGAAGCCGTGCAGGCTCGGGGTCGGCAACGTGAAGCGGGGGGCCGGCTGGAGGGCGGGCAGCGTCTGGATCTTGCTCATCGGGTCTCCCGGCGCTTGGGCTCTAATGTTATTTCCGTGTGGAATATAAAATTCGAATATCCATTTATTTTTGGATAAGAGCGTCATTTGTGGGGGAGGGCCGGGGCAGCGGCAAATGCCTTTGTTGAATATTTTTTATGCATTCCCTGCATAGCGGCCCACAGGGCGCGGCTCGCCTTACTTATGCATTCGGGTTATCAAAAAATGAATTTTTATTATTTTATTGCCGGGAGCCCCTGTGCCTATCTAGCCGCCACATGACCCCCAGCGCAGGAGCGCCTCCCATGAAAACCCTGATCAACAGCGTCCTCGGGCTGTTCGCCCCCACCGTGCTGGCGGGCGTGCTCGGTGCCGCCCCGCTGCTGGCCCAGGCCGCCGAGGCGCCGAAGGAAATCCGCATCGCCGTGCCCGACCTCAGTGCCGGCAGCCAGCACAGCGGCGGTGGCGTGGTGGACGTGCTGCGCAGCCGGAACATCCTCGAACAGGAGTTCGCCAAGGACGGCATCAAGGTCCAGTGGCTGTTCTTCAAGGGCGCGGGCCCGGTGGTCAACGAAGCCCTCGCCAACGGCCAGGTGGACTTCGCCTACCTGGGCGACCTGGCCGCCATCATCGGCAAGGCCAGCGGTCTGGATACCCGCCTGCTCAGCGCCACCGCGCGCGGGGTGAAAAGCTACCTGGGCGTGGTGCCCGGCTCCGGCATCAAGACCCTGGAAGACCTCAAGGGCAGGCGCGTCGCGGTGTTCCGCGGCACCGCCAACCAGCTGTCCTTCGCCAACGCCCTGGCCAGCCGCGGCCTCTCCGAACGCGACTTCAAGGTGATCAACCTCGACTTCAACGCCGCCAACGCGGCCCTGGCGGCCAAGCAGGTGGATGCCTCCTGGGGCCTGGCCGGGCTGATCGCCCTGCGCGACAAGGGTCTCGCCGAACTGCCTCTGAGCACCCGCGACCTGGGCGGCGCCGGCAGTACCCAGGCGGTGCTGGTGGGCACCGGCGCCTTCGTCCGCGACTACCCGGAAGTGACGGCACGGCTGATCAAGGCCCAGCAGCAGGCGGTGCAATGGCTGCGCGACGATGAGAACAAGCAGGCCTATGTCGAACTGGTGTCCAGCCTGGCCAGCTACCCGGTGGGCATCCTCGGCACCGACCTCAAGGATGAAAGCTTCAACACCATCTTCGACCCGCAACTGGATGCCGACTTCCTCGCCCGTCTGCAGAAAGGCGTCGACTTCGCCGCCGAACAACGGCTGATCCGCAAACCGTTCAAGGTGGCCGACTGGAACGAACCGCGCTTCCTCGACGCCGCCTTGAAGGAACCGGTGCAGGCATCGCGTTAAGGCCGCCCAACAACCTCGACCGCTGCGGTGGACGTCGCTCTTTACGTCCACCGACGGAGTCTCCGGCAACCCTATGCCTCGTAGGTTGGCGCCGAGCGCAGCGAGGCCCAACGCAACTGCGCCGAACCCTTTCGCGAATGAATTCGCTCCCACGAAAACCTCGACCGCTGGTGGACGTCGCTCTTTACGTCCACCAGCGGAGTCCCCGGCAACCCTTGTTGATGGACCGATCCCCCGGTTGCCGACTCAGGCGCTGCGTCGCGCTTCTTCCGCTTCGATTCCGTCCAGCTCGACGATGAGCTCGATCAGCGCCCGGGCGGCGGGGGAGAGGCGGTAGCCGGTGCGGGTGACGATGCCGCAGCGGGCGGAGAGGCTTTCCAGGTTCTCCGGCAGGTTGCGGAAGCTCAGCAGCGCCAGCTCACCGCTTTCCAGCAGCGGTGCCAGGGTCTCCAGCATGCCCACGCCCACGGCGTCGGTCTGGCGCACCACCTGCACCAGCGCCGGCACGTGCTCGCATTCCAGGTTGAGGTCGAAATCCGCCTTGCCGCTGAAGCCCGCCAGCAGCTTGCGGATGCCTGCCGGCAGCCGGGTGGCGGCCAGCGGGTAGTCGAACATGTCGTTGGTGGAGAGGCTTTCCTTGGCCAGCAGCGGGTGCCCCCGGCGGCAGAAGAAGCGGCCGTTGCGCGGGGTCAGTTCGCGGGTCTGGAAGTTCGGGTCGATCTCGAACTGGCGGATGTCGGCGATGAAGAACTCGATCTCGTCCCGAGCCAGCAGGCGACCCAGGGCTTCCCAGTTGTTCACCTCGAAGCGGGTGGTGATGCGCGGGTGGCGGCTGATGAAGGCGGCCAGGGCATCGGGCACCAGCTTGGCCGCCGGTGCCGGCCCGCAGCCGAAGTGCAGCTCGCCGGCATCGAGCTTGGTCATCTGGTTGATTTCGCGGGTCAGGTTGCTCGCGCCCTGCACCAGGCGCAGGGCGTGCTGCAGCACCACCTGGCCTTCCGGCGTGGGGCGCAGGTCCTTGTTGCCACGGTCCACCAGCTGGCAGCCGAAGGCCTGCTCCAGGCCCTGGATGCTGCGGCTGAACGCCGGCTGGGTGATGCCCATGGCATCGGCCGCACGGACGAAACTGCGGTGTTCCACCAGGGCGATGAAGTAACGGAGTTGGCGCAGATCCATCATGCTTTACCGGCATCGAAAATATAGGTCGAAGGCATTTGCCCGCGTATGGGTGCTGGTTTTAAATGCAGGCTCTTATTCCGTCAACGAAGCTTTTTTAGATAAATAAGATTAAAAAGGAATAAGTATATGGCCCAGCCCGAAGGGGGACACCCGATGACCACGCCAGCCCGACTTCCCGTCTCCGCCAGGACCCGGCTTCTCGCGCCGCTCATGCGCCGCTGTCGCTGACAGCCGAACCCTGAGCCCGGTGGCCCTGCGCGCCACCTGACGCTCCCCCGAACCCACGCCGCCCCGACCGTCGCCCTGCGTGCGATGCGGGCCCGCTCTGCCCGGAAAAAGCCGGGCCCCGAACAAGGACCGCCCCATGAGCCACCGCCGTACCGCTTTCCCCTCGTCCCTCGCCCGGCCGCTCGCCCCGCAGCGCCTGGCCGCCGTGGACTATGCACTGACCCTGCTGCTGGCCCTGGGCGCGGGGAGCGCCTGGGCCGCCGACAGCGGCACCGAGCAGCAAGTGGACAAGGATGTCGCCCTGCAGAAGGTCACCGTCACCGCCCGGCGCCGCGAGGAAGACGTGCAGGACGTGCCCACGCCCATCACCACCCTCAGCGGCGCCACCCTGGAAACCCAGCGCGTGTACAAGGTGCAGGACCTGCAGCAGGTGCTGCCCAGCGTCAACGTCGCCTTCATCCATGCGCGCCAGTCCAGCGTCGCGGTGCGCGGCATCGGCAACAACCCGGCCAGCGATGGCCTCGAAGGCAGCGCCGGGGTCTACCTGGACAACGTCTACCTCGGCCGCCCGGGCATGGCGGTGTTCGACCTGCTGGACATCGAACAGCTGGAACTGCTGCGTGGCCCCCAGGGCACCCTGTTCGGCAAGAACACCACCGCCGGCGTGCTCAACATCAGCACCCGCGCACCCACCTTCAGCCCCGAGCGCACGGTGGAGGTCTCCGGTGGCCAGGATGGCTACTTCCAGGCCAAGGGCACGGTCAACGGCGCCCTCACCGAAACCCTCGCCGCGCGCCTGTCGGCCTACCGCACCCGCGACGACGGCTTCATCAAGAACATCCACAACGGCGACGACCTCAACGGCGGCGAGCGCCAGGGCGTGCGCGGGCAGTTCCTCTTCGAGCCCAACGAGGACTTCAGCCTGCGCTGGATCAACGACTACAACGAGGAGGATTCCAGCACCGGTACCATGGTCGTCTACGGCGCGCCGGCGCGTTACTGGCAGCGCGCGGCCCTGGTGGGCGCATCACCGGTGCGCGACCCGGACGACAAGAAGGTCAACATCGACGGCCGCCAGAGCGTCAGCGTGCACCAGGGCGGCAGCTCGGTGGAGGCCAACTGGAACCTCGCCGGCGGCTACACCCTCACCTCCATCAGCGCCTACCGCTACTGGCACTTCACCCCGGCCAACGACGAGAGCCTCAACGTGCCGGCGCTGCTCAACACCGGCGTGGAGGTGCACGACCGCCAGTTCTCCCAGGAGATCCGCCTGGCCTCGCCCACCGGTGGCGCCTTCGACTACGTGCTCGGCGCCTACGTGTTCAACCAGAACCTGGGCAACAAGACCTTCACCGACTACGGCTCCCAGGCCGACCTGTTCCTGCTCGGCGCCAACCTCGACGCCATCAACAACCTCAGCACCAAGGCCAACGGCAAGATCGAGACCGACAGCTACGCGCTGTTCGCCCAGGGCACCTGGCACCTCACCGACCGCCTCGACTTCACCGCCGGCCTGCGCGGCACCTACGAGGAGAAGGACGCCAACATCAAGCGCTTCGCCCCCGTGGGCGGTGCTGCCGTCACCGGCCAGGCCGCCGCCATCCGCGCGGCGCAACTGGGCGCCTATGACTCGGGCGACCTCAGCCTGCACAACGCCGCGCCATCCTTCCTGCTGAGCCTGGCCTACAAGTTCGACGAGGATTTGCTGGGCTACGCCTCCCTGGCCCATGGCGAGAAATCCGGCGGGGTGAACCTGGCGGTGGGCTCGGCACCGGTGGCCGGCGCCGACTCGCTGCTGGTCGGGCCGGAGCGCGCCAACGACGCCGAGCTGGGCTTCAAGAGCACGCTGCTCGACCGTCGCCTGCTGCTCAACGCCAACCTGTTCTGGACCGGCATCCACGGCTACCAGGCCACCACCCTGTACCAGGCGCCGGGCTCCACCAACGTCGTGCAGGTGCTGGCCAACGCCGGCAGCGTGCGCTCGCGCGGCCTGGAGTTCGAAGCCACCGCACTGCCCGTGCGCGGCCTCACCCTGAACTTCAACGGCTCCTACAACGACGTCACCTACCTCAGCTTCAAGGACGCCCCGTGCCCCGGCGAGGTGAGCACCGCCCCCGGCGCCCCGGCCACCTGCGACCTCACCGGCGAGCGCGTGGTCGGCGCCTCGAAATGGATCGCCAACCTCAGCGGCGAATACAAATGGCAGCTGGAGAACCGCATCGAGCCCTACCTCACCGCCAGCTATTCGTACCGCTCCGAGGCCGAAGGCACCCTGGACAACTCCGACCTCTCGAAGATCGACGGCTACGGCCTGGTCAACCTCTCGGCCGTCGTGCGCCGTGACCTGGGCGACGGCCAGGTGGACGCCTCCATCTGGGTGCGCAACGCCACCGACACCGACTACTACCTCAGCGCCTTCGCCTACCTGAACGGCGCCTACACGGCCTCGGTGGGCGCCCCGCGCACCGCCGGCGTCTCCCTGCGCTACGACTTCTGACCCCCAGCAGCACCCACCCCAACGCGAGGACCGCACCATGAGCAACGCAGCACTGGCCACCCAGCAGACCGAGCTCCAGCTGGACATCCACCCCATCGCCGGGCGCATCGGCGCCGAAATCCGCGGCGTGACCCTCTCCGGCGACCTGGACGCCGCCACGGTCGAGGCTATCCAGGCCGCCCTGGTCCAGCACAAGGTCGTGTTCTTCCGCGGCCAGGCCCACCTCGACGACCAGGGCCAGGAAGCCTTCGCCAAGCTTCTCGGCGACCCCATCGCCCACCCCACCGTGCCGGTGCGCGAAGGCACCCGCTACCTGCTCCAGCTCGACGGCGCCGAAGGCCAGCGGGCCAACTCCTGGCACACCGACGTGACCTTCGTCGACGCCTACCCCAAGGCCTCGATCCTGCGCAGCGTGGTGGCCCCGGCCGCCGGCGGCGACACCGTCTGGGCCAACACCGCCAGCGCCTACACCGACCTGCCCGAGCCGTTGCGCGCGCTGGCCGACACGCTCTGGGCCGTGCACAGCAACGAGTACGACTACGCCGGCGTACGCCCCAGCGTGTCCGTGGAGAAGCTCGAGGAATACCGCAAGGTGTTCGCCTCCACCGTCTACGAGACCGAGCACCCGGTGGTGCGCGTGCACCCCATCAGCGGCGAGCGCAGCCTGCTGCTGGGGCACTTCGTCAAACGCATCAAGGGCCTCTCCCAGGCCGATTCGGCGCACATCTTCGCCGTGCTGCAGAGCCACGTGACGCGCCTGGAAAACACCGTGCGCTGGCGCTGGCAGCAGGGCGACGTGGCCATCTGGGACAACCGCTCCACCCAGCACTACGCCGTGGACGACTACGACACCCAGCCGCGCATCGTGCGCCGCGTGACCCTGGCCGGCGAAGTGCCGGTGGGCATCGACGGCCAGCTCAGCCGCACCACGAGGAAGGGCTGAAGGCCAACTTCCGAATGCCCGGGGCGCGGCCACCCGCCGCGCCCCGTTGACCGAACACCCCGAATCAGGAGAGCCACCATGACCCTGGCCGCCCAGCGCCACGACGAGCCCGCCCCATCGATCCACCCCGAGCAGCCCTTCACCATCACCCCGCTGGCCGCGCCCCTGGGTGCGGTGGTCAGCGGCTTCGACGCCACCCGCATCACCCCCGAGCAGGTGCTGGCCCTCAAGCAGGCTCAGCGTGAGCACCACATCCTGGTGTTCCGCGACCAGCACCTGGACGACGCCCAGTACCTGGCCTTCGCCACCCACTTCGGCGCGGTGTTCCAGCCGCCGGCGGACATCCCGGTGCTGTCCTCCGGTGCCGACGGCAAGGCGCCGGAGATCGTCAAGGTGGCCAACACCGAGGATGGCGAGCTGGGCAACACCGCCATTCCCGCCCACGTCGACCACCACTGGACGCCGACGCCGTCCTCCGGCTCCTTCCTCTACGCGCTGGAAGTGCCCTCCAAGGGCGGCGAGACCCGCTTCACCAACCTGGCCCTGGCCTACAGCGCGCTGGATGAGGCCACCCGCCGCGAAATCGACCCGCTGCGGCTGATCAACTACAACCCCTTCATCCGCCTCAAGAGCGGCGGCTACAACGGCGGCTTCGTCACCTACCGCACCCCGGACATCCCCGCCATCCAGGGCACCGAGCACCCGCTGGTGCGCACCCACCCGGAAAGCGGCAAGCGTCTGCTGTTCCTCGGCGTGCACACCGAGGTGGAAATCCCCGGCGCCGACCCGGAATACGGCAAGGCGCTGATCGGCCGGTTGCGCGAGCACCTGGAGAACCCGCGCTTCCACTACGCCCATGCCTGGCAGCCGGGTGACATCGTCTGGTGGGACAACCAGGCCGTCCTCCACGCCCGCAACGGCTTCCCCGCCACCGAAAAGCGCCGCATGAAGCGCATCAGCCTCAGCGGCAGCCGCCCCTTCTGATCCCCCGCCCCGATGGCCCGCCATCGGGGCTCACCCTCCCGCCACGCCAGCCCCCGTGGGTGCGCCTTCATCTGAACGTGGGAAGCCACGTCCTCAGGGCGTGGTCATGAGTCATCGGCTCTGCCTGTGGCGATTTGAATTGAGAACCCAGCAGGATGAACGCGTGCCGGAGTGAGTGGTGGCTGCATGTTCCGAGGTCTGATTGCGCGCCCTTCCAGGGAGCCAAAAGCAAAGCCATGTTCTAAGAACCTGGATGTTTACTCGCGAAAAAAACGACGCCGCCCTGTCGGGCCTCGCTGCGCTCGGCGCCAACACCCCCCTCCATCCCGCCGCTTTCAATGCCTTGCAGGCATATTTTCAATGCCTTCCAAGCATCACGATTTATAAATCCTTATTTTTCAATCAGTTAGAAATTTATATTCCTTAAAGTAATTAATGAATCGTTAAAAATTACTTTAAGAGATAAGCCCAAAAACCAATCATCTCTCCGTGGCCGACCGCTCTGGGACGGCCCTCATGCAGCCCCGGAGGCTGCAACCCGTTCAATGTCCGGTGCACAGGCCGGACTTTTTTATCCAGGAGTCTTGCCGATGGGCAATGTCCTCAAAGCCGACAGCGCAGGCAACGTGCTGTGGCGTGAAGTACGCAGCCCCGGTGAGGTGCTCGACCTCGGTGTGCCGTTGCGGCATGCCCTGGGGCTCGGGCGCTTCCAGCGACCGGGCTCGCGTGTACTGGGGCGCCGCGAAGCGGTGCTGCTCGGCGTGTTCGCCCTGGTGCTGCACACCGGCGTTCTCTACTGGGCGAGCCAGAAGTCCACGCCGCCGCTGCCGGAAGTGCCACCGCAGATTCCGCCCATGACCATCGAATTCACCACCCCGGCACCGCCCGTGGTGGAACCACCACCGCCGGAGCCGCCGCCGCCCGTGATCGAGCCGCCACCGCCGGTGGTGGAGGAGCTGGCCGTCAAGCCGCCGCCGCCCAAACCGGTGCCCAAGCCGAAGCCGCAACCCCCGAAGCCGGTGCCCAAGCCCGCGCCGAAACCGGTCGAGCCGCCGCCGCCCGCACCGCCCAAGGCCGAAGCCCCGCCCGCGCCCCCGGCTCCGCCCGCGCCGGCACCGGTCACGCCGCCGTCGGCCAACGCCGGCTACCTGCGCAACCCGGCGCCGGAATACCCCTCCTTCGCCCAGCGGCGCGGTTGGGAAGGCACGGTGCTGCTGCGGGTGCATGTACTGGCCAGCGGCTTGCCCAGCGAGATCCAGATCCAGAAAACCAGTGGGCGCGACCTGCTGGACGAAGCGGCGGTCAAGGCCGTCAAGCGTTGGACCTTCGTGCCCTCCAAGCGCGGCGACCAGGCGCTGGATGGCTGGGTCAGCGTCCCGATCGACTTCAAATTGAACTGAAACAGACCGAATTCACGCGTTAGCGCAACACAGAGGATTGCCCCATGGACTTGCTTACCAACCCCTTCGCATCGGTCGAACACGTGGTCATCTGGCTGCTGATCGGCTTCTCGGTCATCACCTGGGGCCTGGCCCTGGTCAAGGCCATCCAGTTCGCCCGCCTCAAGCACCAGGACCGCAAGTTCCAGAAGCTGTTCTGGAGCGCCACCAGCCTCGACAGCGCCGCTGACCTGGTCCAGGGCAACAACGGCGCCGCCGCCCACGTGGCCCAGGCCGGCTTCGCCGCGATCCAGGTGATCGACGGCAGCCAGCCGGGCGACCTGAGCCAGGCGATCAACCACCAGGACCGCCTCGAGCGCGCCCTGCGCCAGCAGATCCAACGTGAGCGCCGCTCTCTGGAATCCGGCCTGGCGGTGGTCGCCTCCATCGGCTCCACCTCGCCCTTCATCGGCCTGTTCGGCACCGTGTGGGGGATCATGGAAGCGCTCAAGGGCATCAGCCTGGCCGGCTCCGCCAGCCTGGAAACCGTGGCCGGCCCCATCGGCGCGGCCCTGGTCGCCACCGGCGTCGGCATCGCCGTCGCAGTGCCCGCGGTGCTGGTTTACAACTACTTCCTGCGCAGCCTCAAGCTCACCGCTGCGGACCTCGACGACTTCGCCCACGACTTCTACAGCCTGGCCCAGAAGAGCGCCTTCAAGGTCATCGTCTCCCCGAGCGCCGGCAAGCACGGCGCCGCACAGAAAGTGAAGGAGGCGTCCTGACATGGCCTTCTCCACACAAGACAGCGACGAGGTTCTTTCCGAGATCAACGTCACCCCGCTGGTGGACGTGATGCTGGTGCTGCTGGTGGTGTTCATCGTCACCGCGCCCCTGCTCACCAACGCCATCCCGATCAACCTGCCGAAGACCGAAGCGGTCGCCCCGCCGGACCAGAAGGACCCGCTGGTGGTGAGCATCGACGGTGAAGGCAAGCTGTTCATCAACAAGGACGAGATCCAGCCCGACCTGCTGCAAAGCAACCTGGAGGCCGCCAAGGCCAAGGACCCGGAGCTGCGCGTGCAGCTGCAGGCGGACGACAAGGTCGACTACGGCGCGGTGGCCAAGGCCATGGCCTCCATCGAGCGCGCCGGGATCACCAAGCTGGCGGTGATCACCGCCCGCTGACAGGCTTTGGCCGCCTCCCTTCAGGCAGGGGGGAGGTGGCCTTTTTATCCCACGGCCTTCGTACCCGCGAAAGCCTGCAACGCCCGCCAGGGCCGACCCGGACTGCATGCAGCAGCTCCGGGTTTTTTTGTGCTTATGGGGGCAGCGAGCCCTCTGCGGTCGCCATCTGCCCAATCGATAACGGTTGAGTTCCTACAGCTCTCCTCGCTGGCTTCAGACCGTTCACGGCTCCTCTCGGATTTTTCCTATTTCGTCGCCTTGTCGTTATCGGCCTAGATAACTGCCGGCCCGCCAGCATGGCGAGCGCCCTCGAAACAACCGGCCTCCGAAGCAGCCGCTTCTGCCGTTGTTCCCCCTGCAAGCAAGCAAAGAGTACGAAATGGAATTCACCCCCTTCGGTCGAACCGACGGCCCGCAAAACCGCCTGGCCGTGCTCACGAATTCCTGCTCGACAGCTTTCATCTGAACTCCCCCCGGGGAAACACCTGGAGTAGTCATGGCATCGAACAGTTTCCAAAACGAGGTACCCAAGGCGCGGGTCAACATCAAGCTCGACCTGCATACCGGTGGCGCCCAGAAGAAGGTTGAGCTCCCCCTGAAGCTGATGCTGCTGGGTGACTACAGCAACGGCCGGGAAGCGCGGCCCCTGTCCGAGCGGGGCAAGGTCAACATCAACCGGAACAACTTCGACAGCGTGCTCGCCGACTTCGCCCCCCGCCTGAAGCTGGCGGTGGAAAACACCCTGGCCGATGACGATTCGGAAACCTCGGTCGAGCTGGCCTTCCAGCGCATGAAGGACTTCGAGCCCGAGCAGGTGGCTCGCCAGATCCCCCAACTGCGCGCGCTGCTCGCCATGCGCAATCTGCTGCGCGACCTCAAGTCGAACCTGCTCGACAACGCCACGTTCCGCCAGGAGCTGGAACGCATCCTCAAGGACGACGCCCTCAGCGACGAATTGCGCACGGAGCTCGCCGCGCTCGCTCCGCAAGACGCCTCTTAACGCATCCGCATAACCACAGGAAGGTCCCCATGTCCGTAGAACATACCTCCACGGCCCCTCGAGGTGCTGCTGCATTCGAGGAAAATCAGGGCGTCTATGCGGCGCTGTTCAGCAAGATCAACCTCAGCCCCATCAGCGAGCTGAGTGGCCTGGACGCATTCCAGAACAACGAGGCGCTATCCGAGGCCTCGGCTGACGAGCGCGTCACGGCGGCGGTCAGTGTCTTTCTCGATCTGCTCAAGCAGTCCTCGCAGAAGGTCGAGCGCCTGGACAAGACGCTGCTCGACGAACACATCGCCTCCCTCGATGCGCAGATCAGCCGCCAGCTCGATGCGGTCATGCATCACGAGGATTTCCAGCGCGTCGAATCCACCTGGCGCGGCGTCAAATCGCTGATCGATCAGACCGACTTCCGCCAGAACGTCCGCATCGAACTGCTCGATATCAGCAAGGACCACCTGGTGCAGGACTTCGAGGACGCCCCGGAAATCGCCCAGAGCGGCCTCTACATCCACACCTACACCCAGGAATACGACACCCCCGGCGGTGAGCCGATCGCGGCGGCCATCTCCAACTACGAGTTCGACTCCAGCCCGCAGGACATTGCCCTGCTGCGCAACCTGTCCAAGGTCGCTGCGGCGGCGCACATGCCCTTCATCGGTGCCGTCGGGCCGGCCTTCTTCGGCAAGGACTCGATGGAAGAAGTCGCCGCCATCAAGGACATCGGCAACTACTTCGACCGGGCCGAGTACATCAAGTGGAAGTCCTTCCGCGACAGCGACGACTCCCGCTACATCGGCCTTACCCTGCCGCGCGTCCTCGGGCGCCTGCCCTACGGGCCGGACACCATCCCCGTGCGCAACTTCAACTACGTGGAAAAGGTGAAGGGTCCGGATCACAACCGGTACCTGTGGACCAACGCCTCGTTCGCCTTCGCCGCCAACATGGTCAAGAGCTTCATCAGCAACGGCTGGTGCGTGCAGATCCGTGGCCCGCAATCGGGTGGTGCGGTGACCGACCTGCCGATCCACCTTTATGACCTGGGCACCGGCAACCAGGTGAAGATCCCGTCGGAGGTGATGATTCCGGAGACGCGTGAGTTCGAGTTCGCCAACCTTGGTTTCATCCCCCTGTCGTACTACAAGAACCGTGACTACGCCTGCTTCTTCTCTGCCAACTCGGCGCAGAAGCCGGCGCTGTATGAAACCGCCGACGCCACCGCCAACAGTCGCATCAACGCGCGCCTGCCGTACATCTTCCTGCTGTCGCGTATCGCCCATTACCTGAAGCTGATCCAGCGGGAAAACATCGGCACCACCAAGGACCGCCGCGTACTGGAGCTGGAGCTCAACAAGTGGATCGGCGGCCTGGTTACCGAGATGACCGACCCGAGCGATGACCTGCAGGCTTCGCACCCGCTGCGCGAGGGGAAGGTGATAGTCGAGGACATCGACGACAACCCCGGCTTCTTCCGCGTCAAGTTGTACGCCGTGCCGCACTTCCAGGTGGAAGGCATGGACGTCAACCTGTCCCTGGTCTCGCAGATGCCCAAGGCCAAGGCCTGAAGCGTCCATAGGGAAACGACGTCATGAACATCGACCGCCCCCTGTGGGCTGCGGGGACGCTCTTGTCGCCGCAGCAGTTCCAGCAGCAGGCGCGCTGGGAGTCACGGACCAACGAATGCATCGCCCGGCTCGCTCTGGTTCACCCCTGGGGCGTGCTCGCGGTTGCCTTCGATCTGGATGCGCTGAAGCTCGGGAAGCTCAAGGCCACCCGGCTGCACCTGCGCATGCCGGATGGCACGCTGATCGACACGGACCGCTCCGACCCCTTGCCGCAGGCGCTGGAGCTGCCCGCCGACCAGCAGAGCGCGACCCTGCTGCTGGCGCTGCCCCTGGAGCAGGGCAACGGCAACAATTGCGTGCTCGATGACCATCGCGAGGACCGACCCACCCGTTACCGCCAGGTTTGGCGAGCGGTGCAGGACCTCTATGGCGACGAAAGCCAATCCATCAGCGTGATGGAACACCAGCTCAGCCTGCGCCTGGTCGGTGATGACAACGGCGATTACCTCACCTGTCCGGTCGTGCGGCTGGTGCGCGATGCCCAGGGCGTCTGGGCCGTCGATCCAGGCTATGTGCCGCCCCTGCTGAGCTTCGGTGCCCATGCCGGCCTGCTGGCGCAACTGGATAACCTGTTCACCCAGTTGTCCGCCAAGCGCCAGCGGCTGATGGGCATGCGCCGTGAAAGCAACCAGCGCATGGCCGACTTCGCGGTGGCCGACGTCTCGTTGTTCTGGTTGCTCAATGCGCTCAACACCTGGCAGCCGATCCTGGCGGATCTCAGGGCGCACCCCGCGCGCCACCCCGAGCAGGTCTACCTGGAACTGGCGAAGCTCGCTGGCAGCCTGTCGACCTTCTCGCTGGAGCTCGACATCGAGCGCGTCCCGGCCTACCGGCATGAGCAACTGGAGGCGGTCCTGCCGCCCCTCATGGGCATGATTTCCTCATTGCTCGAAGCCAGCCTGCCCTCCCGCATCATCGCCCTGGAACTGGAAGAAAGCGGGGCCAACCGCTGGAAGGTTTCGCTCAACGACCCACGCCTGCGTGAGCCGGACGGTGTCGACTTCTACCTGTCGGTGCGCGCACGGTTGCCAGCGACGCAGTTGCAGAACCAGTTCCCGCAGCTGTGCAAGGTCGGAGCGCCGGATGACGTCGACCACCTGGTCAACGCAGCGCTCGACGGCATTCCGCTGCAATCGCTCAACCACGTTCCGGCCGCCATCCCGCTGCGCCTGGAAAACCAGTACTTCGCCCTGGACCTTGGGCATCCCAAGGGGCGGGCGATGCTCGCTGCCGGGGTCTGCGCCTTCTACGTTCCCGCAGCGCTGATCGATGCGCGGCTCGAACTCTTCGCGGTGCTGCGCTCATGAGCCCGAACCTTGGAAGGAAAAAGCCCGCGTCGCGCAGCATCGACGCCCTTCTTCAGGACAGCTACCTGCTGGTGGTGGCACTGCGCGAAGGGAGTACGCCGCAAAGCAGCCGAACCTTATGGAAGCACTGCTCCGACCTCGTCGAGACGCTGCGCCAGAGGCTGAAGGATGACGGCATGAGCCAGCGGAACATCGACTACATCAGCTACGCCCAATGCGCGCTGCTGGATGAAACGGTGCTCGGTTACGCCAGGGATGACGATCACGCCGATTGGGCCAGCCAGCCACTGCAGGTGAAGTTCTTCAACCGTCACCAGGCGGGTCACTTCCTCTATGAGGATATGCGCGAGGTGCTTCGTGACCCCGCCTCGGCTCCCGAGGTGCTGACGGTTTTCCACCGGGTCCTGTTGCTGGGCTTCAAGGGGCGTTACAGCGATCAGCGGGACCCGGAGCGGGAAGAGCTGATCAGGTCACTGGAGGCGCGGACCGAACCGCTGGTCATGCACGATGCCCTGGTTTCCGGCTCGGCTCGTACACCTGGGTTTGCACTGTTGCGCGGGTTGCGCAACCCGGCCGTACAGGTGCTCGTGGCCGCTCTGCTGGTCGGCGGAACCTGGTGGGCGCTGGATCATCTGCTCGGCAGGCTGGTCGCATCGTTGCTTCCCGGGGCGGTATGAGGAGCCGCCGATGAGCACGACGCTGACACTCGGCCTCCACGCGTGGGTTGCCACCCTCGCACTGGCGCTGCTGTTCGCCTTTCCCCTGGAGGGATGGCTGCGTGCTGCTGCCATTCTTGTCGGCGCAATCCTGTTGTTCCTGCTCTGGCTCCGGTCGCGGCGATCGGGTGTGATCGATGCGGAAGTGCCGCTGCTCGCGGCCAGCTTCCAGCAACCCGTCATGCTGGTTTGTGGTGATGGCCTGCCGGGGCTGTTCGACATGGCGGATGCCGACAGGCCAATGCCGCGAATGACGCAGCAGGCCTGCTACCTGCCTGTGGATAACCTGGAGCGGTTGCCCCTGATGGTCCGCAGCATCCTGGCTCGCCGACCCCATTGGCACGGGCAGCTCGGCATCCTTCTCGCCATCACTCCGGGAAAACACCGCGACCCCGAGCAACTGGACGGGCACCTTCGAACCTTCCGCCATCAGTTGATGCTGGCGCGTCGGCATGGGGCCGCCTTGCCCGTGATCCAGGCCACCTACCTGCAGAGTGGCCTGTGTGAAGACTCCTGGTTCTCCTGGGAGGCGGGTGCGCGGCAGCCGGAAGTCATGGAGGCGGGAGCTTGCAGCCGTCTGGTCGACTGGCAGGCGGGGGGCGGCGACCTTTCCCTCGCGGAGCTGCGCCTGGGAACCCGCGTGGTACTGGAAAGCGCAACCGGCTGGTTGCGCCGGCACGTGCTGCCCCCTCTCGCTGGCCGTGGCTCCAATGACCAGGCGGTGGAGCCCGTGGCCTGTGGGGTCACGCTGGTCCCGGAGCTGCATGGCCGCGTCGCCGGGAATCTTTGGCAGCAATGGGTGCACGACCACACCGCCTTGATTGAGGCGGACAAGCCGGATCCAGGCTTGAAGAGGTTGCTTCCGCTGCCCGAGGCGCTCTTGCCGCTGTTGTCGTTGAAGGTGCGAAGCACGCCGCTTTGGCGGGCAGCCAGTGTGGCGCTCTGGGTATTCACGGCTGCAGCGCTGTTGGCCCTGATGGGCTCTGCCTGGCACAACCAGCGGTTGGCGCATCAGGTCGGCGACGACCTGCATCGCTACCTGGCCATTCCCCTTGCCCAGGACCGTAACCAGCCCGAGTTCGCGTTGCGTGAAGAGGCCATGGCGGTACTGCGTGCCGATGCGGCTCGCCTGGATGGCTATTACCGACGTGGTGAGCCGATCTGGCTCGGCTTCGGCCTGTACCAGGGCGAGCGCCTGAGGCGTGAGCTGCATGCCGTGATCCGCGGTTACCGGCTGCCGCAACAGTTGCCCGTGGCGGAGTTCAAGGTACCCGAGCCCGTGAGGCTGGATAGCCTGTCGCTGTTCTCCGTGGGCAGTTCCACGCTCAAGCCCGAGTCGACCAAGTTCCTGATCAACGCGCTGGTCGACGTCAAGGCCCAACCCGGCTGGCTGATCGTCATCGCCGGCCACACCGACGCTACCGGCAACGTCGAGCACAACCTCCAGCTGTCCCGCGCCCGTGCCGCTGCGGTACGCGACTGGATGCAACGCATGGGCGATATCCCCGATAGCTGCTTCGCCGTGCAGGGCTTCGGCTCCGATCAGCCGATCGCCAGCAATGACACTGAAATCGGGCGTGCCGTGAACCGGCGCGTCGATATCCGCCTGGTGCCGGAGGCGGGGGCCTGTGCGCCATCCGCCGCCACACCGGGTGGCAAGGGCCAGCCGCACTCTGCGGCTGTCAACCTCTGAGAAGGAGCTTCACATGGCAATTCCCGTATACCTCTGGCTGCAGGACGATGGCGGTGCGGACATCAAGGGCTCGGTGGACGTGCAAAAGCGCGAAGGCAGCATCGAGGTGGTCGCCCAGGACCACAGCCTCTACATCCCCACCGACAACAGCACCGGCAAGCTGACCGGAACCCGCGTCCACACCCCGTTCCTGTTCACCAAGGAAATCGATGCCTCCAGTCCGTACCTGTACAAGGCGGTGACCACCGGGCAGACCCTCAAGAGCGCCGAGTTCAAGTGGTACCGCATCGACGACGCCGGCCAGGAAGTCGAGTACTTCATCACCAAGCTGGAGAACGTCAAGGTGGTGAAGGTCGCGCCGAAGATGCACGACATCAAGGACCCCTCCAAGGAGAAGCACAACCACGTCGAGCAGGTTGAGCTGCGCTACGAAAAGATCACCTGGACCTACAAGGACGGCAACATCATCCATGCCGACTCCTGGAACGAACGTCAGAGCGCCTGACGTCGGGTAGGGCCGGGTCGGGCATCCGTTCGCGGGTGCCCGACCCGGCACGACCCAAACCGGGCGCGCAAGCGCCACGACTTTCGTACAAGGACGCACCTCCATGGCCCAGAACTCCGCCAGCCTGCTTCGTCGCCTCAACCCCTACTGCGCCCGTGCACTCGGCGCCGCCGCCTCGCTGTGCCAGAGCCGCGGCCACGGGCAGATCACTCCCGAGCACTGGCTGCTCAAGTTGCTGGAGCAAGGGGAGGGCGACCTCACGCTGATCGCGCGGCGCTATGAGTGGGACCTCGATGCGCTCTGGCAGGGGCTGATCGACCACCTCGACGGCCTGCCCCGCAGCGTTCGCGACAAGCCGCAGCTCAGCGAAGAACTTCGACGGTTGATCAGGGATGCCTGGTTGCGGGCATCCCTGGGCGATGACAACGATCGGCTGCGCTCGCTGCATCTGCTCGGTGCGCTGCAGGAAACCCCCCGCTTGCTCGGCTGCGAGGCAGCCTGGCCATTGCTCAGCCTCGGTGAAGCGCAGTTGCAGCGCTTGCTGCCGTTGCTCGACCAGCACTCCGAGGAACGCCCGGACGTGCAGCCTGAAGGCGACCTCGACGAGGTCGTGCCGGTGGCCGCAGCCGCCAGGCTCGCTGGGCCGCACGCAACCCGCGGTGGCAGCGACGCCCGGCAGGCCTTGCTCGACAGGTTCACCCAGGACCTGACCGCCCAGGCTCGGCAGGGGCATATCGACCCTGTGTTCGGCCGCGACGATGAGATCCGCCAGGTCGTCGACATCCTCAGTCGGCGGCGCAAGAACAACCCGATCCTCGTGGGCGAGCCCGGCGTCGGCAAGACCGCACTGGTCGAAGGCCTGGCCCTGCGCATCGCCAACGGCAAAGTGCCCGACAGCCTCAAGCCGGTCAGCGTGCGCACCCTCGACCTCGGCCTGTTGCAGGCCGGTGCGGGGGTCAAGGGCGAGTTCGAGCAGCGCCTCAAGCAGATCATCGATGCGGTCCAGCATGCGGAGCATCCGATCCTGCTGTTCATCGACGAAGCCCATACCCTCATCGGCGCTGGCAACCAGGCCGGCGGTGCCGACGCCGCCAACCTGCTCAAGCCCGCACTCGCCCGTGGCGAGCTGCGCACCATCGCCGCCACCACCTGGAGTGAGTACAAGCAGTATTTCGAGCGGGATGCCGCACTGGAACGGCGCTTCCAGATGGTCAAGGTCGACGAGCCGGACGACACCAGTGCCTGTCTCATGCTGCGTGGCCTCAAAGCCCGCTACGCCAGCCACCACGGCGTGCACATCGAAGACGCCGCGGTGCAGGCCGCCGTCAGCCTGTCACGCCGCTACCTCACGGGCCGGCAGTTGCCCGACAAGGCCGTCGACCTGCTGGATACCGCCAGTGCCCGGGTCAGGATGAGCCTCGACTGCGAGCCCCAGGCACTGGTGCGCCTCGAAGCCCGGCAGGCGGCGCTGGAGTTGGAGTGCCAGGCGCTGGAGGCCGATGGCCGGCTCGGTGCCCAGGCACCCATCGAGCGGCTCGACGCCCTCGCCGAACAGCGCACGGATCTGCTGCTGCAACATCGCGAGCTGGAGCAGCAGTACCGCCGTGAACTCGAACTCAGCCGGCTGCTTCTGGATGCCCGGCAGGAAGAACCGTTGCAGGTAGGGCGCTGTGCTGCACTGCAACAGCAGCTGGAAGAGGCCCAGGGCGAGCGCCCTCTGCTGTCCCTCGATGTCACCGCGCGCAATGTCGCCGAGGTCGTCGCCGACTGGACGGGCGTGCCCCTCGGCAGCTTGCTCAAGGACGAACAGGCCAGCCTGCTGGATCTCGAACGGAATCTCGGCCATCGGGTCATCGGCCAGCCGCATGCCCTTGGCGCCCTGGCCCAGCGCTTGCGGGCGGCCCGCACCGGGCTCACCCGCGACCAGGCTCCTCAGGGCGTGTTCCTGCTGGTCGGCAGCAGTGGCGTAGGCAAGACCGAAACCGCACTGGCACTGGCCGACAGCCTGTTCGGCGGCGAGAAATCGCTGATTACCCTCAACCTCTCCGAGTACCAGGAGGCCCACACCGTCAGCCAGCTCAAGGGCTCGCCGCCGGGCTATGTCGGCTACGGCCAGGGGGGTGTGCTCACCGAAGCGGTGCGCCAGCGCCCCTACAGCGTGGTGCTGCTGGACGAGGTGGAAAAGGCCCATCGCGACGTGCTCAACCTGTTCTACCAGGTCTTCGACCGTGGCTTCATGCGCGATGGCGAAGGGCGCGAAATCGATTTTCGTAACACCGTCATCCTCATGACCTCCAACCTGGGTGGCGACCTGTTGCAGGCCTGTCTGCAGGAGCAGCCGGAAGCCACTGACGGCATGCTCCAGGAACTGCTGCGTCCGACCCTGTGTGAGCACTTCCAGCCGGCATTGCTGGCGCGCTTCCAGACCCTGATCTATCGCCCGCTGCTGGTCGAATCGCTCAAGCGCATCGTCGGTCTCAAGCTCGCCCAGGTGGCCCGCCGCCTGCAACGCCACTACGGGCTGGACTGCCGCATCGACGATGCCTTGAGCGATGCCCTGGCTGCCGCCTGCCTGCTACCGGACACCGGTGCCCGCAACATCGACAGCCTCCTCGATCAGCAGATCCTGCCGGTACTCAGCCAGCAGCTCCTGCAGCGACAGGCCACCCGGCAGCACAGCCACGGCGTCACCCTCGGCTACAGCGAGGAGCAGGGCATCACCCTGCATTTCACCGACCCGCATGAACACCCGCACCCGTCACCTGAGGAGGCTTGAGCATGCTCGCTGAAATCCGCCCCTTCTTCGATCACAGCCGCCACAGGATCCAGGTTCGCGACCTCGATGCCTTGCTCGACGTTCTCGCCTTCCGGGGCGAGGAAGCACTCAGCGAGCCCTTCGCCTATCAGGTGGAATTCACCTCTACCCAACGTGACCTGCCCGCCGAGCAACTCCTGGGGCGGGGCGCCAGCTTCAGCCTCCTGCCGCCGCCCGTGGCGGTACCCTTCGCGGGTATGAGCATCCCGCCGACCCAGCCGCTGCGCACCCTGCACGGCGTGGTCACGGGGTTCCGAAGGCTTTCCGGCTCCAATGACGAAGCCCGCTACGAACTCACCCTGCAACCGCGCCTGGCACTGCTCGGGCGCGGCCGGCAGTACCGCATCTACCAGCACCTCTCGGTGCCCGAGATCGTCGAGCAGATACTGCGCAGTGACCGCCACCGCTGGGCCGGGCAGGACTTCTTCTTCGACCTCAAGCGCGAATACCCCAAGCGCGAACAAGTCATGCAATACGGCGAAAGCGACCTGGCCTTCATCGGTCGCCTGCTGGCCGAAGTGGGCATCTGGTACCGCTTCACCGCCGACGAGCGACTGAATATCGACGTCGTCGAATTCCACGACGACCAGCGCAACTACCAGTTCGGTGCGCAACTGCCCTATCGCCCCCAATCCGGCACCAACAGCACCGGCCAGGACGCCGTCTGGGACCTGCAATCGAGCCACGGCGTGGTGGAAAGCAGCCTGCGCATCCGTGCCTACACCCCGCGTGATGCGGCCGCCTACCTCGATGGCGAGCTCGACCAGACCCGCGGCGACCCGACCACCTATGGCGAGGCCTATCACTACGCCGAGCCCTACATTGCGCTGGACGACCCTCACGCCCAGGACGAAGACCTGCAGAGCGAAAGCGGCTACTTCTATGCGCGCCTCGCCCACGAGCGCTACCTCAACGGCCAGACCCGTCTCGCCGGTACCACCAGTAGCGCCGCCCTGGCGGCAGGTCAGGTGCTCAAGGTCGAGGGCGGTGCTCCCGCCGCTTTCGCGCCCGGGGCCGTGATCACCCGCCTGGTCACCACCGCCGCCCGTGACCGCAGCTTCGAGGCCCGCTTCGACGCCATCCCCTACAGCGACAGCGTCTGCTTCCGTTCGCCGCTGCTGCCCAGGCCCGTGATCGCCGGCACCATCCCGGCCCGCGTTACCAGCCCGCAACCCGACGACCTCTACGGGCACATCGACCTGGAAGGTCGCTACAAGGTCAACTTCCTCTTCGACCAGGACACCTGGCCCGCCGGCCAGGAGAGCATGTGGCTGCGCCTGGCGCGGCCCTACGCCGGGGATACCTACGGCCTGCACCTGCCGCTGGTCCAGGGCACCGAGGTCGGCATCGCCTTCGAGCACGGCGACCCGGACCGTGGCTTTATCGCCTTCGCCCTGCACGACAGCCGGCACCCCGACCTCGTCACCCTGCAGAACTACAAGCGCAACGTCCTGCGCACCCCCGCCAACAACAAGCTGCGCCTGGACGACACCCGCGGCCAGGAGCACATCAAGCTCAGCACCGAGCACAGCGGCAAGAGCCAGCTCAACCTCGGCCATCTGGTGGACGGCCAGCGGCAGAAACGCGGCGAAGGCTTCGAGCTGCGCACCGATGGCAGGGGCGCGCTGCGTTCCGGCAAGGGCATGTTCATCAGTGCCGATGAACAGCCGCGCGCACAGGGGCAGGTATTGGCCATGGAACCGGCCACCGGCCTGGTGGAGAGCGCCTTGCAACAGATGACCGGTTGGCGGGATATCGCCGATACCCATCGCAGCCAGCCGCCGGCCATCGACGGCCTGGCGCAGCTGCATGCCGATGCAAGAGGCCTGGCCGCGCCGGCCATTCTGCTCAGCGCCCCCCGGGGCATCGGCGCTGTCACCTCCGCCGGGCTGCTGCTGAAAAGCGGTCATTCGCTCTATGTGCAGAGCCAGGAGGCGATCAATCTCGCCGCCGCACAGCGGCTCCTCGCCCACGCCAGCCAGGGCATCTCCCTGCTTGCCCAGCAGGAGGGCATGCGCCTGGTTTCCGGCAAGGGGCCTCTTGAGATCGAGTCCCACGGCGATCGGCTCGACCTCATTGCCCAGCAGGACATCACCGTGCAATCCGCGCAGGGCCACCTGCAGCTCACCGCCAAAAATGGCATCACCCTGGCCTGCGGCGGTGGCTATATCCGTATCACCCCCGGCGGTGCCATCGATATCCACAGCCCCGGCAAGCTCAACCTCAAGGGCCAGCACGTATGGGAGGGCCCGGCTGGGCAGGGTTTCCCGTTGCCGGAGCTGCCGACTTCGGTCTGCGAGGACTGCCTGAAGAAGGCCCAGGCACAAGCTGCCGGCGCCGTCATGCGCATGGCCGGTTGAGGTGCATGGAATGAGTCGACCTCTTGTTTCCTGGCTCGAGCAGATTGCCCACATGGCCTCGGCGTCGGAGCTCGGCCATGTCGACCTATTGGTCGATCAGGCCAACTGCGAGCACGCCGTCCTGCCAGCCCTGAAGCTGATCGAGCCGGACATGCCCTGGTTCTCCCTGTTCAGTGGCCTGCCCGAGGAGGCGCTGCTGGACCAGGCTCCCTTGCTCATGCGCTTGAGCCTCGACGAGTGGCGCCATAGGAGCTGGTTGGAGGAGTTGGTGGAGCACCTGGCTCCGCAGTCGCGACTCGTCCTGCTCATGTCTCCGCTGCCGTTCGAGTCGCTGGCCAGGACGCTTCAAGGCCTTTCGCAACTGGAGTGGGGCGGCCAGAGCGGGTTGCTGCGCTTCTACGACCCACGCGTGTTACCGCATCTGCTGAAGGACGTGCTGAGCCCCGAGCAGCGGGAGCACTTCCTGGGCATGGCGTTGTTCTGGGGCTGGCTGGATCGCGACCAGCAACCCGTCTGGCAGCCCGGTACCTACCGTTCAAGTGCTGCCGCAACTGAGCCCCTGCCAGCCATCGTCCTGACCGATCAGCAGTACTTCAGCCTGGGCCGTCTCAGCGATGCCCAGCAACTGTTGGGGCTCGCCAGTGAGCGGCTGCCGAACGACACGAACGAAAAACGGTTCGAGGCCTGTTGTCGCTTGGTACTTAAAGCAGAGCAAGAGGGGAACTTCGGCGATATCCATGCCTATGCGATAGGTAACTTCGAATATATCTAATGGGAGATGTTGGCTGGGTATTTCCGAGAGGCTTCGGTGGTAAAGGATATGAGGGGCGGATGACTAGGAAGTTAGGCTTAAAGTTATTGTCGGGATTGTTGTTGGTTTTGGCTGGGTGTTCGTTGGGGGAGTCTGAATACTTGGGAGGAGATTTATGGGCGGTTAACCACGCGTCGGCTGCTATTAATAATTTCTCTGTCAATGGTTATGGCGGCGGTAATGCAAACCCTCATGGCTATGGTGGTGGGGCTTGCTGCGTGATGCTGCCGCGTGAGTGGCGGCCGGGAATATTGATGAAGGTGGAGTGGGAGACCGACCCAAATACTGTTGAAAACGGGAAGACCTTCCCAGGGTTTGTAAACCGAGAAAAGTTTTTGGCTTGGAAAAATAATGCTGAATCTAACTTCCAACGGCACTCTGCCATCGTTCCACTGCCGCCATATGATCAAGGTCTATGTGCTCTGGAAGTTCATTTCCTACCCTGCCACCAGGTCAAGGTTACAACGGCCTGTTGGGGTTATGGCTCGCCCAATAATCCAATCAAGGAGCCTCTGGAAATGAAGGAGCCGCCGGTATGTCCGAAGTGAGCCATAACGCAGTTGTTGTATCGGTAATAAACGAAAGCTTTTTGTATCAGCTGGCTTTCATTTGTAACCGGAATATCGCTGCGAGGGATTAGTGATGAGAGTGAGTTTTAAACTCAGGTGGTTATTGGGATTGATGCTCTTGGGTTTGTCGGGGTGTTCGCTGGGAGAGTCTGAATACTTGGGGGGAGATTTATGGGCGGTTAACCACACGTCGGCTGCTATTAATCATTTCTCAGTCAATGGCTATGGCGGTGGTAATGCAAACCCTCATGGCTATGGAGGCGGTGCTTGCTGCGTGATGCTGCTGCGTGAATGGCAGCCGGGGATATTGATGAGGGTGGAATGGGAAACCGACTCTGATCCTTATGCCAAGTCTCCGCCATTAGGTACTGATGAGTTTCGGGCGTTTATGGTCAAGCATAAGGCTAACTACGGACATCACACCGCCATCGTTCCACTACCGCCCTATGAAGAGGAGGGCCTATGTGCATTGGAAGTGCATTTTCTTCCCTGCCATCAGGTCAAGGTCACAACTTCATGCTGGCGTTATCCCTCGCCCAATAGCCCGATCACGGAACCCTTGGAAATGAAGGAGCCGCCGGTATGTCCGAAGTGAGCCATAACGCAGTTGTTGCATCGGTAATAAACGAAAGCTTTTTGTGTCAGCTGGCTTTCATTTGTAACCGGAATATCGCTGTGAGGGATTAGTGATGAGAGTGGGTTTTGAACTCAGGTGGTTATTGGGATTGCTGCTCTTGGGTTTGGCAGGGTGTTCGTTGGGAGAGTCTGAATACTTGGGGGGAGATCTATGGGCGGTTAACCACACGTCGGCTGCTATTAATCATTTCTCCGTCAATGGTTATGGCGGCGGTAATGCAAACCCTCATGGCTATGGTGGTGGGGCTTGCTGCGTGATGCTGCCGCGTGAGTGGCGGCCGGGAATATTAATGAAGGTGGAGTGGGAAACTGACCCTGATCCTTACGCAAGGATTAAGCGAAAAACATCTGGCTATGGATTTGATGAAGAAGCTTACGCTCAGCACAGAGCAAACTACGGGAATCACACTGCCATGGTTCCACTTCCGCCCTATGAAGAGGAGGGGTTATGTGCATTGGAAGTTCACTTCTTTCCCTGCCATCAAGTAAAGGTGACGACATCATGTTGGCGTTATCCCTCGCCCAATAGCCCGATCAAGGAACCCTTGGAAATGAAGGAGCCGGCGGCATGTCCGAAGTGAAAACTAATGCTTGGGTACATGTGCCGGCAGCCTTCCCCCTGGCCGGGCGTTTGCCCGCTGATACCGGTGCGGTACGCGCCAACCACCACAAGCAGATGGTCGAGGAGCTGGCCCATCGGCAGCGGCTGAATGCCGCTCAGGGTGGGCCGGGAGCTTCCACCTGCGCCCACAGCCTGCATATAAGCCTGTTCTTCGATGGCACCAACAACAACGAGGAACATGACACCCGTACGGCTGAGCCACCCCACCCCACCAATATCGCGCGGCTCTACCATGCCTCGTTGCTGGAGCAGGCTTGTGGCTATTTCCGCTATTACATCCCTGGTGTGGGGACGCCTTTCCCGGAAATTGGGGAGTTGGAGTTCTCCAAGCGAGGAATGGCGACCGGCTATCGCGGGGAGGACCGCATCAACTGGGGCCTGCTACGGCTGGCCGATGCCTTGATGTTTGCACTGAATGACAAGAAGGGACTCAAGCTGCCGCAAGCCCAGGCACAACTGAAGAAGATGGCCACCTCCTGGCCATTGACCGACCTGGGGCGCGCCAGCCGCCGCGCGGCGATGCTGGAGTTGCTCGAACCCTTGCGCCAGCGGGTGGGCAAGGCGCAGCCGACGGTGGTGGCGATCAAGCTGTTCGTCTACGGCTTTTCCCGGGGGGCGGCGGAGGCACGTACCTTCATCACCTGGCTCAGCGAGCTGTTCGATACCCCCGAGGGAGCGGACAAGCCGGAGCAGAGCTTGCTGGGCATACCGCTGCGTATCGAGTTCCTCGGCCTGATGGATACGGTGGCGTCGGTGGGCAGCGCTCATGTGGCACCCTTCGCCTCCGGGCATATGGACTGGGCCGACGGCACCTTGCCGCTGCCCAGTGCCGAGCGCTTTCCGGGGTGGATCAAGGACTGCCGGCATTTCGTTGCCGCCCACGAGCAACGCCTGTGCTTCCCCCTCGACTCGATCCGTGACGAAGCGGGGCACTATCCCCCTTATGCCCGGGAAGTGGTTTACCCCGGCGTGCACACGGACCTGGGAGGCGGCTACCCGCCGGGCGATCAGGGCAAGGCACGGGGCGGCCAGGGAGAGCTGTTATCGCAGATCGCCCTGCATGATCTCTACGCAGCGGCCTTCGCTGCGGGGGCACCGTTGATGGTGCCGGAGGTGATGGTTCCGGAAGAGTTGCGACAGATAAAGCCGCTTCGTCAGATGTCTCTCGACATTAAAGAGGAGTTCGATATCACTCCAAGCCTGATCCGTCGCTTCAACGCCTGGCGCAGCTCCACTTTGGGCTTATCGGAAACGGCACCGGCGGAATCATCGAGCCATGAGCCGCAACAGGCAGGCCATGACCTTGAAACCCTTATGGCTACCCAGCTGGCCTGGCTCACCGGATGGCGGATCGAGCGTTTCGCCCGGGGCAGCTACTCCAGCCAGCCTTTCTATGGGCAGGCGAAGCAAACCAATGCGACGCAGCAGAAGGTGGAGGAGGAGGCCCTCAAGGCGCGGCGGCAGGCGCTCAAGCAGAAGCGACTGGAGGCGCGTGGCAACCCCGATGTAAGGCTCGTGGGCGAGCCGGATTACGAGGCGGTGCTGGACCAGCAGCAGATACGCGAGGCTGCCGTCGAGTTCGAGCATGACTACATGGAGCGCTGGCGCCAGCAGACCGGAGTCGGCGGGTTCGTGCTGGATGTGCTGGTGGGCGATACGGTGCTGCTGCTCAATGACGACGACGAGCTTGCCGAATTCCGGCGGCTCAAGGCCGAGGGCGAGGCGCGGGCGCGGGAGCTGTTCGTGGAGACCCGCAAGGGGCGCTACGAGGTCAGCGAGCAGCCCGACCGGGCGGCGCTGGTGGCGCTGTTCGACGATCAGGTGCACGACTCGCGAGCCTGGTTCCTGCACAGTTTTCTCGGCTCACGCGAGATGTGGGGGGACTACTTCCGCTATCGCATGGTGTATTTCGGCACGGAGTCCAACAAGCGTGCCACGCCAGTGGTGATAGCCGGGCGCGTTGTCGGGGTCGCGGTATTGCTGGGAGGCGTCTACGCCATTCGCAAGCATGGCTGGAAGGGGCTGGCGGGCACCCTGGCGGCTGGGAGCATCGGCTACCAGGTGATCAATGCTGCCAGTGGCCAACCGGTGCCCTTCCTGCCGGGTATGGAGGAGGCTCTCCAGCCCACCCATGCCATCGGCGAGGTGGTGGCTGAGCAGCGGCAAGCGTTGTTCGCCGCCGAAGAAGAACAGCGCATGCAGACCATGCTGGGCTACCTGCGCAAGACCGGCGGGCTGGTTGAGCAGGCCAGGGCGGTGTTGCCATGAAACCCCTGGTACGCATGGGCGACCCGTTGCTTCCCTTTGGCGGCGAGGTGCTGGAGGGGCATTTCCTGGCCTTCGGCAAGCCGGTGGCGTTCGTCGGCGCCAGCGCTCGCTGCAACAAGCACGGCATGACGCAGATAATCCAGGGCGCCTCGCTCTCCAGTGTGCAGGGGCAGGCGGTGGCCCTGGATGGCCATCCGTGCGCCTGTGGTTGCCGGGTGGTGAGCACGCTGCCCGGTTCCTCGATGAGCGTATTGCCATGAAGCGGCCTCCACGGTTTCCCGGCTACATGGAGCCCGGTGTGCCGCAGTGGCGGCGCTGGTGGCTGGCTCTGCTGTTGCTCTGGGGCGCCCAACTGGGGCTGACCCTGGCCCTGTGGCCCGAAGGGCGGCCCCGCCAGGAGCTGTGGCTGTTGTGTGTGACGGTCCCGTTGGCCTGGTCGTTGGCCTTGGCGTTGCGCTCGCTGGTATGGCAGGTGGGCCTGATCAACCACGACGCCCATAGCGCCACTGTCGAGGCCGCACTGCGTGATTGGTGGCATCGGCGGGGCGCGACCTTGCCGGTGGAGCAGGTGCTGCTGCTGGGGCCGGCCGGCGATGCGCACCGGCACTATCAGGGGCTGATGGCGGCGACGCCGGTACCCGAGCCGGTCCTGCTGGCCGACGGAGAGCCTGTGCTGCGTTGCCAGGTTTCTCTACGTCGAGCCGAGGAGCGGCATGCAGCATTGGGCCAGCACCTTGCGCGACAGCTGCTGGCGTTGCCTGAGCAGAACATCCGCTGGCCTGGTGTCCGAGGCCTGGCCTGGGTTGGAGAAGCCGAGGGGAGGGCTGCTTTTGTCGAGGCCCTGGCGACCGCTGGAGTGCTTCTGCCTGAACACCGCTGGTCGCTGCATAGCCTGGATGATCTGGACGTCTTGATCGATTGCTTTCCCCGAGCCTGTCCCGAGGACGTGGACGTGCTGCTCTGTGCCGGCGTGGTGTCCTTGGCCGGGGCGGAAGAGGGAGTAATGCCTGGCGAGGCGGGTTTCGCCTGGGTGATTGGCCATCGGGGTGCGGTGCAGCTGCACCGTGGCGAATACCTGTTGGCTGGCAAGGAGTCCGCCAGTGAAGCGTGCACGCAGATGCAGCGTTACGCCGGGCTGAACGAGGCGCCGGCGCACTGCCTAGCGTTGGATGCCGCCAGTCACCTGGCCTTCGTTGAAAGCGGCTGGCAGGCCGGTGCGCATCAATTGGTCGCTCATTGGGGGGCGCTGGGGCTGCTGGCGCCATTCGTGGGTATGTCCCTGGCGTCGTTGCAGGTACAGGAGAGTAGCCAGCCTTGTGGCTGGCTGTGCGCTCAGGGAGAGCGAGGCATGGCAATGGGTGTGGTGGTGCATGGCAACGGATAAGAAAGAACGCCCGAGCTCTCTGGGGCGCGCGGCGTTGGTCTACCTGTTGATGGTGAGCATCCTGGTGCCATTGGGCGCCCTGCTCTATGGCCTGTGGGGAGAGGGGCTGGGCCTGCCCGCAATCGCTTTTGCGGAACTGGCGTTGCGTAGTCTGGTGGTCTGGCTGGCGCTGTGCCTGTTCTGTCCGGTGTTTCTGCTGGCCTGGAAGCACCTGGCGATCACTCAGGCCCGATCCATGATCGGGGGTGGCGAGGGGGAGGGCATCCCTTCCGCGGGGCGGCGGCCCGAGCCTCAAGGCTTGCCCATGTTACGTACGTACCTGCGCCAGAACCTCGGCCTCTTCTGGCGCCGCAAGGCCCGTCTCCTGCTGGTGATCGGCGAGCCGGACGACGTTACTGCAATCGCCCCGGGCCTGGCTGATGCCCAATGGCTGGAAGGCGAGGGCGTGGTGCTGTTGTCGGGGGGCGCTGCCCAGGAGGCCGTCAGCGATGCGTGTCTCGAACAATGGCGCAGGCTTCGTCCGCATCGGCCCCTGGACGGTATCGTCTGGGCGCTCAGCGAGCAGCAGGGTGCCGATCCTGAGTACCTGGCCCGCTATCAGCGTCAGTTGCGCGATATCGCGCGACGGTTGCGCTGGCAGGCGCCGCTGCATCTCTGGGAGGTCCGTCGGAGCGAGTGGCAGCAGCCGGCCGCCGACGTGGCCGTGGGCTGCACGCTGCCGTCGGGTGCCGGGCCGGTGCAGCTGGAGAGCCGCCTGAGTCAGCTGTTGCCGCTCTTGCGCGAGCAGGGCCTTGCTCGGATGCGGGGCGACAATCGCCATGACTTTCTCCTGCGCTTAGCCCAGGGTCTGCAAGACGATGGCATTGCCCGCTGGCGGCAGGCCTGGGCGAACCTGCAGCGCGGTTCCGGGCTGATGTTGCGTGGCTTGTGGTTCAGCCTCGTGCTGCCCGGTACTGCGAGCACTGTGTCGCATCAGTGGCTGCCGCACCCGACCTGGCGCGGCATCCTGGCTGATGGAGATACGGGTGGCCGGCCGCAGGGGTGGAGCTGGGCACGTGCAGCCAGTACCGCCCTTCTCAGCCTGGCCGCAATCTGGGGAGTGGGGATGCTGGTGTCCTTCGCCGGCAACCGCGCGCAGATCGCCGAAGTTCAGGTGGCCCTGGCCGCTCTCGAACAACCCCGCGAGGGCGACGAGCAACTGCTCGCCCTCGACGCCCTGGTCCATGAACTCGATCGCCTCGACCATCGCGCGCAGCATGGCGTGCCCTGGCACCAGCGTTTCGGCCTGAGCCGGAACGATGGCCTGCTCGCGGCCCTCTGGCCACGTTACGAGGCAGCCAACAACCGGCTGGTCCGTGACCCGGCTGCGGCGGGCTTCGAGCGCCAGCTGCGCACGCTGCTCAGCCTGGCGCCGGGCAGCCCGGAGCGCGCCGCCCGTGCCCGCGATGCCTACGAGCCGCTCAAGGCCTACCTGATGATGGCGCGACCGGAGAATGTCGATGCGGCATTCCTCGGCAAGGCGCTGGCCGCCGCTGGGTCGACGGGGGCCGAGATCGATGCGGGCACCTGGCAGGACGTCGCCCCCAACCTCCGGCGCTTCTATGCCGAGCACCTGGGTGCGCATCCCGGCTGGCGCATCATCCCCGACCCTGGGCTGGTCGCCCGGGCCCGTCAGCTCCTGGTCAGCCAGCTCGGCCAACGCAATGGTGAGTCGACCCTCTATCAGCAGGTGCTCGACGCCGTGGCCAACCAGTACCCGGCCCTGGGTCTACAGCAGATGGTGGGTGATACCGATGCGCAGCTGTTGTTCTCCACTGCCGCTGAAGTGCCCGGTGTCTTCACCCGCCAGGCCTGGGAGGGTGGGGTGCGCAAGGCCATCGAGGAGATCGCCGCGGCGCGTCGGGAGAAGATCGACTGGGTGCTCAGCGATGACCGCAGCCAGATCGCTGCCGAGCTGACCCCCGAGGTCCTGCGCGAGCGCCTCGTCGGGCGTTACTTCCAGGATTACAGCCGGGCTTGGCTGGACGTTCTCAATAGCCTGCGCTGGCACGAAGCCGGCAGCCTTGCCGATGCCGTCGACCAGCTCACGTTGATGACCGACGTGCGCCAGTCGCCACTCATCGCCCTGGTCAACACCCTGTCCTACCAGGGCCAGGCCGGTACCCGTACCAAGGCCCTGGGTGACTCGTTGCTGCAGTCAGCGCAGAACCTCATCGGCCAGGACCAGACGCCGGTCATCGACCAGTTGGCCGGGCAGCCGAAAAGCCCGCTGGACGACAGCTTCGGCCCACTGCTGGCCTTGCTCGGCAAGGCGGCCGAGCAGCAGGGCAGCGACGACAGCCTCAGCCTGCACGCCTTCCTCACCCGGGTGACCCGGGTACGCCTTACGCTGCAGCAGGTCAGTGCCGCCCCGGACCCTCAAGCCATGGTCCAGGCCCTGGCGCAGACCGTATTCCAGGGCCGCAGCATCGACCTCACCGACACCCGCTCCTATGGCAGCCTGATCGCCGCCAGCCTCGGCAGCGAGTGGAGCGGCTTTGGCCGCGCGTTGTTCGTCCAGCCGCTGGAACAGGCGTGGCAGCGCATCCTGCAGCCTTCTGCCGCCGGGCTCAACGGCCAGTGGCAGCGAGCCATAGTCGGCCCCTGGAACGGCGCCTTTGCCGGCCGCTACCCATTCGCCGCGAGCGCAGCCGATGCCTCGCTGCCCATGCTCGGGCAGATGATCCGCTCCGACACCGGGCGCATCGACCAGTTTCTCAGCCGGCAACTGGGCGGCGTGCTGCGCAAGGAGGGTAACCGCTGGGTGCCCGAAAGCGCCCACAGCCAGGGGCTGCGCTTCAATCCCGACTTCCTGGAGGCGATCAACCAGCTCACGGCCCTGGCCGATGTGCTCTACACCGACGGCGGCATGGGCATCGGTTTCGAGTTGCGGGCCAAGCCGGTGCGCGACCTGGTGCAGACCACCCTGACCCTCGACGGCATTCGCCTGGCGTACTTCAACCAGCGGGAGCGCTGGCAGCGTTTCGACTGGCCCGGCATGGCCGACCACCCCGGCGCCCGGCTGAGCTGGACCCACGCCAGGAGCGGGGAACGGTTGCTGGGTGACTACCCCGGTACCTGGGGGCTGATCCGCCTGCTGGAGCAGGCCCGGGTCACCCCGCTGGACGACAGCGAAACCCGCTATCGGCTGCTGCTCGAAACCCCCGATGGACTGGGGCTGACCTGGCACCTGCGCACCGACCTGGGTGCGGGGCCCCTGGCGCTCCTGCAGCTGCGTGGTTTCCAGCTGCCAGCGCAGATTTTCCTCGACGGCGGTGGCGCCGCGTTACCGCTGGCGCATTACGGAGACCTGCCATGAGCCTGTCCGCACTCATCGCCAATTGCCTGGGGCAGCGCGATGCTCTGCTCCTGGCGCGCCGTCAGGCGCCGGAGTGGGAGCCCTGGCTGCAGCCCCTCGGCAAGGACGCGGCGGTCGGCAAGGACCCCGGCTATGACGATGACTTCCAACGCATGCGCGATGAGGTCAACAAACTCTCGGGGGCCGACACCGAACTAGTCGTACAACTGGCTGAGGTGCTGCCCAAGCGGCGCTGCAAGGACCTGCGCGTAGCGACCTACTACCTCTGGGCACGCATGCAGAGGGACGGCGAAGCGGGTCTTGCCGATGGGCTCAACCTGCTGGCCGCGCTGCTGGAGCGTTTCGCCGACGACATCTTGCCAAGCCGCGCCAACAGCCGGCGCATGGCCCTGGAGTGGCTGGCCAGCGCCAAGGTGCTGGACGGCCTCTCGCTCTATCCCGAAGTGGTGAAGGTCGAAGCGGAGCGCACCGTTGCCGCGCTGGCCTGGCTGGACCATGGGCTCGGTGCCTGGCCGGAGGAGCAGCGGCCGGCACTGGGCGCGCTCTATGCCGCGCTGTCGAGCCGCCTGGCGCAGTCCGGCGGGGTGGACGCGCTGGTGCCGCAGAACAGCTCGGCTCACGAGGCGGTTCGGCAAGGTGCCGCGCCGATGGCCACCATCAGGTCCGGACGCGACCTGCTCGACAGCGGTCGCAGCCTGGCCGGTTATCTGCGCGAGCAACCCCAGGGCTGGCTGGCGGCGCACCGGCTGATGAAAAGCCTGCGCTGGGACACGGTGCACCAGCTGCCCCCGGCGGAGGGCAGCGGCAACACCCGGCTCGCGCCCCCGCGCAGCGAATACCGGGCGCAGCTGAAGCGGCTGCACCTGCAGCAGAGCTGGAGCGAACTGCTCGACCAGGTCGAGCGCATCTACGCCGAAGGGGTGAACCACTTCTGGCTCGACCTGCAGTGGTACCTCTGCCAGGCGCTGAGCCGGCAGGCGGCGCCCGAGGACGGCTGGGCCGATATCGTCAAGCGCGACCTGGGCATGCTCCTCGACCGCTTGCCGGGCCTCGAGTCCCTGCGCTGGAGCGACGGCTCGCCGTTCGCCGACGAGGGCACCCGCAACTGGATCGCCCAGCATGTCAGCGGCAACCAGTCGCCCCAATGGCTGCCCGCACCCGCTGCTCCGGCCTCGATGGACGCCGACATCCTCGAGCTGGAAGGCAAGGCGCTGGCCCAGGCCGACAGCGAAGGCGTCGAAGCCGCGATCACCTGGCTCGGTGCGCGGCCAGGCCCTCACAGCGGACGCCAGCGCTGGTTGCTGCGCTTGCTGATGGCGCGGGTCGCCGAGCAGTGCGGCAAGACCGACCTGGCCATTCACCTGCTGGCAGAGCTGGCAGCCACGGCGCAACGCCAGGCCCTGGCCGAGTGGGAGCCCGACCTCGCCTTCGAGGTGCAGGCGCGCCTGCTCAAGCTGCTGCGCCTGAAATCCCAGCGCACCGACGTGGACAAACCCGCCCTCGGGCGCCGCAAGGAGGCGTTGCTGGCCGAGCTGGTCAGCATTGACCCGGTCCGCGCGGCGGTGTTGTGCAACTGAGCCTTGATCGAGACAGGAAACATGCTTGTGGATATGGACAACCGGACGCTGCGTTACTTCGACGCGGAAATGCGCTACCTGCGCGAAGCCGGGCAGGAGTTCGCCGAAGCCTTCCCCGACCGGGCGGCGCACCTCAACCTGAACCGGCCGGGGGCCCGCGACCCCTACGTCGAGCGCCTGTTCGAGGGCTTCGCCTTCCTCATGGGGCGCCTGCGCGAGAAGCTCGACGATGACCTGCCGGAGTTGACCGAGGGCCTGGTCAGCCTGCTCTGGCCCCACTACCTGCGGACCATTCCGTCGTTGTCGATTCTCGAGCTCACTCCCGACCTGCAGCAGATGAAGCGCAGCGAACGCGTCGAGCGCGGCTTCGAAGTGCTGTCGCAACCGGTGGGGCCGCAGCGTACCCGCTGTCGCTACACCACCACCCAGGACCTGACCCTGCAGCCGTTGGCGGTGGACTCGTTGCGCCTGGCCCATGAGCCGGATGGGCGCCCTGTGCTGCGCCTGCGCTTTGCCTGTGGCGCGCTGACCGAATGGCCGCAGGTGGACCTGAGCCGGCTGCCGCTGTACCTCAACGCAGAAGCGCCGGTGGCCAGCGCGCTGCACCTCGCACTGACCCGCCAGGTGCATGCCCTCTATGTGCGCTTGCCTGGCACACCGGAACGCATGCCCGTGCACGGGCATTTCTCCGCCAGTGGTTTTAGCGAGGCCGATCGGCTCTGGCCCAAGGGCGACAGCGCCTTCAGCGGCTACCAGTTGTTGCTGGAGTACTTCAGCTTCCGCGAGAAATTCATGTTCGTGACCTTGCATGGCCTGGAGCGGCTCGAGGTGCCGGAGGGCGCGCCCTGGTTCGAACTGGAGGTGGTGCTGGCCGAGGGTTGGTCCCATGACTTCCAGCCGCGCACCGAGCATATCCGCCTGCACGCGGTGCCGGTGATCAACCTGTTCGCGCTGGAAGCCGATCCGCTGCGCCTGGACCCGTTGCAGAGCGACTACCTGCTGCGCCCCATGCGCCTGCAGGACGGGCACACGGAAATCTATTCGGTGGACCAGGTCACCGCTTCGAAGAATGCCGAGCGCGAGGACTATGTCCCCTTCACCAGCTTCCGCCACAAGGGCGGGATGCTGCGGGACGACGCCCCGGAGCGCTACTTCCATACCCGCCTCAAGCGCGGCGCGAATGGGCTGCACGACACCTGGCTGATCCTCGGTGGCGAGGGCTTCGACGTCGATCGGCTGGTCGCCGACGAGAGCCTGTCGCTGCGCCTCACCGGCACCAATGGCCAACTGCCGCGCAAGGCATTGCAGAGCACCCTGCTCGACACCCTGGTGCAGTCCACCCAGGCCGGCTTGCGGGTGCGCAACCTGTGCGCGCCGACCTTGCCTTGCTACCCGCCCAGCCGCGACCGCTTCCACTGGCGCGTGCTTAGCCACCTGGGGTCGAACTTCCTGCCCATGCTGGGCAACGCCGAAGTGTTGCGCGGCACCCTTGCCCTTTACGACTGGACCGCGAGCGAGCTGAACCGTCGCCGCCTGGAAGCCATAGTCGATGTGCGCCACCACCTGATCCAGCGCTTCGAGAAGGGCTTCCTGCTGCGCGGGGTCGATATCGAAATCACGCTGGATGCCAACGGCTTTTCCGGGGAAGGGGACATCAGCCTGTTCGGCGAGATGCTCAGCCGCTTCTTCGCCCTCTATGCCGATGTGCACCTGTTCAACCAGCTCACGCTGATCCTGCAACCCACCGGAAAATGCCTGCGATGGAACGAGAATCACAGCCAGCGTATTCCCGGCTGAACGCCAGCGGCCTGCTGCAGGCCCTGGAGGGGCGCGTCGCCGAAGCGAATCTCTACCGCTTCTGCCAACTGCTGGAGCAGGCCCTCCCGGGGCAGCCTCCCCTGGGGGCTACCGAACGCCCGTCGGACGACCCGGTGCGCTTCCGCCCCGACCCCGGCATGGGCTTCCCCGCCGCTGAGCTGAAGGCCATCGAGATCGACGAGGAACAGCCCGGGCCGGCCACGGTACGCACCCGCCTGCTGGGGCTGTACGGTGTCGACTCGCCCCTGCCCACCGCCTACCTGGACGACATCGCCCAGCGCCGCGAAGGGCATGAGGCCCTGGCAGCCTTCCTCGACATCTTCAATCACCGGGTCTTCACCCAGCTCTATCGCATCTGGCGCAAGTACTCCTACCCGGCGACCTTCGAACCCGGTGGGGCCGACGCCACGTCCCAGTGCCTGCTCGGGCTCATCGGCCTGGGCATTCCCGGCACCGCCGGGCACGTCGCGACCCCGATCTCGCGCTTTCTCGCCCTGCTCAGCGTCATGCACCTGCCCACCCGCAATGCCGAGGGTGTAGCGGCGCTGGTCAAGCTGCTGGCACCCAACACCCGCGTCACCGTCACGCCGCACTGGCCGCAGCAGGTGGTGCTGGAGCGGCCCGCACGGCTGTCGGCGCGCTTCCCGGTGAGCCTTTCCCAAGGCACGCCGCTGGGGCCACTGGGGCGTGATGCCAATAGCCAGTTGCACCTCGCGCTGTTCACCGACGACCCGGACGAGGCTCGGGGCTGGTTACCGGGTGCACGCCTGCACAGCGACCTGCTGGTGCTCCTGCGGGTCTACCTCGGCTGGCGCTGCACGGCGCGGCTGCAGCTGTCCTTGCCGATCCGCTGCCTGCCACGACCGGCGCTGGGCCAGGCCGGGCTGCTGCTCGGCATGACGGGCCTGCTGGGGCTGGGCAGCAGCGGGCGGGTGGGCGAGCAGGGCACGGTCAGCCTTCCGCTGGGGCGCTATCGAGGCCTGCGGAACAATCCCGAACACAGAGAGGCACAGCATGTTGCGTACCGTTTCTAGGCCCCTGCTGCCCGCCATGATGGCCGCGATGCTTGGGGGATGTGGCCTGTATCAGAGCATCGGCGACGGTTCGACGGAGTTCGCCAGGTCGATCTTCTACAAGCAGGTGAAAACCCTGCATCTGGACTTCAGCGCCCGAGCCGCGATCAACACCGACCCGAACGACATGTTCGGACTTTCCGTGCCGACGCTGGTGCGCGTTTACGCGCTGCGCGATGGCCAGGCCTTGCAGCGCGCGTCCTATGACCGCCTGCTGGATGACAGTCGCAACGCGCTCGGCGCCGACCTGCTGGATGAACGCAGCCTGGTGATCAACCCCGACGAGGGGGCGCAGCTCAGCGTGCCGTTGGACGAGGCCGCCCAGGTCGTCGCGGTGGTCGCCCTGTTCCGCCAGCCGGACGCCGCCGTCGACAATTGGCGCCTGCTGCTCACCCGCGACGAACTGGACCCGGACCAGCCGCGGGTGATCGAACTGGGCTACAACCGCCTGACTCTGCGCCCGCTGCCCGAGGACTGACGGATGACCGAGCACGCCCCATCGCTCTACGAAACCTTGCTGCAGAACTTCACCGGCGAGCTGGAGCTGCACCAGGTGCGCGAGGAAGACCAGATCGTCCTCTCGGTGCTGGACAACCTCCAGCGCATCCTCGCCAGCCGTGCCGGCTCGCTCAGCCACCTGCCGGACTACGGCCTGCCGGACATGGGGCAGGTGCTTCAGGGGCTCCCGGCCGCCGCGCACGGGCTGATCGGCGCACTTACCCACACCCTGCTCAAGTACGAACCGCGGCTGGCGGACCTGCAAGTCCGCCTGTTGCCCCAGACGCAGCCGGGGCACCTGGAATACAGCCTCGATGTACGGCTCGGGAGCGGCGAGCAGGCCACCTTCGGCACCACGCTGGCGCCGACAGGCAAGGTGCTGGTTCGCCACCTCAGGCGGCAGAACTATCTCTAGACAGGACCCGATGCAGGAGTGAACACCATGAACGGACTCGTTGGCCGTGTGGGGGAGCATCCCCGCGAGCACGGCGACCTTGCGGCGCTCTACGAGGAGCTGGCCAAGCTGCACCACCCCGCCTGCCCGGATATCGACTGGCGCAGTGTCGAGCAATGGTGCCGGGAGTTGCTCCGTGACAACGGCAGCGACCTGCAGATCGCCGCCTTCCTCGCCCTGGCGCTGGCCCAGCGCTACGGGTTGCCGGGAGCGGCCGAAGGCATGGCCTTGCTGAGCCAGCTGCTGGCCGGTGCCTGGGATCGCTTGTGGCCACGAAATGCGACGGAGCGGATGGACATCCTCGCCTGGCTGTTCACCCAGTTGCAGCCGCTGTTGCGCGGGCTGGACATCGGCGGGAAGGACGCCCCGCTGATCCGTGGCCTTGAGGCCGACCTGGCCCTGTTGCAGGACGTTCTGGGGCGACAGCGCCTCCCCGCGATGACGGCGATGCGGGCACTGAACCAGCAGGTCGCCACACTCGCCGGGCGTTTGCAGGATGATGCGCCTCAACCGCCCCGCACTACCCGTGAGCGCAAGGGCGCATCACCCGAAATGCCCATGCGCCTGTTCATCTCCATGCCGGAGCAAGGACAGGCGGCACCGATCGTCTACCTGGATCGGCGACCGACCGGGCGAGGGCTGCGTATCGCCCTCGTGCTGCTCGGCCTCGTCGCGTCTGCGTTGGCGGGTGTGTTGGGCTGGCACCACTGGCAGCGGCTGCAGGAAGAGGCCCGTGCCGCCACGGAGCCGATTCGGCTGGACAGCCTCCAGCTGTTCGCTTCCGGCAGCGCGGAGCTGAAGCCCGACTCGACCAAGGTGCTGATCAACGCCCTGGCCAACGTCAGGGCACAACCGGGCTGGCTGATCGTCATCACCGGGCATACCGACGCCACCGGCGACGAGCTGCGCAACCTCGCCCTGGCACAGGCCCGGGCCGCAGCGGTCCGTGACTGGATGAAGAACATGGGGGATGTGGCAGACGACTGCTTCGCCGTGCGCGGCCATGGCTCGGGGCAACCCATCGCGGACAACGCTACCGAGGCCGGACGCGCGGCCAACCGCCGTGTCGATATCAGCCTGGTACCGGAGCCGGGTGCCTGCCAGGCTCCTCGTTGAGGTCGTTGCCAGCGCTCCCGGCCCGGGGGCCGGAGGCGTACGGTCGTCGCCTCGCTGTTAATTGTTATTTGATAAGCATTATCATCCGCGCTCTCTTCCTCGAAGCCTGCGCCGTTCCATGTCCGATACCTCCTCACCGGCCGACCTGCCGCCGGATGCGCCCGCATCCGGCGATCCGTCGCGGCGCGAGGATCTGTTGCGCGTGTTCCTCGCCCAGCGGGAGCGGATGGAGGCGCTGGTCAGTCGTCGCGTAGGCTGCCGCGCCACGGCGGCGGACCTGGTCCAGGATCTGTTCCTGCGCTTCTGGCGCCGCCCGGCGGCGCCGGTGGAGGACCTGGCCACCTACCTGTTGCGCAGCGCCCACAACCTGGCCATCGACCACATGCGCAGCGAAGGCGCGCGCACCCGCAACGAGGCCGGCCTGCTGCTCGAACAGGATGAGGCGCCGCCCCCGGAAGCGGCGCTGGAGGCCGGTAACGACCTACGTCACGTTGAAGCGGCCTTGCGCTCGCTGCCCGAGCGCACACGCCACATTTTCCTGCTCAACCGCATCCACGGCAGCACCTATGGCGACATCGCGCGCGCCATGGGGCTTTCCCAGTCCGCCGTGGAAAAACATATGATGCGTGCCTTGGAAGCCTGCAAGGCCAGCCTGCAGGACAGGCCGGCCACCATCTCGCCGGGGAGCGCGAAACCATGAGTCTCGATCAGCAGCGGCCCGTCGCCGCCACCAGCAGCCAGCATGCCGTCGAGCAGGCGGCCTGGCTGTGGATCGGGCGCATGCAGGGGCGGCCTTCGCCGGCCCAGCGCGAGGCCTTCGAGCGCTGGCTCTATGCCGATGTCACCCATATCGAGGCCTACGCCCAGGCCCAGGAGCTGTGGCGCCGCACCTGGCCGGCGGCCCATGCCATCGCCGCCGAGGAAGACGCGCGCCTGCGCCAGTACCTGGAGCGCATGGCCGTGCCGCCTGCTCGTTGGCGGCGCTGGGGCGCCCTGCTGGCGATGGTCGCGAGCCTGGCCCTGGTGGTCTGGGGCGGCGGCTGGAAACCCGTCGACTGGCTGCAGGACCTGGGCGCCGACTATGTGTCTGCGCCCGGTGAGGTGCGCACGGTGGAACTGGCCGACGGCTCGGTGATCACCCTGGACGCCGACAGCGCGGTGAGCGTCGAGCTGCGCGCGGACGAGCGCCATGTCGAGCTGCGCCGGGGTGCTGCCTTCTTCCAGGTCAGCCATGGCGAGGTGCCGTTCGTGGTCTACGCCGCTGGTGGCGAAGCCCGGGTGCTCGGCACCCGCTTTGGCGTGCGGCTGCGCCACGGCGGCGCGCGGGTCACGGTGGAGCAGGGCAGGGTGGGCGTCACCGCCGCGCCCGGCCAGCCCCAGGACGTGCTCGCCGCCAACCAGCAACTGGTCTATGGCGAAGGCAAGGCCGGTGAAACCTGGACGGTGGACGCCCAGGCGCAGCTGTCCTGGCGGGAAGGGCGGCTGACCTTCTACAAGACGCCCCTGGCCGATGTGCTGGCCGAGCTGGCGCGTTACTACCCGGGGCGCATCGTCCTGCTGGATGACGAACTGGCCGCGCGGCGCATCAGCGGCAGCTTCCCCAGCAACGACCCCCACGCCATCCTCGACTCCCTGCGCGCCGTGGTCGGTTTCCGCCAGCACGAGGTGCTGGGCCGGTTGATCGTGTTGCGCTAGCTGTTTGGTGCCTGTTCTATTTTTTTGAAAAATATTTTCAATTTCAGGTGAGGTATCCGCTCGCGGGCTCCGTGTAGGAGGTGGAATGCGATTTATTCGCAAAGAAACCCATCAGCCAGGGGGCAGGTCATACCCATGAAGTACAGGACATCGCGGTTGCAGGGCGGCGCATTCAAGCGCCTCGGTCTGGTTTCGGCATTGCTCGCCCTCGGCCACGTGGGCGTGCTGCCGCTGGCCCATGCCGCCGATGCCGAGGCGCCCGCCGCCGCGCTGGCCAGCGTGCATGAGTTCGCCATCGCCGCGCAGCCGCTGCCCCAGGCCCTGGCCGCCTTCACCCGTGTCACCGGGCTGGCGCTGGTCTACACCGAGGATGCCGCCTACCAGGTCCAGGCACCGGCGGTGAACGGCCGCATGAGCGCCGAGCAGGCCCTGGCGCAGATGCTGGCCGGCAGCGGGCTGGGTTATGCACAGGTCAACCCCGGCACCCTCACCCTGGTGCCCCGCGCCAACGACGGTGCGCTGAACCTCGATGCGGTGAACATCAACTCCCACCAGCTGGCCGCCACCAGCTACCAGCCGCCGCCCACTACGCGCCTGATGCGCTCGGAAACACCGCTGCTGGAGATCCCCCAGGCGGTGGCCGTGGTGCCCCAGCAGGCGCTGCTCGACCAGCAGCCGCAGAACCTCGACGACGCCCTGGCCAACGTCAGCGGCATCACCCAGGCCAACACCCTCGGCAGCACCCTGGATGCGGTGATGAAGCGCGGCTTCGGCGACAACCGCGACGGCTCGATCCTGCGCGACGGCATGCGCACCATCCAGGGCCGCAACTTCACCGCCACCGCCGAGCGCGTGGAAGTGCTCAAGGGCCCGTCGTCGATGCTCTACGGCATCCTCGACCCGGGCGGCGTGATCAATGTGGTCAGCAAGAAGCCCTTGCTGGAGGACTACCGCGCCATCACCGGCCGCGCCTCCACCTATGGCGACGGCAAGAACGGCAGCGGCGGTACCCTCGACGTCACCGGCCCCCTGGGGGATTCCGGCCTGGCCTACCGGGTGATCGCCGACTACGACGACGCCGACTACTGGCGCAACTTCGGCCACAACCGCGACAAGACCTTCGCCCCCTCCTTCGCCTGGTACGGCGAGGACACCACGGTGAACCTCAGCTTCGAGCACCGCGAGTACTCGGTGCCCTTCGACCGCGGCACCATCTTCCTCGGCGGCAAGCCGCTGAACATCCCGGCCGAGCGCCGCCTGGACGAGCCCTACAACATCACCGAAGGCCGCTCGGACCTGACCATCTTCGACCTCTCGCATCAGCTCAGCGAGGACTGGAAGGCCCACTTCGCCTACAGCTACAACCGCGACACCTATGACGACTATCAGGCGCGGGTGACCGGTGTGAATACCACGACCGGAACGGTCGGGCGCCGCCTCGACGGCACCCGTGGGGCGGTGAGCACCGAACATTTCGCCACCTTCGACCTGGACGGCAAGGTGCAGTTGGGCGGCATGCAGCACGACCTGCTGATGGGTGTGGACCATGAGTACCGCAAGTTCTACCGCGAGGACCTGATCCGCCAGACCACCACGCGCCGAGTCAGCTACACCAACCCGGTCTATGGCCTCGATCCGATTCCTACCACTGTGTCTGCAGATGACAGCGACCAGACCGATCGCGTGGTCACCCAGTCCGCCTTCTTCCAGGATTCGGTGCACCTCAACGACCAGTGGATCTTCATCGCCGGCGCCCGCTACCAGCTCTACGACCAGCTTGCAGGCCGTGGTCGGCCGTTCAAGAAGAACACCGATATCGATGGCCAGGTGTGGGTGCCCCGTGTCGGGCTGGTCTACAAGATGACCGACGAGCTGTCCCTCTATGGCGGCTACACCGAGTCGTTCAAGCCCAACTCCACTATCGCGCCGCTGACCGGGACCGCCTCAATCAACACGGTGGAGCCGGAAGAGGGCAAGTCCTGGGAGATCGGCGCCAAGCTGGATATGCCGGGCCGCATCACCGGCACCCTGGCGCTGTTCGATATCGTCAAGGAAAACGTCCTGGTCACCCAGAACGTGACAGTCAATGGTCGGACCGACACCATCGCCAGCGCCGCTGGCGAAGTGCGCTCCCGTGGCGTGGAGCTGGACCTCACCGGCCAGGTCACCGACAACCTCAGCCTGATCGGCACCTTCGCCCTGCTCGACGCCGAAGTGACCAAGGACCCGAAACTCAAGGGCAACGAACTGCAGAACGTCGCCAAACACACCGGGTCGCTCTCCGCCGTCTACGACTTCGGGCCGCTGTTCGATGGCGATCGCCTGCGCATGGGGGCCGGTGGTCGCTATGTCGGCTCCCGCGAGGGTGATGCGGAGAACACCTTCAACCTGCCGCACTACGTGGTTGCCGATGCCTTCGCCAGCTACGAAACCCCGCTGGGTGACAACCGCCTGAAGCTGCAGCTGAACGTGAAGAACATCTTCGACAAGACCTACTACAGCTCCTCGGTGAACCAGCTCAACGTCTCGGTCGGCGACCCGCGCCTGGTGCAGCTCTCCAGCACCCTGGAGTTCTAAGCCCCGATCAGCCCCGCACGGTGGACCGGTGAAGCGTGGTCCACCCTACTGGCATCACACCGAGCACGGTGCATGACCGTAGGTGGGTGCCGAGCGCAGCGAGGCCCAACACAGCGGTGCCGATCCCTTCGCGAATGAATTCGCTCCCACGGAAAAGCCGGAGCCGTGCGTAGGGTGGCGGCCTCGGGAAGCGATAGCGATCAGACCCCGAATCGGTCTGTCTCCAGGCCCGCGAGCCCGGAGGGGATCGCCTGGTCGGCGTCGGTGATGTGGCGGACCATGGCCTCGGCCAGGGGCGAGAGGCTGTAGCCCACGCGGCTGACCACGCCGTAGCGGGTGTAGCACTCCTCGAGGTCGGCGGGCAGGTCCACCGGTTGCAGCGCCACCAGGGCGCCGTCGCCGAGGAAGGGCGCGAGGTTGCCCTGGCCGGCGATGCCGATGGCGTCGGAATTGAGCACCACGTTGAGCAGCGCGTAGCCGTGCTCGCATTCGACGTTGGGGGCGAAATCCTGGCGGCCGCTGTAGTCCACCAGCACCTTGCGGATGTTCGGTGGGCGGAAGGTGGTGGCCAGGGGGTAGGCGAAGATATCCGCCGTATGCACCGCGTCCCGTTGCGCCAGCGGGTGGCCGGCGCGGCAGCAGAAATGCCACTTCTGCGGTTTGAGCTTGTGCACCCGGTAGTCGGGGTCCGCCTCGAAGCTGCGGGTGTCGGCGACGAAGAACTCGATCTCCTCGCTCACCAGGCGCCGGTTCAACTCCTGCCAGGCGTCCACCTGGAACTGCACCCGCACCTGCGGGAATTCGCTGATGAAGCGCCCCACCGCACGGGGGATCAGCTGCGCCGCCGGCGCCGGGCCGCTGCCGAAGCGCACCACGCCGGATTGCAGGCCGTTGAACTGGCCGATCTCGTTGGCCAGGTTGTGCGCGCCGTGCACCAGGCGCCGCGCATGCTCCAGCACCAGCAGGCCCTGCCGGGTGGGATGCAACTCCTTGCTCGCACGGTCCACCAGGCGGCAGCCGGCGCTGTGCTCCAGGGCCTGGATGCTGCGGCTGAAGGCCGATTGCGAAAGGTTCACCGCCGCCGCCGCGGCGACGAAGCTGCGGTGTTCGGCGAGGGCCACGAAGTGGCGGAGCTGGCGCAGGTCGATATGCATTTTCTACATGAAAAGATTCGGTGAATTGCAATTGCCGCAGGCGGCCCCTGCTCCTTATAAAGGCAATCTCTTATTCCTCAAAAAACGAAATAAAACTATTGATATGCAATTGATGAATAAGTGATTCGCCACCGCGATTCGGTTCCGCCATACGGAAGTGCTCGCCCGGCTGACCCCCACAGGAGCATCTGCATGAATCGCGTCATCCCGCGCCGCCTCGCCACCGCGAGCGGCCCTTCACTGTTTCTCAAGCCCCTGGCCCTCGCCGTGCTGCTGGGCGCCGGCGGCCTGGCCCAGGCTGAAACCACCCAGGGCACCGACGCCTCGGCGGCCCCCCAGAAGCCCGCCGCCAGCGAGGAAAAACGCCTCGGTACCGTCACCGTCAATGCCCGCCGCCGCGAAGAGAGCGCCCAGAGCGTGCCCACGCCCATCAGCGTGCTCGGCGCCGAAACCCTGGAGACCCAGCGCATCTACCGCGTCCAGGACCTGCAGCAACTGGTGCCCAGCACCAACGTCGCCTACGTCCATGCGCGCCAGTCGAGCATCTCCATCCGTGGCCTGGGCAACAACCCGGCCAGCGACGGCCTCGAAGGCAGCGTCGGCGTCTACCTGGACAACGTCTACCTGGGCCGCCCGGGGATGGCCGTGTTCGACCTGCTGGACGTGGAGCAGCTGGAAGTCCTGCGCGGGCCCCAGGGCACCCTGTTCGGCAAGAACACCACCGCCGGCGTGCTCAACATCACCTCGCGCAAACCCACCTTCACCACGGAACGCAGCATCCAGAGTTCGGTGGGCGAAGACGGCTACTGGCAGACCCAGGGCAGCGTCTCCGGCGGCCTCACCGAGACCCTCGCCGGGCGCCTGTCGGCCTACCGCACCGAAGACAACGGCTACGTGAAGAACCTCTACAACGGCGACGACCTCAACGGCGGCAAGCGCCAGGGCTTCCGGGGCCAGCTGCTGTTCGAGCCGAGCGAAACCTTCAACCTGCGCTGGATCGGCGAATACAACGAGGAAGATTCCAACAACGGCATCCTCAGCCTCTACAGCACCGGCCCCACCATCAACGGCGTCAACCGCTACGAGCAGCGCGCCGCCGCAGCCGGCGCCACCCTGGTTTCGGGCAAGGAGCGCAAGGTCAACTTCGACTCCGACCAGCAGGTGACGGTGTTCCAGGGCGGCACCTCGGTGGAGGCCAACTGGACCCTGCCCAACGACTTCACCCTCACCTCCATCAGCGCCTACCGCTGGTGGGACTTCACCCCGCGCAACGACGACGGCCTCAACGTCTCGGCCGCCATCAACGCCGGCGTCTCGGTGCGCGACAAGCAGTACTCCCAGGAAATCCGCCTGGCCTCGCCCAAGGGCGACGCCTTCGACTATGTGCTGGGCGCCTACTACTTCAAGCAGGACCTGGATAACCACGCCTTCACCTACTACGGGCCCCAGGCCGATATCTGGAACGGCACGCCCACCGGCGCCCTGGCCAATGTCACCACCCAGGGCTACGGCCATATCGACACCGACAGCTACGCGCTCTTCGCCCAGGCCACCTGGCACCTCACCGAGCGCCTGGACTTCACCGCCGGCCTGCGCGGCACCTACGAGGAGAAGGACGCCTGGATCGAACGCTTCGCCCCCACCGGCGGCGCAGCGGTCAGCGGTGCGGCGGCCACTGCGCGCCAGGGCCGGGTCGGTGCCTACGACTCGGGCGATCTCAGCCAGCACAGCTTCAGCCCCTCCGGCCTGCTCGCCCTGAGCTACCAGGTCAACCCCGACCTGCTCGGCTACGCCTCGCTGTCCCACGGCGAGAAATCCGGCGGCATCAACCTCACCGTGGCCAGCGCCCCCACCGCCGGCGCCGACTCCCTGCTGGTGGGCACCGAGCGCGCCAACAACGCCGAGATCGGTTTCAAGAGCACCCTGCTGGACCGCACCCTGCTGCTCAACGCCAACCTGTTCTGGACCGAGGTCCACGGCTACCAGGCCAACGCCTACGACGAAGGCACGCGCACCTCCTACCTGACCAACGCCGGCTCGGTGCGCTCCCGTGGCCTGGAACTGGAGACCACCTGGCAGCCCGTGCGCGGCCTGACGCTCAACGCCAACGGCTCGTGGAACGACGTGCGCTACCTCTCCTACAAGGACGCCCCCTGCCCGCCGGAAGTGGGCTTCGCCCCGGGCGCGCCGGCCTCCTGCGACCTCTCCGGGCACCAGGTGGTCGGCGCCTCCAAGTACATCGCCAACCTCAATGGCGAGTACCGCTGGCAGCTGCAGGAGCGCATCGAACCCTATGTCACCGCCAGCTACGCCTTCCGTTCCCGCGCGGTGGGCACCATCGACGACTCCGAGTACGGGCAGATCCCCAGCTACGCGGTGGTCAACCTCTCCGGCGGCGTGCGCCTGGACCAGGGCGACAGCGTGCTCGACCTCTCTCTGTGGCTGAAGAACGCCGGCGACAAGACCTACTTCACCAGCCTGTGGAACTCCGCCAACGGCGGTTATGCCGGCGTCCTGGGGACCCCGCGAACTCTCGGTGCCACCGCTCGATACGACTTCTAACCAAAGGGCTGCTGCGCGTCGGCCAGGCGGCGTTGGAAACCGCGTCGAATGCTCATTCAGACCACTGAACTGCGCGTCCTCCCCCGTTTCCGCCTTGCCTGGCTCTAGCTCGCGAGCCCCTTACCCAAAAGGAAAGAGACATGAAATTCAAAGCACTCGGCCTCGCCGCCGCCCTGGTCGCCGGCCATGCCGCCGCGGCCCCCAGCGTCTACCCCACCGGGGTGACCCTCTACGACCCGGCCAAGGCCTGGAACGGCTATGTGATCTTCAGCGCGCCGGACAAGCAGACCCGCCTCATCGACATGAACGGCAACGAGGTGCGGCGCTGGGAGGGCACCGGCTTCCCCGCCGCGCTGATCGACCCCCGGCTCAACGGCGGCAAGCGCGGCCACCTCTTCGTGCAGCTGGAGGAAGTGAAGGAGCCGAGCAAGCTCGCCTCCGCCGGCAACGGCCTGCGCAACAAGGTGGTGGGCGAGCTGGACTGGGACGGCAAGGTGGTCTGGCAGTGGGGGGAAAAGGCCCCCGGCGGTGCCGCCCAGCAACACCATGACCAGCGGCGCCTGGCCAACGGCAACACCCTGGTGCTGGCCAACCGGCTGCACCCGGTGAAGGGCTTCGAGGTGCCCCAGGTGATCGACGACGTGATCTACGAGGTCACCCCTGCCGGCAAGGTGGCCTGGAGCTGGACCGCCTCCGAGCACCTGGAGGAATTCGGCTTCACCGCCGAGCAGCTCAAGCTGGTGCGCGCCAGCAAGAACCCCGACGTGCTGCACATCAACAACCTCGGCCCGGTGGGCCCGAACAAATGGTTCGACGGCGGCGACAAGCGCTTCCACCCGGACAACCTGCTGTTCGACTCCCGCGAGGCCAACTTCATCGCCATCATCGACCGCCAGACCGGCAAGGTCGCCTGGCGCCTCGGGCCCAACCTGCCCACGCTCAACCCCTACGCGCCGCCCCAGGTGCCGCGCCCGGTGGACCAGTTCTCCGGCCAGCATGACGCCCACATCATCCCCGCCGGCCTGCCCGGCGCCGGCAACCTGCTGGTGTTCGACAACCAGGGCGAGGCCGGTTACCCGCGCGTGCCGCTGAGCCTGCTGGGTGGCTCGCGGGTGCTAGAGATCGACCCGGTGAAGGGCGAGATCGTCTGGCAGTACAGCGCCGCCGACAGCGGCCAGCCGGGCTGGGCCTTCTTCAGCGCCTTCATCAGCAGCGCGCGGCGCCTGCCCAACGGCAACACCCTGATCGACGAAGGCAAGTTCGGCCGGGTGTTCCAGGTCACCGCCAAGGGCGAGATCGTCTGGGAATACATCAGCCCCTACTTCGGCAAGGCGCCCCTGGGCAACGCCCGCAGCAACTGGCTCTACCGCGCGCTGCCGGTGCCCTACGACTGGGTCCCGGAAGGCACGCCGCGCTCCGAACAGGCGGTCACCCCGCCGGCCCTGGAACAGTTCCGCGTATCCACCAACCCCTGATCACCCCGCCCCCGTGGGAGCGAATTCATTCGCGACTCGCTCCTCGGGGCTTCTAGAAGGACACAGGCCATGAACGCCAAGACCGAAACCCCCAGCCTTCCCGAAGGTGCCTGCATCACCGCCCGCGTACCGGGCCCCGACAACCGCCTGCTCGGCGACGTGGTGGTCAACCCCTATCGCCTGGCGCCGCTCACCGCCGTGATCCGCGACGGCGGCCGCGCCATCAGCGACGCCCATGTGCGCGTGCTGGGCCGTGGCGAGCGCGGCGTGACCCTCGCCTACGAGGTGTCCGACAGCGCCCTCTGGACCCACGGCGGCATCCCCGTGTTCGGCCTCTACCCCGACCACGTCAACCAGGTGGAAGTGAGCTACCGGCTCGACGGCGAGCGCATCCAGGAGCGCTTCGCCATCTACGCCCCAGCGGTGCGCCTGCCGGTGGTGGCCAGCCAGACCGCCGCGCTGCCGGAAGTGGAGCCGGTAAAGGTGGCCCCCGGCTTCGAGCAGCGCCTGTACCTGTTCAACCACCTGCTGGGCGAGATCCCCGGCGGCCGCGCCTTCAAGTGGAACGCCCTGGGCGGTGCCGCCGAGTGGGACCAGGTGGGCAACAACTGGATCGCCGACAGCAACGGCGACGTGCGCTGGTACCTCGACATCGAGCAGATCCACGACTCCAACCGCCGCGACGGCCTGGGCGGCACCATGGGCTTCCAGCAGACCCGCGACGGCAAGCTGATCTGGGGCCAGGGCCAGACCTATTCCAAGTACGACCTGCTCGGCCGGCGCGTCTGGCAACGCAACCTGCCGGACAAGTTCGCCGACTTCTCCCACGAGATCCGCGAGACGCCCCACGGCACCTACCTGCTGCGGGTCGGCACCAGCGACTACCGCCGCCCCGACGGCAAGCGCGTGCGCTCCATCCGCGATCACATCATCGAGGTCAGCGAGGCCGGAGACGTGCTGGAGTTCTGGGACCTCAACCAGATCCTCGACCCCTATCGCGGCGAGCTGCTGGAAACCCTCGGCAAGGCCGCCCTCCAGCTGCCCGCCGGGGTGGAGAAGCAGGACAGCACCGCCGCCAACGAACTGCTCGAAGGCGAGCTTCCCTTCGGTGATACGCCCGGCGTCGGCACCGGGCGCAACTGGGCCCACGTCAATGCCATCGACTACGACGCCAGCGACGACAGCATCATCATCTCGGCCCGCCACCAGGGCGTGGTGAAGATCGGCCGCGACAAGCAGGTGAAGTGGATTCTCGCCGCGCCCCAGGGCTGGCCCGAGCGCCTGCGTGACAAGGTGCTGACCCCGGTGAACGCCCAGGGCCAGGCGCTGGCGCAACAGGATGGCACCTACGCCGAAGGCTTCGACTGGTCCTGGACCCAGCACACCGCCTGGCTCACCGGGCGCGGCACGCTGACCGTATTCGACAACGGCTGGGGCCGCGACTTCGCCCCCACCCAGCTCAGCGGCAACTACAGCCGCGCGGTGGAGTACCGCATCGATGAGGCCAGGGGCACCGTCGAGCAGGTCTGGGAATACGGCAAGGAACGCGGGGACGAGTGGTACAGCCCCATCACCTCGGTGGTGGAATACCGCGCCGACCGCGACACCCAGTTCATCTACTCCGCCTCGGTGGGCTACCTCACGCCCGAGAAGCTCACCACCAGCGTGCTCAACGAAGTGAAGTACGGCAGCCAGGAGGTGCAAGTGGAGCTCAAGGTCCACAGCCGCCAACCCGGCAGCGTCGGCTACCGCGCCCTGGTGATCGACCTGGCCAAGGCCTTCTGACCGCCGAGCACGGTGCATGACCGCAGGTCGGCGCCGAGCGCAGCGAGGCCCAACACCGCGATCCCGCACCCTCTGCACAAGCAGTTGAAGGCCTGCGTAGGGTGGACGTCGCTCTTTACGTCCACCAGCGGAGCCCCGGTCGACCCCGCGTGGTGGACCGGTGAAGCGTGGTCCACCCCGGCATCGTGCCGCAGCGGATCGTTAACCTCGCCGTAACGATCCGTCCCCGGGCTTGATTGATGACCCACCGGTCGCGCTCCTAAGGTTCGCTCCACGACAGCGGAACCCGTGGAGCATCCAATGACAACGACAATCTCCCCACCGCCGCAATGGTCGCGTCGGCGTGCGGAAAAGCAGCGTCGCCTCGACCAGGTGCGAGCCCTCGCCGACGGCGTGGTGCTGCCCAGCGAGCGCATCGTCGCCGCCCTGGAGGCGCTGATCGCCCCCGGCGACCGGGTGGTGCTCGAAGGCAACAACCAGAAGCAGGCGGACTTCCTCTCCCGCTCCCTGGCCAAGGCCGACCCCGGGCGCCTGCACGACCTGCACATGATCATGCCCAGCGTCAGCCGCGCCGAGCACCTGGACCTGTTCGAGCGCGGCATCGCCCGCAAGCTCGACTTCTCCTTCGCCGGCCCGCAGAGCCTGCGCATCAGCCAGCTGCTGGAAGACGGCCTGCTGGAAGTCGGCGCCATCCACACCTACATCGAGCTGTACTCGCGCCTGCTGGTGGACCTGATCCCCAACGTCGCGCTGGTGGCCGGCTTCATGGCCGACCGCCACGGCAACATCTACACCGGCCCCAGCACCGAGGACACCCCGGCCCTGGTAGAGCCCACGGCCTTCTCCGACGGCATCGTCATCGTCCAGGTCAACGAGCTGGTGGACGACGTCGGCGACCTGCCGCGCGTGGACATCCCCGCCTCCTGGGTCGATTTCGTGGTCGTAGCCGACAAGCCCTTCTACATCGAGCCGCTGTTCACCCGCGACCCGCGCCACATCAAGCCGGTGCACGTGCTGATGGCGATGATGGCGATCCGCGGCATCTACGAGAAGCACAAGGTCCAGTCGCTCAACCACGGTATCGGCTTCAACACCGCCGCCATCGAGCTGATCCTGCCCACCTACGGCGAATCCCTGGGCCTGAAAGGCAAGATCTGCCGCAACTGGACGCTCAACCCGCACCCGACGCTGATCCCCGCCATCGAGACCGGCTGGGTGGAAAGCGTGCACTGCTTCGGCACCGAGCTGGGCATGGAGGGCTACATCGCCCAGCGCCCGGACGTGTTCTTCACCGGCCGCGACGGCTCCATGCGCTCCAACCGCATGATGTGCCAGCTGGCCGGGCAGTACGCGGTGGACCTGTTCATCGGCGCTACCCTGCAGGTGGATGGCGACGGCCATTCCTCCACCGTCACCCGGGGCCGCCTGGCGGGCTTCGGTGGCGCGCCGAACATGGGCCACGACCCGCGCGGACGCCGTCATTCCACCCCGGCCTGGCTGGACATGCGCCCCGAACCCGAGGCCCTGCTGGCGCGGGGCAAGAAGCTGGTGGTGCAGATGGTCGAGACCTTCCAGGAGGGCGGCAAACCCACCTTCGTCGAGACCCTGGACGCGGTCGATGTGGCGAAGAAGAGCGGCATGCCCCTGGCGCCGATCATGATCTACGGCGACGACGTCACCCACCTGCTCACCGAGGAAGGCATCGCCTACCTGTACAAGGCGCGCACGGTGGAAGAGCGCCGCGCCATGATCGCCGCCGTCGCCGGGGTCACCGCCATCGGCCTGCGCCACGACCCCAAGGACACCGAGCGCATGCGCCGCGAAGGGCTGATCGCCCTGCCCGAGGACCTTGGTATCCGCCGCACCGACGCGACCCGCGAACTGCTCGCCGCCAAGAGCATCGCCGAGCTGGTGGACTGGTCCGGCGGCCTCTACAACCCCCCGGCCAAGTTCAGGAGCTGGTGATGAGCGCAGTGATCGCGAAAAGCACCGGGCTGCCTCTGGCCGAGTGGCTGGCGGACCAGGCCGTCGACGCCCTGATCGACGAAGCCGACCTCTCGCCCAAGCCCGCGCTGGTGGACCGTCGCGGCAGCGGTGCCCACAGCGACCTGCACCTGGGCCTGATGCACGCCTCGGCGCTGTCGCTGTGGCCGGCCTTCAAGGCCATGGCCGAGGCGGCGGTGGAGTTCGGCGAAGTCGGCCAGCCGCTGCGCGAGGCCCTGGGCCGCATCGGCCGTGAAGGCGAGGCCGCCATGCTCGCCGTCACCGGCGGGGTCAACACCCATCGCGGCGCCATCTGGGCCCTCGGCCTGCTGGTGGCCGCCGCCGCGCTGGAACCGGGCCAGGCCGCCGCCGCCGCCATCACCACCCGCGCCGCGCGCATCGCCCTGATCGATGACCGCGCCGCGCCGCAGCAGGACAGCCACGGCAGTCGTGTCGCCCAGCGCTACGGCGCCCGCGGCGCGCGGGAGGAGGCCCAGCTGGGCTTCCCCGCCGTGCGCCTGCACGGCCTGCCGCAGCTGCAGCGCAGCCGTGCCCAGGGCAGTGGCGAGCAGAACGCCCGGCTCGATGCGCTGCTGGCGATCATGGCCGAGCTGGCCGACACCTGCGTGCTCTGGCGCGCCGGCCCGGAAGGGCTCGAGGCCATGCAGCGGGGCGCCCGCGCGGTGCTCGACGCCGGGGGCTGCGCCAGCCTCGACGGGCGTCGCCGGCTGCGCGAACTGGAAACCCGTTTGCTGGGGCTCAATGCCTCGCCGGGCGGCGCAGCCGATCTGCTCGCCGCCTGTTTGTTCATCGACCGAGTCGGGAGCTGACCATGGAAACCCTGTCTTTCGAATTCCCCGCCGGGCAACCCGCCCGGGGCCGCGCGCTGGTGGGCTGCGTCGGTTCCGGCGACCTGGAAGTGCTGCTGGAGCCAGGCCGCGCCGGCGCCCTGTCGATCCAGGTGGTGACCTCGGTGAACGGCAGCGAAACCCGCTGGCGGCACCTGTTCGAGCGCATGTTCGCCGGCCAGTCGCTGCCGGCCCTGTGCATCGACATCCACGATTTCGGCGCCACCCCCGGCGTGGTGCGCCTGCGCCTGGAGCAGGCCCTGGAGGAGGTGACCCATGACTGACAACGCACGCCTGCTGGCCACCCGCAGCTTCGTCGAACTGGGCGCCCGCCAGCGCGCCCGGGAATTGCTCGACCCGGGCTCGTTCCGCGAGCTGGTGGGGCCCTTCGAGCGGCTCGTCTCCCCCTGGCTGCCGCGCCAGGGCATCGTCCCCCAGGCCGACGACGGCGTGGTGGTGGCCAAGGGCAGCATCAATGGCCTGCCGGCGGTGATCGCCGCCATCGAGGGCGCCTTCCAGGGCGGGAGCATGGGCGAGGTGGGCGGCGCCAAGATCGCCGGCCTGCTGGAGCTGGCCGCCGAGGAAAACCGCAAGGGCATTCCCACCTGCGCCGTGCTGTTGCTGGAAACCGGTGGCGTGCGCCTGCAGGAGGCCAACCTGGGCCTGGCGGCCATCGCCGAGATCCAGGCCGCCATCGTCGAGCTGCGCCAGTACCAGCCGGTGGTCGGCCTGGTGGCAGGGCCGGTGGGCTGCTTCGGCGGCATGTCCATCGCCGCCGGGCTGTGCAGCCACCTGCTGGTCACCCGCGAAGCGCGCCTGGGCCTCAACGGCCCGCAGGTGATCGAGCAGGAAGCCGGCATCGAGGAATACGACTCCCGCGACCGGCCCTTCATCTGGAGCCTCACCGGCGGCGAGCAACGCATGGCCAGCCAACTGGTGGATGGCTATGTCGCCGACGATATCGACGCCATCCGCGAGGCCCTCGGCGGCCTGCTGGCCAGGGACGAGCAGGCGCTGCCCCGCAGCCGCCGGCATGCCTGGTTCCTCGAACGCCTGGCGCGCCTGGGCGATGACTGCGCACAACTGGACGCCGCCGCCGTGCGCGCCCTCTACACGGGAGAACCGCAATGAGCCGTGGAATGCAGTGGCTGCACGCCCTGGCAGGCGACAGCGAACAAGCCGGCTATCCGGCTTCGGTGAAGGTCATCGACGGCGAGGTGGGCAGCCGCGCCGCGCGCTTCATCGCCGTGGTGGCGGATGCCGCCAACCCCTTCCCCCGCGCCCGCAACGGCGAGGTGGGCCTGCTGGAAGGCTGGGGCCTGGCCAAGGCGGTGGATGACGCCATCGAGGCCGACGCTGGGCGCGGCACCAAGCGCGTGCTGGTGGCGGTGGTGGACGTACCCAGCCAGGCCTACGGCCGCCGCGAGGAGGCCCTGGGCATCCACCAGGCCCTGGCCGGTGCGGTGGACGCCTATGCCCGCGCCCGCCTCGCCGGGCACCCGGTGATCGGCCTGCTGGTGGGCAAGGCCATGTCCGGCGCCTTCCTCGCCCATGGCTACCAGGCCCAGCGCCTGATCGCCCTGGATGACGCCGGGGTGATGGTCCACGCCATGGGCAAGGCCGCCGCCGCACGCATCACCCTGCGCAGCGTCGACGACCTCGAAGCCCTCGCCGCCACCATCCCGCCCATGGCCTACGACCTCGACAACTACGCCTCCCTCGGCCTGCTCTGGGAGCGCCTGGCTGTGGATAACGTCGAGCAGCCCGCTGCCGCCGATGTCGCCCGGGTGAGCGATTGCCTGGTGCGGGCGGTGGCGGACATCGGCACCACCACCGACCTGCGCGGGCGCCTCGGCGCCGAGAACCGCGCGGCCTCGGCGAAGGTGCGGGCGATGCTGCGGGCGCAGTGGCAAGGCTGAGCCGTGAACCGCTGGGCCGCGCTGCGCGTGGCGCCCAACTACCTGTGATCGGGAGTCGCTGATGACCCTTCCACGCCCACACGATCTGCTCTGGGGCCTTGCCCCCGAGCAGCTGCCCGCCGAGGCCCCGGCCTGGGCGCGGCAGGTACTCGCCGCCGGCCAGCCGGTGGTGGTGCGCCGCGCGCTGTGCGAGCCGGGTCGGGTCGCCGTGGGCCTGCGTGGCGCCAGCCGCGAACAGCGCTTCGCCACGCTGATGCCCCTTGCCGCCATCCAGCGTTGCGTCAGCCCGGAGCAACTGCGCCCGCGCACGTCCGGGCACTGGCCGGCGCTGCGCGCACTGGTGGACCTCATGCCGCAGCTGGAAGCCACCGGCCTCGCCTGGGGCCCCACCGGCGGCGTCGGTTTCGAGCTGGCCACCGGCGTGCCAGTGCTGCATGCCGAAAGCGATCTCGACCTGGTGCTGCGCACCCCCGAACCCTTCGTGCGCCAGCGTGCCCGTGAGCTGCTGGCGCTCCTCGAACGCGCCCGCTGCCGCATCGACCTGCAACTGGAAACCCCGTTCGGCGCCGTCGCCCTCCGCGAATGGGCCGGCGATTCACGCCGCGTACTGCTCAAGTGCGCAGAGGGCGCGCGCCTTGTGGATAACCCCTGGCAGGCCCTGGAGTGCGTGGCGTGAGCAGCCTCTTCGCCTTCCCCGGCCAGGGTGCGCAGCAGGTGGGCATGCTCCACCAGTTGCCCCCCGAAGCACGCGCCTGCCTGGACGAGGCCAGCGTGGCGCTGGGCGAAGACGTGCTGGCGCTGGACTCGGCCGAGGCGCTACAAGGCACCCGCGCCGTGCAGCTGTGCCTGCTGATCACCGGCGTTGCCTGCGCCCGCCTGCTGCTGAGGGAGAGCCCGGCGCCGGATTACGTGGCCGGCCTGTCCATCGGCGCCTACGGGGCGGCGGTGGTCGCCGGTGCCCTGGAATTCGCCGATGCGCTGCGCCTGGTGGCCCTGCGCGGCGAGCTGATGCAACAGGCTTATCCACAGGGCTTCGGCATGACCGCCATCGGCGGGCTCGACCTGGGCACCCTGGAACGCCTGATCGCGGAGGCCGAAGGCACGGTGTTCCTGGCCAATATCAACGCCGACAACCAGCAGGTGATCGCCGGCAGCGACGCCGCCATGGCCGCCGTCGCCGCCCGCGCCCGCAGCCTGGGTGCCGGCCTGGCGAAGCGCCTGGCGGTCAGCGTGCCGTCCCACTGCGCGTTGCTGGAGGCACCGGCCCGCGAGCTGGCTGCGGCCTTCGCCGGGGTCCAGGTGCATCGCCCGCAACTCGGCTACCTCAGCGGCACCACCGCGCGGCCGATCCACGACCCCGAGCGCCTGCGCGACGACCTCGCCTTCAACATGTGCCGCGTCGTCGACTGGCACGGCACCCTGCGCAACGCCTATGAACGCGGCGTGCGCCTGCACATCGAACTGCCCCCCGGCGCCGTGCTCAGCGGCCTGGCGCGGCGCGTATTCGACCAAGGTACGGTGATCGCTTTCCAGGGCACCCGCCGCGATACGCTGGACGCCCTGCTGCGTCGGGAGGTAGGTCGAACGCCCTGAACCCCCGCGCGATTCGAAGCACAAGAACAACAACTTCGACAGAACCGAGGACAACAACAATGATCATCTACGGTGTCGCCTTTCTCGCCCTGTGCACCCTGGCAGGCCTCTTCATCGGAGAGCTGCTGGGCAAACTGCTCGGTGTCCCCGCCAACGTCGGCGGCGTGGGCATCGCCATGCTGCTGCTGATCTTCATCGGCAGCTACCTCAACAAACGCGGCCTGATGAGCGCCAAGTCCGAACAGGGCGTGGAGTTCTGGAGCGCGGTCTACATCCCCATCGTGGTCGCCATGGCCGCCCAGCAGAACGTGCTCGGCGCGCTCTCCGGCGGGCCGATGGCGATCCTCGCCGGCGTCGCTGCGGTGGTGCTGGGCTTCGCCATGGTTCCGGTGCTGGACAGGCTCGGGCAAAAGAAGCCCTCGGCGGCCCCCGCTGAGCCCCTGACCCACGCGCAACGGTGACCGCCATGTACGAATCCATGTTGAAAGTGATCAACGGCTACGGGCTGATCAGCGGCTTCGCTGTGATCGGCGTGACCATGTGGCTGTCCTACTGGCTTTCCGACAAGCTCACCCGTGGGCGCCTGCACGGCTCGGCCATCGCCATCTTCCTCGGCCTGGTGCTGTCCTATGTGGGTGGCGTGGTCACCGGCGGGCAGAAGGGCCTGGTGGACATCTCCCTGCTGTCGGGCATCGGCCTGCTGGGGGGCGCCATGCTGCGCGATTTCGCCATCGTCGCCACGGCCTTCGGGGTGAACATCGAGGAGCTCAAGCGCGCCGGGGTTTCCGGGGTGATCTCGCTGTTCGTCGGCATCGGCTCCTCCTTCGTCGCCGGTGTCGGCGTGGCCCTGGCCTTCGGCTACACGGACGTGGTCAGCCTCACCACCATCGGCGCCGGGGCGGTCACCTACATAGTCGGGCCGGTCACCGGCGCGGCCATCGGTGCCAGCTCCGAGGTGATGGCGCTGTCCATCGCCGCTGGCCTGGTGAAAGCCATCCTGGTGATGGTGGCAACGCCCTTCGTGGCGCCGCTGATCGGCCTCAACAACCCGCGCACGGCAGTGATCTTCGGCGGCCTGATGGGCACTTCCAGCGGCGTGGCCGGCGGCCTCGCGGCCACCGATCCGAAGCTGGTGCCCTATGGTTGCCTGACCGCTGCGTTCTACACCGCGCTGGGCTGCTTGATGGGCCCGTCGGTGCTGTTCTTTGCCATGCGCGGGCTGATGGGCTGAGCGGCGCTAGGTGGGGGAGGCGCTTTGGTTTAGCATCCCCCGTCTTTCGGGGTGCGGCGGCCCGCTGGGGCGCCGCACCGTTTTCCTCTCGCCCAGCCTGGTTGCCTCCGATGCCTTCATTGCGTGCCTGCCTGCTCATCCCCTTTCTGCTTCTACCCGCCGTCGCCCAGGCCGCCGAGGTCGATGGCGCCAGCCTCAGCCTGCTCTGGGCGCTGCCGTTCGCCGGCATCCTGCTGAGCATCGCGCTGCTGCCGATCTTCGCCGGTGACCTCTGGCACCACCATTTCGGCAAGATCACCGCCGCCTGGACGGCGCTGTTCCTGGTGCCCTTCGTCCTCGACTTCGGCGCCCATGCGACGCTGGCCATGGGCGTGCACGTGCTGTTCGGCGAGTACCTGCCCTTCATCGTGCTGCTGCTGGCGCTGTTCACCATCTCCGGCGGCATCCTGGTGCAGGGCAACCTGCACGGCTCGGCCGGGCTCAATACCCGGCTGCTGGCCCTGGGCACGCTGCTGGCCTCGGTGATGGGCACCACGGGCGCGGCCATGCTGCTGATCCGCCCGCTGCTGCGTGCCAACGACAACCGCCGGCACAACGCCCACGTGGTGGTGTTCTTCATCTTCCTGGTGGCCAACGTCGGGGGTGGCCTCACGCCCCTGGGCGACCCGCCGCTGTTCCTCGGCTTCCTCAAGGGCGTGGACTTCTTCTGGACCCTCAAGCACATGGCCCTGCCGGTGCTGGCCCTGGCCGTGCCGCTGCTGGCGATCTTCTATGTGATCGACCGCTACCTGTTCAGCCGCGAGAACGAGCTGACCCCCGTCGACCCCACCCCCGATGCGCCGCTGTACGTGCACGGGCAGTTCAACTTCCTGCTGCTGGCCGGCGTGGTCGGCGCGGTGCTGCTCTCCGGGGTGTGGAAGCCGGGCATCGGTTTCGACCTGCTGGGCACCCGCGTGGAACTGCAGAACCTGGTACGCGACGGCCTGCTGCTGGCCCTGGCGGGGCTGTCGCTGTGGCTGACGCCGGGTTGGGCACGCAAGGGCAACGAATTCAATTGGGGGCCGATCGTCGAGGTGGCCAAGCTGTTCGCCGGCATCTTCATCACCCTCACCCCGGTGATCGCCATCCTCCGTGCCGGCAGCGAAGGTCACCTGGCGGCGGTGGTTGCCGCCGTCACCGGCGCCGATGGCCAGCCGCTGGACACCATGTACTTCTGGATGAGCGGGGTGCTCTCCAGCTTCCTCGACAACGCGCCCACCTACCTGGTGTTCTTCAACCTCGCCGCCGGCGACGCCCAGGTGATGATGGAAAAGCTGCCGCAGACGCTGCTGGCCATCTCAATGGGCTCGGTGTTCATGGGCGCCATGACCTACATCGGCAACGCACCGAACTTCATGGTCAAGGCCATCGCCGAGCAGCGCGGGGTGAAGATGCCGAGCTTCTTCGGCTACATGCTCTGGTCCTGCGCCGTGCTGTTGCCGCTGCTGGCGGTGCTGCAGTGGGTGATGCTCTAAGGGGGCGCTCGGCGCTCCCGGGCTGAAGCCCGGGCTACGTCTCTGGCGCCGCCTTCAACCCCCGCGCGCCAGGCTGTACATCCGGCATTCGGCGAGCAGCGCCAGCAGGTTCGGGTCGCGCTCCTTGGCCTTGAGGAAGACCACGCCTATGTGCTGCTGCAGGCGGTAGCGCGCCTGCAGCGGGATCAGCTTCACGCGGTTCTCGTACACCGCCGCGATGCGCCCCGGCAGCAGGGCGTAACCCACCCCGGAACTGACCATGCTGAGCAGGGTGAAGATGTCGTTCACCTGCATCGCCACCTTCGGCTCGAAGCCCGCCTGCTGGAACACCCGGCTGCCGTCGCGGTGGGTGGCGAAGCCCTGGGTCAGGGTGATGAAGGTGGAGTCGGCGAGGTCCGCCAGGTCCACGTCGGGCTGATCGGCGAAGGGCGAGTCGGTGGGCACGGCGAGGAAGATATCGTCGGAGAACAGCGGCAGCTGCTCGCAATCGGCGTCGCTCACGCCCTCGTCGAGGGACACCAGGATGGCGTCCAGCTCCATGTTCTTCAGCTTGTAGAAAAGGTCGACGTTGGAGCCGAGGATCAGGTCGATGTTCAGCTCGCTGCGCCGCAGCTTCAGGCCCATGATCAGCTGCGGCACCGTCTTCACCGTCAGCGAATAGAGCGAGCCGAGCTTGAAGCGCTCGGCCGAGAAGCCCGCCGCCTCGCGGGTCAGGCGCACGGTCTCGAGCACCTCCTGCACCAGCTTCTGCGCACGTTCCTCCAGCACGAAGGCACTTTCCAGCGGCGTCAGGTTGCGCCCCTCGTGCTTGAACAGCGGGCAGCGCAGGGCGCTCTCCAGGGAGTGGATGGCGCGGTGCACGCTGACGTTGCTGGTGTTCAGCTCGGCCGCCGCGCGGGAGAGGTTGCCCGTGCGCATGAAGGCGAGGAAGGTCTGCAGCTTCTTCAGGGTGAGTTCGTCGTCGATCTGCATGGCGCCGCGTCCCGGTCCGGGTGATTGGAGCGAAGCCCACATCCTACAAGTTCGCGCCCGCGAACCCGATGGGACCTTTTGTGAATAAGCTAATAATGCATAAGTAAATAAATTCTTATTCCTTAACAGATATATGGGCAGCCCCTAGACTCCTCCTCGTCGAAACATTGCACGGAGGGCTCGCCATGCGCAGCCAGGCCATTCGTTACCTGATCCTGCCGGGATGGCAGGGCTCGCCAGACGAGCATTGGCAGAGCCATTGGCAACGCACCCTGCCCAACGCCAGCCGCGTCGAGCAGGCCGATTGGGACCTCCCCGAGCGGGACGCCTGGGTCGCGGCGCTGGAGCGCGCCATCGATGCCGAGCGCACGCCGGTGATCCTAATCGCCCACAGCCTGGGCTGCGTCACCGTCGCCCACTGGGCCCGGCAGGCCGACCCGGATGTGCTGCGCCGGGTACGCGGCGCACTGCTGGTAGCGCCGGCCGACGTCGAACGCCCCGGCTGCCCCGAACCGCTGCAGGGCTTTGCCCCGATTCCCCGGGCCTCGCTGCCGTTCCCCACGCTGCTGGTGGGCTCGGACAACGACCACGCCGCCAGCACCCCGCGTGCGCTGGAGCTGGCGCGCCACTGGGGCGCCGAGCCGGCCATCCTCGCCGGTGCCGGGCATATCAACGTGAAGTCCGGTCACCATCTCTGGGAGCAGGGGTTCGCCTACCTCTACCGGCTGCAGGGTCGCATCGAGCAACTGACCCGCAAGCGCGCCTGAGCACCTGCCCAGGATCGGTTGTGCGTCGGAACAACGGCGTTGAAAACGGCTTCGGGCTTGCTCATTTGCAGCTCGTGAAGTCTGCGCCTTCAGCTGTTTTCGCCTTGTTCTTCTCTGGCCCGCTCGATCCCGAACAGGTTCATTTTTCAATGTGACGCCAGGGCCCGCTGCTTCGCAGCCAGGGTCCGGCGGGAGATTTCGTTCATGACCCAGGACCATACCGGCCAGCCCCTGCTGAGCTTCGCCGATGCCGACCGCAGCCCCCTGAGCATCCGCGCCCGCGCGCTGGTGTTCGTCGATGCCCGCTCGCGGCGCCTGCGCGAGGAGGTGGAGCAACTGGCGCCGGCCGCCGTGCCGGTGCTGATCCAGGGCGAGACCGGCACTGGCAAGGAGTTGCTGGCGCGGCAGATCCACAAGGGCAGTGAACGCCCGGGGCTGTTCGTGGCGGTGAGCTGCAGCGCCATCAGCAAGGTCTACGCCGAGGCCGAACTCTTCGGCCACGCCCCGGGTGCCCATGCGGGCTCGGCCAGCAGCCGTGCCGGCTGGTTCGGCTCGGCCAACGGCGGCACCCTCTACCTCGACGAGATCGGCGACCTGCCGCTGCCCTTGCAGGCCAAGCTGCTGGCGGCCCTGGAAAGCCGCGAGGTGACCCGCGTCGGCGCCGCCCAACCGACCCCGGTGGACGCCCGCCTGGTGGCCGCCACCAGCATCGACCTGGCCAAGGCGGTGGCCGCCGGCAAGTTCAACGAGCGCCTGTACCAGTACCTGGATGAAGGCCGCGTCGAGCTGCCGCCGCTGCGCGAGCGCCCGGACGACATCCTGCCCCTGGCCGAATACTTCCTCGGCATCTACGCCCAGCGCCTGGACCTGCCGCTGCCCTTGATCAGCACCGCCGCCCAGGCCGCGCTGGAGAGCTACCCCTGGCCGGGCAACACCCGCGAGCTGGAGAACAGCGTGCACTTCGCGCTGCTGGTCAGCGATGGCGACGAGGTGCTGCCGCAACACCTCAACCTGCCGCCCGCGCCGAGTTATGCACAGCTCGCGCTGCAGCTGCGCCAGCTGGCCGCCAACGATGTGGATAACCTGCGGCAGCTGTTCGCCGAGGTGCTGGCGGGCTAGTCCTCCCAGACGTCGAGCGAGGTGGGGGACAGCACCGTAGGGTGGGCTTCAGCCCACCGCTCTTGTTCGGTTAGAAAATTTCGAGCTCAGCCCGTAGGGCCCACCAATACCCTGCGGGCCTTTCGCGAGTAGAACTCGCTCCTACCAACGCCACGCCCTGCATAGGGTCGAGGTCGCTTTCTTCCTCCGTCGAGTGAGGTGGGGGGCAGGAAGACACCGTAGGAGCGAGCTCTGCTCGCGAAGCTCTTCGGCTGGTTCGGTACCAAGCCCGTAGGGCGGGTGAAACCCGCGGGCGCCGTGCAGGGTAAATGTCGGGTTGCACCCGACCTACACGC